>CBIGPF010000138.1:0-16552 GCA_966191535.1 uncultured Pseudomonas sp. | reverse complement strand
CAGATGGGACGGTTCACGAGGGCTCGCGTGGCGGTTTCCGCCGGCGTGCTCGTTGCAGCGGTGTGGGGGTCTTCGATGGCCCTGTTCACGGACTCGGTCGACGAGAACCTGACGTTCTCGTCGGGCACGCTCGACCTCGTCGGCAGCGGAACGACGCTCCTCGCGGTCACGGACATGGCACCGGGCGACGTCGAGTTGGCGCCGCTGACACTGCTGCCCTGCCCCAGTGCCAGGCTGCCGGTTGAACCGATGCCGTTCACCGCCGCGCCGCTGCCCAGGGCGACGGAATTCGCCGCACCGGCCACCGAGCTTTCGCCCAGCGCCATGGAGCCGCTGGCTTGAGCAGTGGCACCGTAGCCCAGCGCGGTGGCCTTGTTGGCGTCCGTGGCAACCTGGCTGTTGTTGCCCAGTGCCAGGCTGTCGGTGGCGCCGTGGTTGACCGTTGCGCCATTACCCAGCGTGAGCGCGTCGTTGGACAGGGTCTGCGCACCGTTGCCGATGGCGATCCCTTTGGTGCCCTGCACCAGGGCATTGTTGCCGACCGCAAGGCCCTGACTGGACAGCGCATCGACCTTGGCGCCGGCACCGATGGCGGTGGCGCTCACGCTGTCGCTCCGGGCGCCGCGGCCCACTGCCAGGCCATCGGCTGCGGAAGCAGTGGCCTCGTAGCCGACTGCCGTAGAGCCCTGCCCCTTGGCGTAGGCATCCGTTACCGACAGGCCGTTGTCGTTGGTCCGCACGTAGCGGATGCCGCGGCCGTTCTGCTGGATGTTGGTGGTGCTGTCATCACCGAAGACGTTGCTCACGCGGTTGTCGACGTTGGTGACGTTCTGGTTGGTCTGGTACAGCTGCGAACCGTTCACCGCATCGCTGGAGCTGGCGTTGACGTCGCCGGCGGCCACGTTGGTGATCTTGCTCCGGCCATTGCCGCCATGGTTGGCGCTGAACGCGCCCTGCCCGCCGTTGGCGGTCGGGTCCCAGAGCAAGGCATCCTGGGCCAACTGGCCGGTGACCCCCTTGAGCTGGGCCACGTTGACCGCATCGCTGTCCAGGGTGCCGGCGGCCAGACCGGTGATCTGCCGGTAATTGCCGGTCGTGGCGTCGCCCACGGCGATGGCGCCCAGGGTGCTGGTGGTGGCGTTGATGGCCGCTGCCTGGGCCGGGTTCACGCCGTCGGGCAGGTAGCCCGGCTGGCCAGCAACGGTGCTGGCCACCGAGCCGGAGCCCAGGGCCACGCCGCCGGTTACGCTGGCCTGCGCACCGGTACCCAGCGCCATGGCGTTCTGCTGGCTGGCGACGGCATCATTGCCGATGGCCACCGAGTCCTTGGCCGTAGCGCGAGTGCCGGTGGGGTTGCCGCTGGCATCGGTGCCGATGTTGCCGATGGCCATGGAGTTGGTGGGATCGGTGCCGAACTTGTTGTTCAGGCCGATACGGCCGCCGTTCACATAGAGTTCGTTGCCCAGGGTCAGGGAGTCGGTGCCATCGGTGCGAGCCCCGGAGCCGTAGAAGAGGACGCGGGCGGTCTGGCTGGCCTTGTCGCTGGTCAGGCAGTTGGTGTTGTTGCTGTCGTATTTCCAGCCGGTGCTGCCGGTATCCCCGGTGTCGTGGACGAAGATGCAGCCCTGGTCATTGCTGGCGTCATTGACGTAGAGGCCGGGGTTGCCGGAAACGGTTTTCTCGAAGGCAGATCCGTTCTTGTACGGCGTCGCCGCGAAGGCCGGCATCACGGGTGCGCACACCATCGATGCAGCCACGGCGCCAACCAGGGCACTGCGACCGGACTTGCGGTGCGCCGTGGCGAATTCGGAAGCAGCGACCCACGCATGACGCGTGGTGCTCCACACCAGACGATAAATCCTGTTCATGAAAAGCTCCTTCCAGGGGACCTGCCCCTGGACTCAGCAAGGGGAAATCAGCGGGAGGACAGCTGCAGGGCGCGGCTGGACTGGATCAGTTGCGGGCGTTCCATGGCCGTCGGGCGCGACTGCTGCAGTGCACGCTCGTAGAGACGCAGGGCGCCGGCATGGTCCTGGCGGACGTAGTCGAGGTAGCCGCCGGCGAACAGCCCGGCCTCGGTGCGCAGGTCACGCTTGACCGCGTCAGGCGCCTGCAGGCCATCGATCTGGGCGAACACCGCGGAGCTGTCGGACTTGCCCTGGAACAGCGCGAGCAGGGCACGCTGGTGTTCGTCCACCGGCTTGATGTCGCGGGCGAGCTTTTCCACCCGAGCCTTGATGGCGGCCGGCTTGGCCCCGGTGTCACTGGACTGACGAGCGCTCAGCCAGAGGTTCCAGAAGCCGGCATAGGCCTGCAGCTGGGGATTGGGCGAGCTCTTCTGCAACTGGGCAAAGGCCTTGCCGGCCTGCTCGAAGCGGCCCAGCGCGGCAAGATTGACCGCCGACGGCAAGGCGATCACCGCGGTCTGGTCGCTGCCCTTGAGGGCGTCGTAGAACTGCCGGGCGCGCACGTGGCGGCCGGCAGCGTCCTCGATGAAGCCCTGCTCGGCCAGGGCGCGAGTACCGCCCTGCCCTTGCGCACCGGCTTCGCGGAGCAGCGCCTGGGCCGACGCGAGGTCGCCTTCGAGCAGTTGCTGGTGTGCGAGCAGCACCAGGGGCTGCGCGACCTGTTGCGCGACGGGCTGTACACCTTGTTGAGCGGGGGCCTGCGGCGCAGGTTGGGCCGGGCCGGCCAGAGCCGAACCGGTGCCGACCAGCAAGGCCAGAGCGAGGGCGGAAAGCTTGCCGGAGCGGGTCCGGCCGGCGGTTTTCGAGGGAAGGTTCATGGTGGCAACTCCGGTAGAAGTTCGAGTTGCCGTCATGCTAGGAAGAGGACCGCCAGAGCGAACTCAGAGTCCTTCCCGCCTGCCCATCAGAGTTTTTCTCCAGTCAGGTGGCTGCCGCCAATGCCAGCTCCAGTTCCAGGTCGATGGTCAGCCGCTCTGCGTTCCGCTCCGCGCCCATCCGGGCATTCATCCGTTGCGCCAGACGCAAGGCGTACTGCTGGAGGATGAGGCTGTTGGCGCCGCCTTGCCCGACCATCTCCAGGCGCACCAGCAATTGCCCCTGACGCGCCGCACGCGCAGCGAGCGTGACCTGCTCCGGCTCGCCGAGCAGTTCCAGCGCGGCAATGATCCAATGGGCAAACAGCTCGGCGTCCAGCCAGCCGCGCAAGGGCTCGCTGCAGCGGTTGTCGAAGTGGCACGCGGGATACACCTTGAGACAGCGCTCGACGACCGACTCCAGATTGCAGGGAAACAGCGTCGGCACGGGATGGTCCTCACGCGGATTGACGGTGCTCTTGAGCCGCCGCAGCGCCTCGAAGACGCCAGCCAGGCCCGGCGTGGCTGGGTGCAGTTCGAGCCCCGACAGGCGCATGCCCAGCTCTTCCAGCGTCGCCGAGCCGATCTCGCGGACGCGGTGCAACTGCGCTTCGGCGGCCAGGGCACGGTCGCGCCATTCGAGCAGCTCGCCTTCGCTGTCGGTGACGTCCTGCAGGCCACCGAGCACGCCGGTCGGTTGGCCGCTGGAGTTGCGACAGGGCACCATCCAGGCATGCACGACACGGTGGTGGCCGGCGAACTCGATGCGCAGGGTCGCGTTGACCGGGACGCCTTTCTCGACCACACCCTGGAACTTATCGGGCAACGTCTCCCGGTATTCCGGCGGCAACCAGGGGCTATCGGCCAGCGTGGAACCCAGCGCCTCGTCCGCGCTGACCTGGTGAAAGTCGAGGAAACGCTGGTTGCAGAACAGCAGGCGGCTGTCGATGCCCCGCACGAACATCGGGTTGGGCGCCGCATCGACCAGCTCGCGCAACAGGCTGATCTCCACCGGCAGCACCTCGGCCACCGCCGCTCCGGGCGGATAACCACTCACCAGACCGTTGCGCCGGGCGATCTCGGCCAGCTCCACGCTGGAGCCGACATGCAGCTTGTCCAGCAGGTGCGCCTTATAGGTGCTGACCGTCTTGAAGTTGATCCGCAACTGCTCGGCGATGCGCACGTTCGAGTGCCCTTCGGCGATCAGCTGCAGCACCGACAGTTCGCGCGGCGTCAGGCTGGCCAGCACGTCCCCGCCGCCGGGCTGCATGTGCTCGCGGGAGAAGTGGCCGCGGCCGGCCAGCACATCGACGATGGCCTTGCGCAGCAGCGAGGTGTCTTCGCTCTTGCTGACGAACCCGCTGGCTCCGGCCTGGAAGCACAACGGCGCGAAATGCGCAGGGTTCTGCCGGCTGTAGACCAGCACCTTCTGCCGTGCATCGCGGGCGCGAAGGCGGCGCAGCAGGTCCAGGCCGCCGGCTCCCGGCAGGTTCAGCTCGAGGATCACCAGGTCCGGCTGCCCCTCGCGCGCCCGACTCAACGCCGAGGGCACGTCGACGGCTTCCCCCACCACCTCGTGGTCCATTTCCTCCAGCAGCGTGCGCAAGGCATCGCGCACTATCGGTGTCGAATCCGCGAGCAAAACCCTGGCCATAGCCACCCTGCCTTGTCCGAAACCCATCTCCCTGGCGCAACAGCATAGGCACTTCTGCACGTCGGCACCGCCGCAGACCACTCATCGGAATGATGGCCATGAGCCATTTGACTGATGGTTCCACGACCTGGATTTAACGCGGCCATAACGTTCCGGGCTCAACCATGGAATCGTCCACCACGCGATACCCTGGAGAATGACCATGGAGTTGAATTCTCTCTCGCTCGCCATGCTGGTCCTGACCTTCGTTGCCTCGCTGAAGGCCCGTTCCGAGCACCGCCCCGTGAACGGCTGGATCGAGGAGGCGCGGATTTATCCCGGTGCGATCCCGTTGAAGGCCAAGCTGGACACCGGCGCCCTCACCTCGTCCATGGACGCCCGGGAAATCCGCTATTTCCGCCGGGGCACACAGCAATGGGTAAGGTTTCGCGTGGTCGGCCGGGATCGTGAGACCGGCGAACCCTTCAGCCAGGAATTCGAACGCCCGCTGGTGCGCCGGGTGAGGCTGCGCGGCGCCGGCGGGGTCGATCATCGTCCGGTGGTGACGATGGAGGTGCGAATCGGCGAGCAGATGCTGGTCGAGGAGTTCTCCCTGCGCGATCGCAAGGACATGCTCTACCCGCTGCTGCTGGGGCGCCGGACCCTGGAGCGCATCGGCCCGGTGGACTCCCGACGCACCTTCACCCAGTTGCCGCGGCACTAAGCCTGGGCGGCCACGCCTCCGGCCATGTCCAGCGCTGCGGCCTGCTCGTCGACCAGTTGACGGAACAGTTCCAGCGACCGCGAACGCGAGTCGCTGCGCCAGATCAGCCAGGTGTTCAGGCGGGCGAAGTCGCCGGCCATGGGCCAGGCGCTGACCGAGGCGCTGCCGGGCATGTTGCTCAGCATGCTGCGCGGCATCACCGCCAGGCCACCGCCGGCGCTCACGCAGGCGAGCATGCTGTGGTAGGACTCCAGCTCGCGAATGGCGCCCGGCGCCGCGCCATCGGCGGCGAACCAGCGTTCGAAGTGGTGGCGATAGGAGCAGTTGTCGCGGAAGACATAGATCATCTCGCCATCCGCATCCCGACCACCACGGATAGCTGCATGGTGTGACGGCGCGACCACCAGCATGTCCTCGTCGAACACCGGTACACCCTCCAGCGCCGGGTGCTTGATCGGCCCGTCGACGAAGGCGGCGATCAACTCGCCCGCGATCACCCCGTCGATCATCTCGCCGGACGGCCCGGTGGAGAGATCCAGTTCCACCTTCGGGTACTGCTGGTGGTAGCGCGCCAGCAGGCGCGGAATGCGCACCGCCGCGGTGCTTTCCAGCGAACCGATGGGGAAGCGCCCGGTGGGCTCCTTGCCGGATACCACCACCCGCGCCTCTTCCACCAGACCCAGGATGCGCGTGGCGTAGACAAGGAAATCATGCCCGGCGAGGGACAGGCGCAGGCGGTTGTTCTCGCGGATGAACAGGTCCGCGCCCAGGTCAGCTTCCAGCTGCTTGATCCGTGTCGTGAGATTGGACGGCACACGGTGCATGGCCTGGGCAGCGGCGGCGATGCTCTTGTGAGCCGCCACGGCGCAGAAGATTTCCAGCTGGACCAGGTCCATATCATTCTCCAAACGAGAGCATAATCGTCATTATTATTCAGTTTTCATAAGCATGATACAACGCGACACTGGACTCACTCCCCACCCCACCGTCCAGGAGCGAGCCATGAGTATCTCCCCGCAGACCCACGCAATCTCCCGCAACCCCGCCACCGGCGAGGTGATCGACAGCTACGCCTTCGAGTCGGCCGAGGCGCTGGAGCACTCCCTGGCCCGCGCGGCCCAGGGCTATGCCACCTGGAAGCGCACCCCGCTGGAACAGCGCGCTGCCGCCCTGGTTCGCCTCGGCCAGGCCTTGCGAGCCAATGCCGATACCCTTGCCGCCACCATCACCGCCGAGATGGGCAAGCCCATCACCCAGGCCCGTGGCGAAGTGGAGAAATGCGCCGGGCTATGCGACTGGTACGCCGCCAATGGCCCGCAGATGCTCGCCCCGGAACCCACCAGCGTGGAGCACGAGCGCGCCTGGATCGAATACCGCCCGCTGGGCCCGATCCTCGCGGTGATGCCGTGGAACTTCCCGATCTGGCAGGTACTGCGCGGCGCGGTGCCGGCCCTGCTGGCGGGCAATACCTATGTACTCAAGCACGCGCCGAACGTCATGGGCAGCGCCTACCTGATGCTGCAGGCCTTCCAGCAGGCGGACTTCCCAGCCGGTGTGTTCGAGGTGATCAACGTTGGTAACGACCTGGTATCCCAGGCCATCCGCGACGACCGCATCGCCGCCGTCACCGTGACCGGCAGCGTGCGCGCCGGCTCCGCCATCGGTTCCCAGGCCGGCGCCGCGCTGAAGAAATGCGTGCTGGAACTGGGCGGCTCCGACGCCTTCATCGTGCTCGCCGACGCTGACCTCGACGTGGCCGTCAAGGCGGCCGTCGCCGGACGCTTCCAGAACTCCGGGCAGGTCTGTGCCGCGGCCAAGCGCTTCATCATCGAGGACAGCATCGCCGACGCCTTCACCGAGCGCTTCGTCGCCGCGACCCGCGAACTGGTGATGGGCGACCCGACCCTGGCGCAGACCTACGTCGGCCCCATGGCCCGCTTCGACCTGCGCGACGAGCTGGACGACCAGGTGCAGCGCACCCTGGCCGAAGGCGCCACCCTGCTGCTGGGCGGCGGCAAGGCCGACGGCGAGGGCAACTTCTACCAGCCCACCGTGCTGACGGACGTCACCCCGGACATGACCTCGTTCCGCGAGGAACTGTTCGGCCCGGTGGCCTCGATCATCCGCGCGAAGGATGCCCGTCACGCGCTGGGACTGGCCAACGACAGTGACTTCGGCCTGACCGCCACGGTATTCACCGCCGACCTCGCCCGCGCCCGGCAGATGACCGCCGAGCTGGACGTCGGTGGTGTGTTCATCAACGGCTACAGCGCCAGCGACCCCCGCGTCGGTTTCGGCGGCGTGAAGAAAAGCGGCTTCGGTCGCGAGCTGTCGCACTTCGGCGTGCGCGAGTTCTGCAACGCGCAGACCGTGTGGGTCGACCGCCGCTAAGCGCTGAAAACGCAAAGGCCCACCTGAAAGGTGGGCCTTCGTGCCGCGGTCCCCAGCGTCAGATGGTGCGGGAGAAACGCTCCTGCTGCCCGCCGCCCAGGTAGGCATCGAAGGCCATCGCCACGCTGCGCATCATCAGCTGGCCCTGGGGCAACAGCACCAGGGCGTCGTCATGCAGCTCGATCAGCCCGTCGCCAGCCTGCTCCTGCAGTTGCCGCAGCGATCCCTCGAAGTACTCGCCGAATCGAATGCCGTGGCGTGCCTCCAGCGGGGCATAGTCCACGCGGCCATGGCACATCAGCGCGCTGATCACTTCGCGGCGCAGGCAGTCGTCGTCGGTCAGGCGATAGCCCTTGTGCACCGGCAGCAGCCCTTCGTCGATCCGCGCGTAGTACTGCGACAGCTCCTTCACGTTCTGCCCGTAGGTATCGCCGACCTTGCTGATGGACGACACACCCAGGGCGATCAGGTCGCAGTCGGCATGGGTCGAATAGCCCTGGAAGTTGCGCTGCAGCGTGCCGTTGCTGCGGGCCACGGTGAGCTCGTCATCCGGCAGGGCGAAGTGGTCCATGCCGATGTAGACGTAGCCCGCCTCGGTCAGTCGCTGGATGGTCAGCTCCAGCAGCTCCAGCTTGCGCTCCGGCGGCGGCATGTCCTCGCGACGAATCAGCCGCTGCGCGCGTACCCGCTCGGGCAGGTGCGCATAACTGTAGGCGGCGATGCGGTCGGGGCGCAGGGCGATGATCTTGGCCAACGTCGTGTCGAAGCTCGCCACGGTCTGCAGCGGCAGGCCGTAGATCAGGTCCACCGAAACCGACTTGAACGCCGCCTCGCGGGCAGCGGCGACCAGATCGAAGACCTGCTGCTCGCTCTGCACGCGGTTGACCGCTTCCTGCACCTGCTCGTCGAAATCCTGCACGCCGAAGCTCAGGCGGTTGAAGCCCTGGGCACGCAGCTCGGCGATACGCTCGCGGCTGATGGTGCGCGGGTCGACCTCGATGGAGAATTCGTGGGCGTCGCTTTCGTCCAGGTTGAAATGCTCGCGCAGGCTGTCCATCAGGTCGCCCAGCTGCTCGCTGGTCAGGTAGGTGGGCGTGCCGCCGCCCAGGTGCAGCGGGGTCAGCTTGCGGCTGTCGTCGAACAGCGCGGCCTGCATGGCGATCTCGCGCTTGAGGTATTCCAGGTACTCCACGGCGCGGTGGGTCTTCTGGGTGATGATCTTGTTGCAGGCGCAGTAGTAGCAGAGGCTCTTGCAGAACGGGATATGGATGTACACCGAGAGCGGCTTGGCCCCGCGCTCGTCACCGGGATGGTTGCTGCGCTGGGCCGCCGCGCGGTAGTCGTCGGCGGCGAAGGCGCCGTGGAATTGCGGCGCGGTGGGATAAGAGGTGTAGCGCGGGCCGGGACGGTCGTACTTTTCTACCAGCGCGCGGTTGAAACTCATCGATTCGGGCATGACACGGGCTCCTGAGGCGCTGGCAGTCTGTCGCTGCGAGTCGCCGCCGCACGATACACGGACCACGCTACGCGCCTCCTGCGCGGGATCAAGAAGTTCTCTCGCGCAGGACGAATCTTTACTTTCCTACAGCAGTTGTCGATCCAGATGCCGATCACCGGTGCATGGCCGTTCATGCAATAGCAATCTAATGGCCATCGTTATTTAGTTTTCTATACGCCGAAACGTCAAATCGAGCACGTTCGCAGCAATATCCCGTCTCGTTTTGGAAATCCCCTTGATCTGCGTCTAGGCTGGACCTCTGCAGCACCTGCCCGGTGCCAGGATAACCAGAGACACCACAAGACTGACCGTGATTCGGCTAATGGCAACGCCCGCGAGTGCAGGTACCCACTGACCTGCCCCGGCGTCGTTACGGCTGGATGGAACGAACCGTTGCTGACGGTACCTTCAAGGGACTGCGCTCAGAATGGCTACTTCAATTCCAGCCGCGGACCGCTATCGCGCCCTCGGCCTGTCGACCCTGGCCTTCACCCTGTGCTTCGCGGTATGGACGCTGTTCTCCATCCTCGGCCTGCAGATCAAGAACGAATTCGGCCTGAGCGATACCCAACTCGGCCTGCTGATGGCGACGCCGGTGCTGACCGGTTCGATTTCGCGCATCTTCCTCGGCCTGTGGACCGACCGCTACGGCGGCCGCTGGGTGTTCGGCCTGCTGATGCTGGTCTCGGCGGTCTGTGTCTACCTGCTGACCTTCGCCAACAGTTTCCCGATGCTGCTGGTCGCCGCGCTGGGCGTCGGCCTGGCCGGCGGCGGTTTCATCGTCGGCACCGCGTACACCGCCACCTGGTTCGAGGCGGGGCAACAGGGCACTGCGCTGGGCATCTTCGGTGCCGGTAACGTCGGCGCCGGCCTGACCAACCTCGCTGCCCCGCTGCTGATGCTCGCCCTCGGCTGGCGAGGTGCCGCGCTGGTGTACGCGATCGTGCTCGGCGTGATGGGCATCCTGTTCATCCTGCTGGCCAAGACCGACCCGCAGGCTGCCACCCGCCAGGCCAAGGCCATCCCGCTGTCCGAGCAACTCGCGCCGCTGGCCGAGCTACGCGTATGGCGCTTCTCGCTGTACTACTTCTTCGTCTTCGGCGCTTTCGTCGCGCTGGCGCTGTGGCTGCCGCACTACCTGATGGAGGTCTATGGCCTGGGGCTGGCCGCCGCCGGTTTCGTCGCCGCGCTGTACACGGTGCCGGCCTCGCTGTTCCGCATCCTCGGCGGCTGGCTGTCGGACCGCCACGGCGCGCGCCGGGTGATGTACTGGACCCTGAGCCTGTCGGTGATCTGCACCTTCCTGCTCAGCTACCCACCGACCCGCTACGTGGTCACTGGCGTGCGCGGCGAGGTGGAGTTCTCGATGCACCTGGGGCTGATCGGCTTCGCTGCGATCATCATCGTGCTGGGCTTCTTCATGTCCCTGGGCAAGGCGGCGGTGTTCAAGCACATCCCCACCTATTACCCGCAGCACGTCGGCGTGGTCGGCGGCCTGGTCGGCATGATGGGCGGCCTGGGCGGCTTCCTGCTGCCGCTGACCTTCGGCATGCTCAACGATGTGGTCGGCATCTGGCAGAGCTGCTTCATGCTGCTGTTCCTGATCGCCGCCGGCGCCCTGGCCTGGATGCACTATGCGATCCGCATGGCCGAGCGCGTGGAGTGGGCCGACAGCAACCCGTCCCGCGACCTGCCGGAACTCTCCACCCCCAGCAGCTTCGTGTTGCAGGACTGGCACCCGGAGGACCCGGCGTTCTGGGAAGCCAAGGGCAAGCGCATCGCCACGCGCAACCTGTGGATCTCCATTCCCAACCTGCTGCTGGCCTTCGCCATCTGGATGGTTTGGTCGGTGGTGGTGGCCAAGCTGCCGCTGGCGGGCTTCGAGTACAGCGCCAACCAGCTGTTCTGGCTGGCCGCCCTGCCCGGCCTGTCCGGCGCCACCCTGCGGATCTTCTACAGCTTCATGGTGCCGATCTTCGGCGGTCGGCGCTGGACGGCGCTGTCCACTGCGTCGTTGCTGCTGCCGGCGCTGTGGATCGGCTTCGCGGTGCAGAACCCGAACACGCCCTACCTGGTCATGCTGATCCTCGCCCTGCTCTGCGGCCTGGGCGGCGGCAACTTCTCCTCGAGCATGGCGAACATCTCGTTCTTCTTCCCCAAGCAGGCCAAGGGCGCGGCGATGGGCCTGAACGCCGGGCTGGGCAACCTGGGCGTGAGTGTCATGCAGTTCGCCGTGCCGCTGTGCATCACCATGGCGGTGTTCGGTGGCCTGGGCGGCGAACCGCAAATGACCAGCACCGGCACGCCGCTGTGGCTGCAGAACGCCGGCTTCATCTGGGTGCCGTTCATCATCGCCGCGACCATCGCCGCCTGGTTCGGCATGAACGACATCGCCAGCGCCAAGTCGTCCTTCGCCGACCAGATGGCAATCTTCAAGCGCAAGCACACCTGGCTGATGAGCGTGCTCTACACCGGAACGTTTGGCAGCTTCATCGGATTCTCCGCCGGCTTCCCGCTGCTGGCCGGGCACCTGTTCCCCGGCGTCGACGTACTCAAGTTCGCCTTCCTCGGGCCGCTAATCGGCGCCCTGGCGCGCGCCTTCACCGGCGGCCTGGCGGATCGCTTCGGCGGCGGACGGATCAGCCTCTGGGTATTCGTCGCCATGGCCGTGTGCGTCGGCGGCGTGCTGTTCTTCATCGCCGGCAAGGACCAGCCGGGCGCCTTCTGGGGCTTCCTGGCGATGTTCCTGCTGCTGTTCTTCTTCTCCGGCGTGGGCAATGCCAGCACCACGCAGATGATCCCGGCGATCTTCCGCATAGTGACGCCACGCCTGTTCCCCAGTCTGCCCGCCGAGCAGCAGTCGCTGCAGAGCGAGAAGGAGTCCGCCGCGGCAGTGGGCTTCATCTCCGCGGTGGCGGCCTACGGCGGCTTCTTCATCCCGAAATCGTTCGGCAGTTCGTTCGACCTCACCGGAGGCCCGGAATGGGCGCTCTACGGGTTCATCGTGTTCTACGTGCTGTGTATCGCGCTGACCTGGTTCTTCTACACCCGCAGCAATGCCGAAGTGCGCTGCTGAAGCGTCGCGTTGCGAAAGAGTTGCGCTGCTAATGAGGTGCGCTGCCAAGACTGACGGCGCGCCCTGCCTAGGAGGAGAAACATGAGCTTCTTCATCGACCGCCTGCGCTACCTGGTCAAGCGTCCCCCGGAGTTCGCCGGCGGCCACGGCGAAACCCGCGACGAGAGCCGCGACTGGGAAGACGGCTACCGCCAGCGCTGGCAGTTCGACAAGATCGCCCGCTCGACCCACGGGGTGAACTGCACCGGCTCCTGCAGCTGGAAGATCTACGTGAAGAACGGCCTGGTCACCTGGGAAACCCAGCAGACCGACTACCCGCGCACCCGCCCCGACCTGCCCAACCACGAGCCCCGTGGCTGCCCGCGCGGTGCAAGCTACTCCTGGTACCTGTACAGCGCCAACCGGCTGAAATACCCGATGGTGCGCAAGGCGCTGGTGCAGCTCTGGCGCGAGGCGCTGGCGACCCACAAGGACCCGGTGCTGGCCTGGGCGAGCATCGTCGAAGACCCGCAGAAGTCGAAGCAGTACAAGTCCATCCGTGGCCGCGGCGGGTTCGTCCGCGCCGACTGGGACGAGATGCAGACCCTGGTCGCCGCCGCCAACGTCTATACCGTGAAGACCTACGGCCCGGACCGCGTCGCCGGCTTCTCGCCGATCCCGGCGATGTCGATGGTCTCCTACGCCTCGGGCACCCGTTACCTGTCGCTGATCGGCGGCGTGTGCCTGTCCTTCTACGACTGGTATTGCGACCTGCCGCCCGCCTCGCCCCAGGTGTGGGGCGAGCAGACCGACGTGCCCGAGTCCGCCGACTGGTACAACTCCGGCTACATCATCGCCTGGGGTTCCAACGTCCCGCAGACCCGCACCCCCGACGCGCACTTCTTCACCGAGGTGCGCTACAAGGGCACCAAGACCATTGCCATCACCCCGGACTACGCGGAAATCTCCAAGCTCTGCGACGAGTGGATGAGTGCCAAGCAGGGCACCGACTCCGCGCTGGCCATCGCCATGGGCCATGTGATCTTCAAGGAATTCCACCTGGAGAAACCCAGCGCCTACTTCACCGACTACATCCGCCGCTACACCGACATGCCGATCCTTGTCGAGCTGGAACCGCGCGACGACGGCAGCCTGGTGCCGGGCAAGCAACTGCGCGCCAGCGATTTCGACGGCAACCTGGCGCAGGCCAACAACCCGGAGTGGAAAACCGTCGCCTGGGACGAAAGCGGCGACCGCCTGGTGGTGCCGCGCGGCGCCATCGGTTTCCGCTGGGGCGAGAGCGGCCACTGGAACCTGGAGCAGGTGGACGCCGACGGCAAGGACATCAGCCTGCGCCTGTCGCAACTCGGCCACCACGACGAAGTCGCGCGGGTCGCCTTCCCTTACTTCGGCGGCATCGAGCGCCAGCACTTCCCCAACGTGAAAGTGCGCGACGTCATCTACCACCACGTGCCGGCCAAGCGCCTGAAGCTGGCCGATGGCCGCGAGGTGCTGGCGGTCACCGTGTTCGACCTGACTGCCGCCAACTACGGCATCGACCGTGGCCTGCAAGCCACCGTCGGCGGCGCGGGCGAGGACGATGGCGCCAGCGACTACGGGCAGATGAAACCCTATACCCCGGCCTGGCAGGAGGCGATCACCGGGGTGCCGGCGGCGCAGATGATCCGCATCGCCCGCGAGTTCGCGACCAACGCCGACAAGACCCACGGCCGCTCCATGATCATCGTCGGTGCCGGGATGAACCACTGGTACCACATGGACATGAACTACCGCGGGCTGATCAACATGCTCATCCTCTGCGGTTGCATCGGCAAGAGCGGTGGCGGCTGGTCGCACTACGTCGGCCAGGAAAAGCTGCGCCCGCAGACCGGCTGGACGCCGTTGGCATTCGCCCTCGACTGGCACCGTCCGCCGCGCCATATGAACGGCACCTCGTTCTTCTACAACCACTCCAGCCAGTGGCGCTACGAGAAGCTGGAAGTGAAGGAACTGCTCTCCCCGCTGGCCCGCCCGCAGGACTTCAGCGGCAGCCTGGTGGACTTCAACGTGCGCGCCGAGCGCATGGGCTGGCTGCCCTCCGCGCCGCAACTGGGGATCAACCCGCTGCGCCTGGCCGCCGCCGCCCAGGCTGCCGGCAAGAGCACGGTGGACTACACCGTCGAGCAGTTGAAAAGCGGCCAGCTGCGCTTTGCCAGCGAAGACCCGGACAACCCGCAGAACCACCCGCGCAACCTGTTCGTCTGGCGTTCCAACCTGCTCGGTTCCTCCGGCAAGGGTCACGAGTACATGCTCAAGTACCTGCTCGGTACGAAGCACGGCCTGCTCGGCAAGGACCTGGGCGATACCGGCAAGCACAAGCCCGAGGAAGTGCTGTGGAAGGACGAGCCCATCGAAGGCAAGCTCGACCTGCTGACGACCCTGGACTTCCGCATGTCCACCACCTGCCTCTACTCCGACGTGGTGCTGCCCACCGCCACCTGGTACGAGAAGGACGACCTCAACACCTCGGACATGCACCCCTTCATCCACCCGCTCACCGCCGCCACCGACCCGGCCTGGGAAGCGCGCAGCGACTGGCAGATCTACGACGGCATCGCCCAGGCTTTCTCGCGCCTGTGCGTCGGCCACCTGGGCGAGGAGACCGACCTGGTCACCCTGCCCCTGCAGCACGACAGTCCCGGCGAACTGGCCCAGCCGCAGGTGCTGGACTGGAAGAAAGGCGAGTGCGAGCCGATCCCCGGCAAGACCATGCCCTCGCTCATCGAGGTCAAGCGCAACTACCCGGAAACCTACGAGCGCTTCAGCTCCGTCGGCCCGCTGCTGGACACCATCGGCAACGGCGGCAAGGGCATCGCCTGGAAGACCGAGACCGAGGTCGACCTGCTCGGCAAGCTCAACTACCGCAAGCTGGAAGGCTCCGCCGCTGGCCGGCCGAAGATCGCCTCGGCCATCGACGCCGCCGAGATGATCCTCACCCTGGCGCCGGAAACCAACGGCCAGGTGGCGGTGAAGGCCTGGGCGGCGCTGTCGAAGATCACCGGACGCGACCACACGCACCTGGCCAAGCCCAAGGAAGAGGAAAAGATCCGCTTCCGCGACCTCGTCGCGCAGCCGCGCAAGATCATCTCCAGCCCGACCTGGTCAGGCCTGGAAGACGAGCACGTCAGCTACAACGCCTGCTACACCAACGTCCACGAGCTGATCCCCTGGCGCACTGTCACCGGCCGCCAGCAGTTCTACCAGGACCACCCGTGGATGCGCGCCTTCGGCGAGAGCCTGATGGTCTATCGCCCGCCCATCGACACCAAGGCCGCCGCCAGCGTTGCCGCGCCGAAGAGCAACGGCAACCCGGAGATCGCCCTGAACTGGCTGACCCCGCACCAGAAGTGGGGCATCCACTCCACCTACAGCGACAACCTGCTGATGCAGACCCTCTCGCGCGGCGGGCCGATCGTCTGGATGTCCGAGGACGACGCCCGCGCCATCGGCGTTTCCGACAACGACTGGATCGAGCTGTACAACGCCAACGGCGCCATCGCCGCCCGCGCGGTGGTGAGCCAGCGGGTGCGGCCGGGCATGGCGATGATGTACCACGCCCAGGAACGCATCCTGAACATTCCGGGCTCGGAAATGACCGGCACGCGCGGCGGCATCCACAACTCGGTCACGCGGGTCTGCCCCAAGCCGACCCACATGATCGGCGGCTACGCGCAGCTTTCCTACGGCTTCAACTACTACGGCACCGTGGGCTCCAACCGCGACGAGTTCGTCATCGTGCGCAAGATGCGCCGCATCGACTGGCTCGACGGCGAAGGCAACGACTATCAGCAGGAGGCCGTCAAATGAAGATTCGCTCCCAGGTCGGGATGGTCCTGAACCTCGACAAGTGCATCGGTTGCCACACCTGCTCGGTCACCTGCAAGAACGTCTGGACCAGCCGCGAAGGCATCGAGTACGCCTGGTACAACAACGTCGAGACCAAGCCCGGCATCGGCTACCCCAAGGAGTGGGAGAACCAGAAGAAATGGAACGGCGGTTGGGTGCGCAACGCCGACGGTTCCATCAACCCGCGCATCGGCGGCAAGTGGCGGGTGCTGGCGAACATTTTCGCCAACCCGGACCTGCCGGAAATCGACGACTACTACGAACCCTTCACCTTCGACTACCAGCACCTGCACAGCGCCAAGCAGGGCGACCACCAGCCGGTGGCGCGGCCGCGCTCGCTGATCTCCGGGCAACGCATGGACAAGGTGGAATGGGGCCCGAACTGGGAAGAGCTGCTGGGTACCGAGTTCGCCAAGCGGCGCAAGGACATCAACTTCGACCAGGTCCAGGCGGACATCTACGGGCAGTTCGAAAACACCTTCATGATGTACCTGCCGCGCCTGTGCGAGCACTGCCTGAACCCG
>CBIGPF010000137.1:0-16733 GCA_966191535.1 uncultured Pseudomonas sp. | reverse complement strand
GGCTGCTGGCGAGCAGGGATTGCAGGTCGTTCACCAGGGACTGCAGTTCCTGCACGCCACTGTTGCGGGTAGTGGGGAACCATCGATAGCTGCCCATTGACTGTCTCCTTGATTGCTTGCGGTTGGATTACGCGGGGCCGGGCTGGCCGTCTGGCGCTGATCTGCCACTGGCAGCGGGACGCACTGGCTCGCGTATTCGCGGTTTGTCCGGACCCTTTCGAGAGAACCCCGTGGGCGCCGGGCGTTCCCTGATTCTGATGAGTGGAACCTGACGGTTCGCTTCCGGCGTGCTTGAGTGCAAGGGTCGCTCGCCGGCTCTTTTTTGCCATGGTTGGAGGCTGCGCAGGTGCGACGATTGGTGGCAGTGCGCGGGGGAGCGCAGGGGCGATCGCTTGTGCGAGGATGCCGACCGCCACGCCATGAGCACTTAATAAGACCGGGAGACGACTCCGATGCAGATCCGTGACTTTCGCGATGACGACATGGACCGGGTGCTGGATATCTGGCTGCGAGCGTCGCAGCAGGCCCATAACTTCATCGATACCGATTTCTGGCAGCAGCGCCTGCAGGACATGCGCGAGGTCTACCTGCCCGCTGCCGCGTCGCGCGTCGTCGAAAGCGACGGCTGCGTGATTGGCTTCTACAGCCTGCACGACGGCGCACTGGCCGCGCTGTTCGTCGCCCCGGAGTGTCAGGGCAAGGGGCTGGGCTCGCACCTGTTGAGCGATGCCAAGATTCACCTGCCAATGTTGGAAACGGCGGTCTATTCGGCCAATTCCGGTGCGGTGGCGTTCTACCAGCGCCATGGTTTCGAGGTGCTGGAGGAACGCGAGGACGAACACACCGGGCATCCCGAGAAACGCATGGGCTGGACTGCGCGTCCGGCGGTCTGCGGATGTTGAAACAAGGCGCCGCTGTGTTGCTGCTGGCGGCTGCCGGCCTCGCCAATGCCATGGATGGCAAGGGCAACTCCTCCGATCACTTCACCATCGGCACCAGCCTCGGTACGGCCGCGGTCAGCGGGTCCACCAGCCAGTCGCCGCGCGCTGCCTATCAAAAAGCCCGCGACGACGCGCTGGCCTATGTCGCTTCCGGCGGTCTGATCCATGGCGCGCAGTTGGAACAGGCCCTGCGCCTGTATCGCAACGAGCATCCGCAATCGCCCTTGAGCGACCTGCAGGTGGCCCAGGCGATCGCCAGCCAGGGCTGAAGGTTTCCTCACTTCGATAGAAGCAATCCAGCTTGCATTCGTGAGCTGGAGTCAAATGATTTTGCCGAAACGGCGTCTTAATCCCCTCCGGCAAAGGCCGCAGACTGCTTTCCATTCGAACGATCGAGTGGTTCGCAGCGCTGCGCCAACGCCCCTGCGGACTTCCCGATCGCGCCTCTTGCCGCTGAAGGAGTCCCGCCATGACCACCAACGCATCCCCGCTGTTCCAGTCCTATTCCCTGGGTGGCCTCGAGCTGCCCAACCGCATCGTCATGCCGCCGATGACCCGCTCCCGTGCCAGCCAGCCGGGTGACGTGCCCAATGAGCTGATGGCCGAGTATTACGCGCAGCGGGCCAGCGCTGGCCTGATCGTCAGCGAAGGCACCTGGATTTCCCCGTTGGGCAAGGGCTACGCCTGGACGCCAGGCATCCACACGCCGGCCCAGGTTGCCGGCTGGCGCAAGGTCACCCAGGCGGTGCATGCCGCCGGCGGGCGCATCTTCGCCCAGCTCTGGCACGTTGGCCGGCTGAGCCATATCAGCCTGCTCGATGGCCAGTCGCCGGTGTCGTCCTCGGCGCTGCAGGCTGAAGGCGTCAACGTCTTCGTTGCCGAAAACGACGGGACGCCCGGCTTCGTCCAGGCCTCGAAACCCCGTGCGCTGAAGGTGGAAGAGATCCAGGCCATCGTCGACGAATACCGCCAGGCTGCGCGCAACGCCATGGCCGCCGGTTTCGACGGTGTCGAGCTGCACGCCGCCAACGGCTACCTGGTCAACCAGTTCATCGACTCCAACGCCAACGACCGCACCGACCAGTACGGTGGCTCGCTGGAGAACCGCCTGCGCTTCCTCGCTGAAGTCGCCCAGGCGCTGGTGGAAGGCACCGGCGACAAGAGCCGTGTCGGTATTCGCCTGGCGCCGCTGACCACCCTGAACGGCTGTTCCGACGCCGATCCGGAAACCACCTACCTGGCCGCCGCACGCCTGCTGGGCGAGATCGGCGTGGGCTACATCCACATCGCCGAAGCCGACTGGGACGACGCTCCGCACATGCCGCTGGCGTTCAAGCGCCGCCTGCGCGAAGTGTTCCCCGGCGCGCTGATCTATGCCGGCAAGTACACCGCCGAACGTGCCATGCAAGCGTTGAGCGAAGGCTGGGCAGACCTGATTGCCTTCGGCCGGCCCTTCGTCGCCAACCCCGACCTGCCCGAGCGCCTGCGCCTGGGCGCACCGCTCAACACGCACCAGCGCGAAACGCTGTTCGGCGGCGGCGCCCACGGCCTCACCGATTACCCGCGCCTGACCGCCTGAACCGCATCACTGCCTGAAAGAAACAGGAATTCGAACATGAAAGCCCTTGCGACATTCACCCACGCCACCTTGCTGCCGCTGGCCGTACAGACCGCCTCCGCCGAGGACTGGTACCCGTCCGTCTATGGCGCCAACGATGAGATCGGCGCGGCCAACCTGCTGACGCCTGAGGTGACCCGTCAGGCGGTGGAATTGGTGAAGACCGGCAAGACCTATCCGCTGGCTGTGCCGGTGGACAAGAACCTGCCGGCCTTCCGCCATCGCAGTTTCCACCTCTACAACATCCAGCCGGGCGAGCAGGGCGGGCAATCGCTCGGGCCGAACAAGTTCACCTTCAACGATGAACTGGTGAACGCCTGGACCGGTGTCGGCACCCAGCTCAATGGCATCGGCCACATCGGCATCGACAACCGTTACTACAACGGCAATCGGGCCGCTGATTTCGTCACCGTCGAAGGCGTGAAGAAGCTGGGCATCGAGAAGGTCCCGCCCTTCGTGACCCGTGGTGTGGTGCTGGACATGACCGCGCACTACGGCAAGGCCATCGTGCCCGGCGGCACCGAGTTCAGCGTCGCCGATATCCAGGCGGTGCTGAGGCAGGAAGGCCTGACCCTGCGCACGGGCGACGTGGTGCTGTTCAACACCGGCTGGCTGGAGCTGATCGGCAAGGACAACAAGCAGTTCCTCGACGTCGAGCCCGGCATCGGCATGGACGCGGCGAAGTGGCTGGCCGACCAGGGCATCGTCGCCTTCGGCGGTGACACCTGGGCCTCGGAGGTCTACCCGAACCCGCACGGCAAGGACGAGTTCCCGGTCAACCAGTACCTGCTGGCCAAGCGCGGCATCTATAACCTCGAACTGATCGACAGCCGCGCGCTGGTCCGCGACCAGGCCTGGGAATTCCTCTTCGTCCTCGGCCAGCCGCTGTACGTCGGTTCGACCCAGGTCAACATCAATCCGGTGGCGATCAAGTGATGATCACAGCCTCACGGCCGGCCTTTGCCGGCCGCAGCTTCCGCGTCGACTACGACGGCCTGTCCGCACACAACCACTACTCGGCGGATGCGTCGCGCATCCGCTACGCCATCGTCTCCGGGACCTACGCTGGCGCCGAGGGCGCCACCGTGGCGCCCGTCCCGGCCATTTGAGCCTTCTGCCGCCGGGCCCCGCGGCCCGGCGCATCACCCGCCATCATCGAATCATGGGGGCAAGCGCCCCGGGAGAAACACCATGGCCAAGGCCAACGCTTTCATCGACCTCACTGCCGATATCGACCAGGTCTGGCAACTCATCGGCGGCTTCGACTCGCTGCCCGACTGGCTGCCGTTCATTCCGCAGAGCGCGCTCAGCGAGGGTGGCCGCGTACGCACCCTGAAGAGCGTCGCGGACGAGACCATCATCGAACGCCTGCTGGACTTCAACGAAGCCGAGCGCAGCTACAGCTACACCATCCTCCAGGGGCCGGCGCCAGTGCGCGACTACCAGTCGACCCTGCGCGTGCTGCCCGGCAGCGAAGGCGTGCGGGTGGAGTGGTTCGGCTCCTTCAACCCGGACGGCATCAGCGACGCCGAGGCCACTGCACTGTTCACCGGCATCTACGCCGATGGCCTGGCAGCGCTGAAGCAGAAGCTCGAAGGCTGATCCGACTCGAAAAATAGCCCCTTGCCCGTACGACCGGGCAAGGGGCTTTGTCGTTCTGGCCGGAGGGCCTACCAGAAGCCTCCGGCGTGCCGGCTGGTGGCATAGTCCAGGTGCAGGGCAAAGGAGCTCTGGAAGAACTCCAGCAGACGGGTATCGAGCACCATCTCGTTGAGCGAGGCGAGCGAGCCGATCACCTGCTGCACGTCGGCTTCGGTTTCGCCGCAGCGGTTCTCGTGGCACAGGCGCTGGGTCTGTGGGTCGGCGCTGATGCGGCAGATGCATTCGGCATCGTGGCCCGAATTGCGCGCCTTCAGGCTCAGCTCCGGCAGGTCGCGGCGGCCGTCCAGCAGCTCAACGCTGCATTCCAGGCCGTGCTGGCGGGCGAACTCGCTGGCGCGGGCGAAGGCTGGCAGGGCCACCTCCACCAGGGCGCTCTGGTAGGCACTGGAGAAACTCTCTGGGTCGTTGCTCATCCGCGGTCTCCTTTGCAGGTTGCACGATGCCCTGCCGCCGAGCGGCAGGGGGTTGAGTCATGGACCACGGAGCACACGGCTTTCGCGAAATACTGGGGGACTTTCCGCCGAGCGGTTGAGGGTGACACGATGTCCGCCCAGCCTGCCGCCAGGCCGCGATACGCGCCGTCCAGCCGGCTGGGCTGCCGCTTCGGCGTGCCTGTGCTTTGCTGAAATAGCCCCCAGGAGCCCCGAGTCCATGCCCGATACCATCGACAGCACTGCCCAACTCGTCGAAGACGCGCGCTATCGCCTGCTGGTCGAGGCTGTGACCGACTACGCCATCTACATGCTCGATCCCGATGGCCGTGTCAGCAGCTGGAGCTCCGGCGCGCAGCGCCTGAAGGGTTATGCCGCCGACGAGATTCTCGGCGAACATTTCTCGCGCTTCTACACGCCAGCCGACCGTGAGGCCGGTTTGCCCGAACTGGCGCTGGGCGAGGCGGCGCGGGTCGGCCGCTACGAGAGCGAAGGCTGGCGGCTGCACCGCGACGGCAGCTCGTTCTGGGCCCATGTGGTGATCGATGCCATCCGCAATACCGAGGGCGAGCTGCTGGGGTTTGCCAAGATCACCCGCGACCGCACCGAACAGCACGAGACCGAGGCGGCCCTGCGGCGCAGCGAGCAGCAGTTCCGCCTGCTGGTCAATGGCGTGACCGACTATGCGCTGTACATGCTCGATGCCGAGGGCAACGTCGCCAGCTGGAACTCCGGCGCCGAGCGAATCAAGGGCTACTACCCCGAGGAGATCATCGGCCGCCGCTTCGACTGCTTCTATTGCGACGAGGATCGCCAGGGCGGTGTGCCCCAGGCCAGCCTGAGCACCGCGCTGGCCGAGGGGCGCTACGAGGAAGAGCGCCTGCAGATGCGCAAGGACGGCTCGCGGTTCTGGGCCAACATCGTCATCGACCCGGTGTTCGACGACACCGGCAAGCTGCTCGGCTTTGCCAAGATCACCCGCGACATCACCGACAAGCGTCGTGCCCAGGAAGAGTTGGAGCGCGCCCGTGACGAGCTGATCCAGTCGCAGAAGATGGAGTCCCTTGGCCAGCTCACGGGCGGTGTCGCCCATGACTTCAACAACCTGCTGACGGTGATCCTCGGCGGGCTGCAACTGCTCGAGCGCCAGCTGCCGAAGGACAACGAGAAGACCCAGACCATCTGGCGCAACGCCCTGGAGGCGACCCGGCGCGGCGCCCAGTTGACCCAGCGGATGCTGGCCTTCGCTCGCAAGCAGCGGCTGTTCCCGCAGCCGATCCAACTGCCGGCGCTGCTGCAGGACATGAGCGAGCTGCTGGTCAGCTCGCTGGGCCCGACCATCAGCCTGGAGACCCGCTTCCCGTTGCGGCTTGACTGCGTGATGAGCGACCAGAACCAGCTGGAACTGGCGATCATCAACCTGGCTACCAACGCCCGCGATGCCATGCCGGGCGGCGGCAGCATCACCTTCTCGGCGCGCAATGCGCAGGTCGGGCCGCGCCAGAGCGGCAAGCTGGCGCCGGGGGAGTACGTGTGCCTGGCCGTCACCGATTCGGGGCAGGGCATGGACGAAGACACCCTGCGTCGCGCCGCCGAACCCTTCTTCACCACCAAACCGACCGGCAAGGGCACCGGCCTGGGGCTGTCCATCGTTCACGGGCTGGCCCAGCAGCAAGGCGGCGCGCTGTTGCTGCGCAGCACGCCGGGCCTGGGTACCACGGCCGAGATCTGGCTGCCGGCGGTGAAGCTGAAGGCCGAGCCGGAGGCTCCGGACGACGCGCCTTCTGCCATTGCGCCGGTGGAGCCGGCCGAGCCGCTTGGCCTCCGGGTCCTGGTGGTGGATGACGACGCACTGGTGCTGGCCGGCACCAGCGCGCTGCTGGCAGACCTTGGTTGCCAGGCCGCACGGACCGACTCGCCGCGGGTGGCCCTGCAGATGTTGGAGGAAGCGGATTTCGACCTGATGATCACCGACTTCGCCATGCCGGACATGGACGGCATGCTGCTGATCCAGCAGGTGCGCCAGTCCCGTCCGGCGCTGACCTGCGTGCTGACTACCGGTTACGCCGGGCGATTGGACACCCTGGCCGATTCCGTGCTGCGCCTGCCCAAGCCGTTCGACCGCGAGCAGTTGCTGTCGCTGCTGCTGCAGGTGAAGGGCACCCAGTAGAAAAACCGAACCTCCGGCCTGCTGGCGCGCCCAATGGGGACTGCCAGCGTCCCGGAGACTTGCCATGAACGCCCGTTCCCACGCCCAGCAACCGGAGCCACAGGAAGCGCCGCCGGACCGCGAGAGCCAGATTCCCGAGGACTTTCCTGAGGAAGTGCCGATGCAACAGCCGCCCGAGGAACCGGTGCCGCGGCCAGAGCAATAGCCGCGGTCAGCGGCTTCCCTGGAGCGTGCCGATGGCGCGCTCCAGGTCAAGGGCCGCCGTTGGCGTGTGGCGTCGATGTCAGTGGCGTGTCGTTCCGCGCGCGGGGCGCAGGCCTTCGGCGACTTCCATCTCGATCAGCGAACCGGGGTCTTCATTGCCCGGATCGTTGATCGCCGGATCGTTGAGGGACGCATCGGCCAGGGCTGGGTCCAGGCTGCCCTGGGGCATCAGCCCTTCGCTGCGGTCGCGGCGATCGAGCAGCGGCAGCAGGTCGTCGTGGAATTCCTGCTGCTGCACCTCGGAGAGCGCAGCGAAGCCGTGGTTGAGAATGTAGCGGGCAAGGACCTCCTGGCGGCTGTCAACCTCCAGCACGCCGTCGTCGAGCAAGCGGCGCAGACCCTCTGAACGTTCGAGATCGCGGTGTTCGTTGCAGCCCATCGTTCGCACCTCCCAGATCGGTTCCAGCGAGAGTGGTTAAGCGTGAGCGGCTCGGTAAGAGCACTGGCAGTGGCGACGTCTTTCGCGCCGCGTTATCAGAAGACCGGCGGCACGGTTGGCTGTTCGCGGCAAGGGACGAAAGGTCCCCCCGCTGCTGCCTCACTGTAGGAGCGGGCCATGCCTGCGATCCGTCGGCAGGGCCGACGGTCAACCCGGTCGCATTCCTGCCAGCGTACTCCGGCGTGACGGGTTTCGCCGGCAGGGCCTGCGCTCACACAGGTACAGCGGGCAGCCATCGCATTCCGGCATGGCCGGCATCGACCTATGGTATTGGCCGGGTTCGGCATACGGCTCTTAGCATCTCGTGCGTTTCCCCTGACAACGAGAACAACAAGTGGACCTGGGTAAAATCCTGCGCCGTAGCGCGCTTTACTGGCCTGACCGCGAAGCCGTGGTCGACACCCGCCAACGCATCACCTTCGCCGAGCTCGAACGCCGCACCAACCGCCTGGCCTCCGGCCTGCTGGCACTGGGGCTGGAGCAGGGCGCCCATGTGGCGATCCTGGCGCTCAACCGTGTCGAGTTGGTCGAGGCGGAAGTCGCTCTCTACAAGAACGCCATGGTCAAGGTGCCGATCAATGCGCGCCTGGCCCCTGATGAAGTGTTGAGCGTGCTGAAGGATTCGCGCAGCGAGGCGGTGATCGCCGATGCCGCCTTTGCCACGCTGATCCACCAGCGCCGAGCCGAACTGCCGGACCTGACGCTGATCGTCCCGCTGGCGGACGAGGGCGCCGACGTGCCCTACGAGCAGGTGCTGGAGCGCGGCAGCGATGCCCCCATCAGCTGCGACCCGGCAGACGACGCGCTCGCCGTGCTGCACTACACCTCCGGCAGCTCCGGTGTGCTCAAGGCCGCCATGCTCAGTGTCGGCAACCGCAAGGCGCTGGTGCGCAAGAGCATCGCCAGCCCCACTGGCCGCTCCGGCGCCGGTGACGTGATGGCCCACGTCGGTCCGATCACCCACGCCAGTGGCATGCAGATCATGCCGCTGCTCGCCGCCGGCGCCTGCAACCTGCTGGTGGAGCGCTACGACGACCGTCAATTGCTGGAGACCATCCAGCGCGAGCGCGTCACCCGGCTGTTCCTGGTCCCGGCGATGATCAACCGCCTGGTGAACTTCCCCGGCGTGGAAACCTACGACCTGAGCAGCCTGCGCCTGGTGATGTACGGCGCCGCGCCCATGGCTCCGGCGCTGGTGCGACGCGCGATGCAGGTGTTCGGGCCGATCCTCGCCCAGGGCTATGGCGCCGGCGAGACCTGCTCGCTGGTTACCGTGCTCACCGAGCAGGACCACATCGCTGCGCTGGACGACCCCAGGCGCCTGGCCTCCTGCGGTCGCTGCTACTTCGACACCGACCTGCGGGTGGTCAACGAGGACTTCGAGGACGTGAAGGTCGGTGAGATCGGCGAGATCGTCGTGCGCGGTCCGGACATCATGCAGGGCTACTGGCAGGCGCCGGAGCTGACCGCCGAGGTCATGCACGATGGTTATTACCTCACCGGCGACCTCGCCACGGTGGACGAGCACGGCTACGTGTTCATCGTCGACCGCAAGAAGGAAATGATCATTTCCGGTGGCTTCAACATCTACCCGACCGAGGTGGAACAGGTGCTCTACGGCTTGCCGGAAGTCTTCGAAGCGGCGGTGGTCGGCGTGCCCGACGAGCAGTGGGGCGAGGCGGTCAAGGCGGTGGTGGTGCTCAAGCCCGGCATGCAACTGGACGAGGCGCGGATCATCGAACTGTGCGCCGCGCAGCTGGCCGGCTTCAAGAAACCGCGCAGCGTGGACTTCGTCCGCGAACTGCCGAAGAACCCCAACGGCAAGGTCGTGCGCCGCCTGGTGCGCGAACCCTACTGGCAGCACCAGGAACGGCGGATCTGAGGAGAATGACCATGCAAGCGATTCAACCCAGCGCCAAGGCGCAGGCGATCATCGACGACCTGCGCGGCTTCCTGCGCGAAGAGCTGCTGCCGCTGGAGCAGCGCGAGGGCATCCGCTTCGGCGAGAAGCACTCCCGCGAGCTGCTGCGCAACCTGTGGAAGCGTTCCTGCGAGCGCGGTTTCTACACCATCATGCTGCCCGAGGCGCTGGGTGGCGCCGGTCTGGGCATCGCCGACCTGTGCGCGGTGAAGGAGGCCGCCGCCAGCAGCGGCGCGGTGCTGGCCGCCCACGTGCTGGGTGAGCTGAGCGGCCCACCACGGGTCGGTCATCTGTTCCGGGTGGCCAGCGAGGAGCAGATCGAGCACTTCCTGCGCCCGGTGTGCCGCGCCGAGAAGGCCGTGTGCTTCGCGCTGACCGAGGCCGAGGCCGGTTCCGACGCCACGGCGATCAAGACCAGCGCGCGCCTGGACGGCGACTACTACGTACTGGACGGCGCCAAGCGCTACATCTCCGGTGCGCCCTACGCGGACTTCGCCGTGCTGCTGGCGGTGACCGGCCCGGGCAAGGGCGCGGACGGTATCTCGGCGTTCTTCGTCGATCTGGCGGCGCCAGGCGCCCAGGTGGTCTCCGACTACCAGGCGATGTCCGGCCCCGGCACCCACGGCGACATCATCCTGGAAGGGGTGAGAGTGCCGGTGGCGCATCGCATTGGCGAGGAGGGCAAGGGCTTCAAGTTGGCCATGGGACGCATCACCCTGAACCGCCTGCTGCACTGCGCGACGATGCTCGGTATGGCCGAGCTGGCGCTCCGCCTGTCGGTGGAGTACGCCCGGACGCGAGTCCAGTTCGGCCGGCCGATCGGCATGTTCCAGGCGGTCAGCCACATGATCGCGGACATGGCCACCGAGCTGTATGCCGCGCGCAGCATGATGTACGCCACCGCGGCCAGCTATGACGCGGGCGGTGACATCCGCACCCAGTCGTCGATGTGCAAGGTATTCAGCTCGGAAACCGCCTTCCGCATCGCCGACCGCGCGGTGCAGGTGCACGGCGGCGCCGGGCTGATCAACGGGCATCCGGTGGAGTGGCTGTTCCGCGCGACCCGTATGATGCGCATCCTCACCGGGACCAGCGAAATCCAGCGCAACACCATCGCCAAGGGCATCCTGATGCCCGATTGACCGGCGGGATGTGACAGCGCGAGCGCAGCACCCGACAAGAACAAGAGTGAGAAGTGACATGCACGATTACGATGCCCGGAAGCACGCTCCAGAGCATGCCCACAAGCACGCCTACCAGCCGCGTCAGGCCTGGACGGTCGCCTTCCTGCTGGCGGCGATGATGCTGGTGAACTTCCTCGACAAGGTGGTCACCGGCCTGGTGGCGGTGCCGATGATGAAGGAGTTGAACCTGACCCCGGCCGAGTTCGGCCTGGTGGGTGGCAGCCTGCACTGGCTGTTCTCCCTCTCCGCGGTGGCCGGCGGCTTCCTCGCCAACCGCCGCTCCACCCGCTGGCTGTTGCTGGGCATGGGCGCCTTCTGGGCGCTGGTGCAGTTGCCGATGCTCTATGCCACTTCGCTATGGACGCTGGTGGCCTGCCGGGTGCTGCTCGGTGTGGGCGAGGGGCCGGCCTCGCCGGTCGCCACCCACGCGCTGTACAAGTGGTTCCCCGACGAGCGCCGCAGCCTGCCGGTGGCGCTGCTGCACTCGGGTAGCGCGATGGGCCTGCTGATCGCCGGGTTGATGATCCCGTGGATCAGCACCCACTACGGCTGGCGCAGCAACTTCGCCATCCTGGCGATCCTCGGCGCAGTGTGGTGCGTGGCCTGGTTCGTGTTTGGCCAGGAAGGCCGTCTGGGCGAGGTTCGCCAAGGCGAGCCCGGCGGCGAGCGCCTGCCGTACCGCCGCCTGCTGGGCGACAGCACGGTGCTGGCCAACTACTTCTGCCACTTCGCCGCCAACTGGTCGCTGGCACTGACCCTGACCTGGGTGCCGGCTTACCTGGAGAGCGGCCTGGGCCTGAGCGGGATGAACGCCGGGCGGTTGTTCGGCCTGTTCGTGCTGGTGACCATGCCGCTGAGCCTGTTCATGGCGTGGCTGTCACAGCGCATGCTGCGCGCCGGGGTGTCGTCGCGGGTGGCGCGGGGTGTGTTCGTCTCCGCCTGCCTGATGGCCAGCGGCGTGCTGTCCATCAGCCTGCTGGCGGACATGCCGGTGGCCCTGCGCATGACCTACATGACCCTGAGCGGCGGCCTGGCGCTGGTGATGTATTCGGTGGGCCCGGCAATGCTGGCGGAAGTCACGCCCACCGCCCAGCGCGGCAGCATTCTCGCCATCGGCAACGCCTTCTCCTCGCTGGCAGGGCTCAGCGCGCCCATCGTCACCGGCTTCCTGGTGCAGCGCTCCGGTGGCCTGGACGGCGTTGGCTACGCCCACGGCTTCGCGGTCAGCGGCGTGCTGCTGGTGGTGGCGGGGCTGGTGGGGCTGGCCTGGCTGCGCCCGCAGCGTTCGCGGGCCCAGCTTTCTGCGGAACTGGCCACCGCCGGCTGACCGGCAGCGGCTTATACGCGGGCAGTGATGGTGACGCGGTCAATCGACGAGATTGACCGCCGGGAAAGGCGAGCGCTCGATCAGCTCGCCTTTCCATGTTCCGTTCCGCACCGATTCCACCAGCAGCTCGCGCATCAGGTCGTGCACGCAGGATGCCGCGAAGCTCAGCGGCTTGTGCGCCGAGTGGGCGATGGACACGGTGCGCTCGATCTGCGGCTCGACGATGCGGCGTGCCATGGATTGCGAGCCCACCTCGATGGGTGGCCAGTTGCTGATGCTCGCGGCCAGCCCGCTGGCCACCAGGCCGGTGATGCCGTAGGCGGACTGCTGCTCGTACTTCACGTTCAGCTCCAGCCCCGCAGCCATGGCCGCCTGCTCGATGCGCCGGCGCAGGTGCATGCCCCGGGGTGGCATCACCAGCGGCAGGCTGAGTGCCTCGGCGAGGGTGATGGTATCGCCCTCGCTGACCGTCGGTATGCGCCCGACCCAGTAGAGCTGCTCGACGAAGATCGGCTCGGCGATCACGCCTTCCAGTTCCTCGGCATTGGGCACGATGCCGAAATCCACCTTGCCCAGTTCGATCGCCTCGCCGCCTTCCTTGCTGAGGCCGTCGCGGACCACCAGGTCGATGCCGGGGAAGCGCTCCTGCACACGCTGGATGATCGCCGGCAGCAGCAGGGCGGACGTGGTCACCGGGATCGCCACGGACACCCGCCCACGAGGATCGCCACGGCTGGAAACCAGCTCGTCCTTCACCGAATCGATCTTCTGCACCACCGAGCGTGCCACTTCGTAGAGGCGCCGACCGGCGTCGGTGAGGTCCACGCCGTCGTGCTGGCGCAGCAGCAGTTGTACCTCCAGTTCGCTCTCCAGCATGCCGATCTGCCGGCTCAGCGCCGGCTGGGCGATATAGGCCTTGCGGGCGGCGGCGGAGAAGCTGCCGGCCTCGGCGATGGCGATCAGGTAACGCAACTGCTTGAGGGTCATCGTCGTGCCTTTGCGGCCATGCCGGTTTGTTATGGGGGCCATCTGAAGACGATATTTGTTCGTGCTTCGGCGGCTATTTAGTATCGATTCATCGCCGCAGATCAAGGGTCGGTAACGATAAGTCAATAATCCGCAAAGTGTTCCGGAAGTTCATCTGAAGAGTAATTCTTCTACTGAAAATATCCAGTCAATTCAACAGTCTGCGCTCGAAACCTCACGTGACCTCATGTGATTTCGAGGTTGGCTTTGTATTGCCTGAAGATCGCTCGAACAAGAATAAAGAGGATAAGAGTGATGACGCCGAAAGTTCGCATCATGGTGCGAGGCTCATGGCTATTGGTCGCAACGTGCACCTGCCATTCCGCCTGGGGTTACAACGTCGAGATCGGGGAAATCCAGGGTCAGCTCGACTCTGCGCTGTCGCTGGGCGCCAGCCTGTCCACCCACAATCCGGAACAGCGCCTGATGCACAGTGCCTCGGGCGATGACGGCCGCCGCAACTACCGCGCCGGCGACGTGTTCTCGAAGATACTCAAGGGTCGCCATGACCTGGAGCTGAAGTACAACGACAGTGGTGTGTTCCTGCGCGGCAGCTACTGGTACGACTACGCCCTGCGTGACGAGGGCCAGCGCTTCAAGGACGTCGAGGACAACGGGCGCAAGAATGCCAACAAGTCCGCCGGCTTCGAGCTGCTCGATGCCTTCGTCTACCACAACTTCCAGATCGCCGATGAGCCGGGCTCCGTGCGCCTGGGCAAGCAGGTGGTGAACTGGGGTGAAAGCACCTTCATCCAGGGTGGTCTGAACGTGGTCAACCCGACCAACCTGTCGGCCATTCGCCGGCCGGGTTCCGAGGTGAAGGACGCGCTGGTGCCGGTGAACCTGTTCTACGTCACCCAGAACCTCACCGAGAACCTCTCCGCCGACTTCTTCTACCAGCTGGATTGGGAGCAGACCAATCTGGACAACTGCGGCACCTTCTTCTCCAGCAACGACTACATCCCCGACGGTTGCTACGGCCTGGACGTGGGCAAGAACCTTACCGGCAACGCCGCTGCGGTACGCGCGCTGGCGCCGTTCGGCGTCGACCTGACCAGCGAAGGTATCCGCCTGCAGCGCGCCGCCGACCAGGATGCGCGCAACAGCGGGCAGTGGGGTCTGTCGCTGCACTGGTTCGTGCCAGCCCTGGACACCGAGTTCGGCGCCTATGCGGCCAACTACCACAGCCGCCTGCCGTACACCGGTTCGATCAGCAGCCCGTACCTGACCAACACCAGCTTTGCCCCGCAGCTGTGCGGCAACCTCGGCCTGTCCGGTGCGGCGTGCAACGGGTTGATGAGCAGCAGCGCCGGCAAGACCCTCACCGACGCGCTGCGCATGGGCACCTCGAGCTACTTCGTCGAGTACCCGGAAGACATCCGCCTGTATGGCCTGACCTTCGCTACCACGCTGTCCAGCGGCACCGCGCTGCAAGGCGAGGTCAGCTACCGGCCGAACCTGCCGCTGCAGTTCAACGGGCCGGACCTGATCCAGTCCGGCCTCGGCGATCCGTCGCGGACGCCGTTGTACAACAGTGGTGTCGTGGCCTACGCCGACAGCAACGCCACCGACGGCTACCGCCGCAAGGAAGTGACCCAGGCACAGATGACGGCTACCCAGACCATCAGCCAGGTCATGGGCGCCGACCAGCTGGTGCTGGTGGGCGAAGTGGGCGCCACTTTCGTCGGCGGTCTGGAAGGCAACGGCGGCCCGCGCTACGGGCGCAACAGCACCTTCGGATCGGGCGAACTGGCCAACAACGCGGTGTGCATCGCCAACTCGGCGACGCCGGAGCACTGCAACAACGACGGCTTCGTCACGTCCTTCTCCTGGGGTTACCGCGCACGGGCGATCTGGAGCTACGCCAACGCGATCGCCGGTATCGACCTCAAGCCCGGTATCTCCTGGTCCCACGATGTAAAGGGCTACGCCCCGGCGGAGGTCTCGGGCTTCAACGAGGGCTCCAAGGCGGTCGGCGTCTCGCTGGATGCGGACTTCAACAGCACCTACACCGCCGGCATTTCCTACACCAACTATTTCGATGGCGACTACGGCAACCGCGGCGACCGCGATTTCGTCTCGCTGTCGGTCGGCATCAACTTCTGACGGAGCCTGCCTCTTGAAACGCATCTACTGCCTGTTCTCCGCCATCCTCCTGGCCCACGGCGCGCATGCCGCCGTGCCGGCCGAGGAGGCTGCCACGCTGCAAGACCGCCTGACGCCCATGGGCGCCGAGCGTGCCGCCAGCGCCGACGGCAAGGTCCCGGCCTGGCAGGGCGGGCTGTCCGGCGACGGCCTGAAGATCCAGGGCAACGGCACGCCAGCCGACCCTTACGCCGGCGACCAGCCGCTGTTCACCATCGATTCGGGCAACTACCCGCAGTACCAGGCCAACCTCACGGCGGGTCAGATCGCGCTACTCAAGCGCTATCCCGGCCAGTACAAGCTGCCGGTGTACCCGAGCCACCGCAGCGTGGGCGTCTCGGACCCGGTGAAGGGCTGGATGGCGCAGAACGCCATCGGCGCCAAGCTGGTCAACGAAGGCAACGGCATCGAGGGCTTCCATGGCGCGGTGGCCTTCCCGATCCCGCAGAACGGCCTGGAAGCGATCTGGAACCACATCACCCGCTACCGCGGCGGCAGTCTGCTGTCGGTCAACGACAGCGCGGCGCCCCAGACCGGTGGCGACTACGTGATCACCACCACCGAGCAGCGCTTCACCATGGCCGATCAGGTGAGCAACTACGAGCCTGGCAAGGTGGACAACATGCTGTTCTATTACAGCCACCGCATCACCGCGCCGTCGCGCCAGGTGGGCGAGGTAGTGCTGGTCCACGAGACGCTGGACCAGGTGAAGCAACCGCGCCTGTCCTGGGTCTACAGCTCCGGCCAGCGCCGCGTGCGCCGTGCCCCGGACAACGCCTATGACGCCGCCGGGCCGACCACCGCAGGCCTGCGCACCGCCGACAGTCGCGACATGTACAACGGTGCGCCGGATCGCTATGACTGGAAGCTGATCGGCAAGAAGGAGCTGTATGTCCCCTACAACAGCTACCGCCTGGCCTCGCCAAGCCTCACGTACGCGGACTTCCTCAAGCCCGGCGTGATCGACGCCGCGCCGACCCGCTACGAGCTGCACCGTGTCTGGGAAGTGGAGGCGACCCTCAAGCCGGGCGCGCGGCACATCTATTCCAAGCGCCGCTTCTACCTCGACGAGGACAGCTGGACGGTGGTCGAGAACGACCAGTACGACAGCCGTGGCGAGCTCTGGCGGATCGGTGAGAACCACACTTTCTACCGCCCGGACGCCCAGGTGCTGCTGTCCGCTGCGCAGGTGTTCTATGACCTACAGGCGGGTCGCTATATCGCCTCCAACCTGACCAACGAGCAGGCGCGCGGCTATGACTTCGGCTTCCGCGCGACCACCTCGGACTACTCGCCCGGCGCATTGCGCGGGCTGGGCATCCGCTGATGGCGCAGCCGCAATGAGCAGCGGTCGCAGCCGCCTGGCCGAACGCCTGCTGGGCGGCGGCCAGGAGCCGGACCCGCGCTTCACCCTGGCCAATGAACGCACCTTCCTGGCCTGGATACGGACCTCCATGGCGCTGCTCGCCGGCGCCATCGCCGTGGATGCGTTTGCCGACCCGGTGCTGACGGGCGCTGCGCGGACCTTCCTCGCCCTGGTGCTGGCGGTGCTCGGCCTGCTCACCGCCGGGGCGGCCGGGTTGCGCTGGCTGAATGTGGAGCGCG
>CBIGPF010000136.1:0-16770 GCA_966191535.1 uncultured Pseudomonas sp. | reverse complement strand
GAGGACTGGAACTGGTCGAAGATGGCGGTGGTGAAAGTGTCGAAACGGATCAGCGCGAACAGGCCGTATTCCGCGAGCAGGTGCAGGCCGACGAGCAGCGAACCGCCCCAGATCGCGACGCGCAGCTGCGGCAACACGACGCGCAGGAATACCTTGAACGGTTGGTCTCCCAGGGATTCGGCGACATCTTCCAGCACCGGATCGAGCCGCCGCAGCGCGGCGGCGGCAGGCAGGTAAATGAACGGCGAGTAGGCGATCACCGAGACGAGCACCGCAGGGAACAGCCCGTGGATCGAGGGCACCAGGCTGATCCACGCATAGCTGTGAACGAAGGCGGGAATTGCCAGCGGAGCAACCACCAGGAGAGACAGCAGGCGTCTGCCCGGCAGTGTGGTGCGTTCGGTCAGCCAGGCCATTGCAATGCCATGGAACACGCACAGCGGCACGGTCAGCACGACGAGCAGGGCGGTGTTGTAGAGCAACTCCGCTACCCGTGGACGGAACACCAGCTTGGAGATCAGCGGGATGCCGGCCTGGAAGCCCGCCATCGCCACGAAGATCAGCGGCAGCAACGCGAATGCCGACACCAGCAGCGCTGCGCCCAGCACCCACAACTGGCCTGATCCGTTGCGCCAGCGCCGCAGCGCCGACAGCGATGCCTTGCCCCTGGCGCGGCGCAGGTGCGTGTCGGGCTCGAACTGTTGTGCCGTCACTTAGAGCAGGCCCGCCTGGATCATCAGATCCACGACCTTCTTGCTGTCCAGTCGCGACGCGTCGATGACAGGCGCATCCAGCTGATCCAGCGGAACCAGCTTCGGGTTCGACGCCGCGCCATCGCCCACGGCGTATTCGAAGGAACTGCCGTCCCGGAGAATGGCCTGGCCTTTCGGACCGGTGATCCATTTCAGGAAGGCCTGGGCCTCGCGGGCGTGCTTGCTCGACGCCAGAACGCCACCGCCGGACAGGCTGATGAATGCGCCGGGATCCTTGTTCTTGAAGTAGTGCAGGGCGGTGTTGTTGCTGTTCTCGCCGGTCTTGGCCTGGTCGCCGAAGAAGTAGTAGTGGTAGATCACGCCGGAGTCGATCTGTCCCGCGTTCACGGCTTTGAGTACGGCATTGTTGCCACGGTAGTTGCGGGCGCCGGCTTTCAGCGAGTCCAGCCAGTCGAGCGTTGCAGCCTCGCCCTTGAGCTCCAGCAGGGCACCGACAATGGCCTGGAAGTCAGCGCCGGCCGGAGAGGCGGACCATCGACCGATCCACTGCGGCTCGGCCAGTTCGAGCAACGACTTGGGCAGCTCGGATTCCTTCAGCCGATCCTTGTTGTAGACAAAGACCGTGGAGCGGGCAGCGATGCCGACCCAGTGGCCTTCAGCCGTCCTGAAGGGGGCGGCGACCTGGGCAACGGTGTCGGGGTCGACCGGGGCGAAAAGCCCGGCATGATCGACGAGCATCATCGCGGGGGAATTCTCGGTCAGGAAAACGTCGGCCGGCGAATGCTGGCCTTCCTGGACGATCTGGTTGCCCAGTTCGATGTCGTCGCCCTTGCGCAGGGTGACCTTGATCCCGGTATCGCGAGTGAAGCCCTCACTCCAGGCCTTGGTGAGCGATTCGTGCTGGGCGTCGTAGACCACGATCCCGTCATCATCCGAGCCTGCCCAGGATGTACCGGCCCCCAGCAACGCAGTGCTTCCGACCGCAACCAGGATAACCAGCGAGGCTCCGTACAATTTCATCAAACGCCGCTCCAGCAAATACATTCCATACGACGCACCAACCCATGCCCGGGTCGACGCGACTCTCGAGACTGGCGGCGATATTGGCGTGAAGGCTGTTAAAAAATTGTCGTTCTCATTTGATGGCGATTGGAGATGGCTGGGATGCTGGCGTGTGGGATCGATCGAGCGTTGTGGCGTGTCGGATACCGCGGTTGATCATCTGATCATCTCGCGCATGGCCATGGTCGGATTGCTCTTGGCTTCGACTCGCCAAGGATTGGATTGAAGTGCGCTGAAAAAAAAGAACAGAGCCCGGACGTCGACGCTGCGGGGCGGAAAGTGGCAAGCCAGGACGTTCAGCGGGATTGATTCTGTGACACTGGGCCGTGATCGAAGTATAGATAACTTCGCATAATGTATATTATGTTAAATTACGTATAGGCGTTGGATAGCCTCCCTGCGCTTTCTGCCATTTCCTCATTCCCCGCCATCACTCTCGCGTCTTCCTCAAATTCGGCCGCACGACAAACGCACGATCGATCAGTCTTCGTGTGAGCGCATTCTTCCACTGTCGCCACTCCAAACTTCGAACTGCATTTGGCGCAAGCCCGGCTACGCTTTGGTGCGTACTGCCTGCCGGAATTCTGATGGGCAACCTGGAGACGCTTCTTGACTCGGACTCGACTGCTCATTGCTTCCTGCCTGTCACTGACTTCATGCCTCGCCCTGGCCGAGAGTTCGGGACAATTCCTGAAAGGTCCGGTTTACGAGTTGCGCCGCGATACGTCCCAGCCCAGCTGCGTCGCATGGCCCAACGGCCTGCCGGATGGTGTCTGGGGAAATGGCGGCGATTACGTTCCCGATAGTGAGCACCTGAGTGCCGGCGGCGATGTGCTGATCACGTCGGCGATCTACAGGCCCACAGGCGTTCGTGTCTCGCACACCTTCTATAAGAGCCGCCAATCCTGTCTGGCGGATATCTCCGCGCAACCGGCGGCATCCGCAGTGAAAGATGACGGTCACGGCAGCTACGTCGACCGCTTGCAGCGCGATTTCGGCAGTCGGCTCTACTTCAGTTCCGCCGAAGCCGAGACGCTTGTGAAAAAGATCAATATCGACTGCAAGGCTCCGGACGGTCGCTACCTGCCGCTCTACAACGCACTACTGGCCCGCCTGGACGAAGCCAGCACGCCCGATGCCTGGATGGAGACCAGCGTGGTCAACACCGGCAAGAAGCTCCAGGTGTTCGACAGCGTTCGCCTCCGGAGTGGCCGGGAGCTCACGCCGCAGCTGACGCTGGAGATCAACGAATACGGTGGCTACGAGACCCACGGCGTACGTCCGCAGGCGCTGTCGAATGCCTGTTTTGGAACCTACGGCCCGATCTGGAAGCTCTAGCGGTATCAGCCCCTCGTAAGTCTTTGAATCTGCTGGGCTTGTGTTTTTCGTGGCGCCGTACCGACTTAAGCTCGCCGGCCGGCAAAAAGCTACGGATCACCCATACTCAGATGCACACCGATCAGCACCCCGCGAGTGCCTCCCGCAGGAGACGTCTCGACGAGACGCGGTGCGTGAGCGGGCAGCATCAGATGCAAGCCCCCTGCTCTCTTTCCGACAAGAAGCCCTGGGAGCAAGGGTGACGTGGCAGCCAGGAAGCAGCCGGCGAAAGATGCTTTCGCCGGACGAAATCGACAGGGCCGGGAAACGGCCCGCAAGGAATCACGAGAGGGCTGATGAATGCCACATGACGGGAGCCTGCTGCAGGCGACGGTTATCTTCCTGCTGACGGTCGTCATACTTGTCCCCCTGGCGCAGCGCCTGAAGCTGGGCGCCGTGCCAGGCTATCTGCTGGCCGGCATCCTGATCGGCCCGTCCGTGCTGGGCCTGGTCAGCCATCCGGAAAACGTCAGCCGGCTTTCGGAAATGGGCGTGGTGATGCTGCTGTTCATCATCGGGCTGGAGCTTTCCCCACGGCGTCTGTGGATGATGCGCCGCTCGCTGTTCGGCGTGGGTTCGCTACAGGTCGGATTGACCGCCCTGGTACTGGGGCTGATCGCCTTCCTGCTATTCGGCCAATCCCTCGCCGCTGCCGTGGTGCTGGGCGTGGGCCTGGCGCTCTCCTCCACCGCCTTTGGCTTGCAGGTGCTGGCCGAGCGCAAGGAACTGGGCAAGCCCCATGGCCGGCTGGCGGTGGGCATCCTGCTGTTCCAGGACATCGCCGCCATTCCCCTGATCGCCGTTGTGCCGCTACTGGCCGGCAGCGGTGACCCTTCGAACGAAGGCGTGCGGCCGCTGTTGACCGTGGCTGTCGGCATCGGGGTGGTGATCATCGGTGGCCGCTATCTGTTGCGCCCGCTGTTCACCTGGGCCATGGGTTCGGGATTGCGCGAGCTGTCGACCGCCACCGCGTTGCTGGTGGTGCTGGGCACCGCCTGGATCATGGAGCACGTCGGTGTCTCCATGGCGCTGGGCGCTTTTCTCGCCGGCATGCTGATGGCTGAATCGCAGTTTCGCCATGAGCTGGAATCCCAGATTGAGCCGCTCAAGGGCCTGCTGCTGGGTTTGTTCTTTGTGGGCGTGGGCATGACCGCCGACCTCAGCCTGCTGGTCAGCACGCCGTGGCTGGTGTTGGGTCTGACGGTGCTGCTGGTGGGCATCAAGCTGCCGCTGCTGTTCGGCCTGGGGCGGCTCACCGGTGGGCTGGAGCGCTCCGAGGCGATTTGCCTGGGCGTCGTACTGGCGTCCGGCGGCGAGTTCGCTTTCGTAGTGTTCAAGCTCGCCCTGGACCACCGGCTGCTGGACCCGAAGGTTCATGACGTCCTGGTCCTGGTGATCACCTTGTCCATGGCTGTGGTGCCCTTGGTGATGATGGCGCTGGCCCGCCAGTTGCGCGGCGACGCGGCGGCGAAGGATGTGCCCGACGGCCCGCCGGAAGTCGGCGACGAGCCGCGAGTGGTGATCGCCGGCATGGGGCGTATGGGGCGCGTGGTGGCCAATCTGCTGCAGGCCCAGGGTGTGCCGGTGGTGGCGCTGGATACCTCGATGGATGCCATCGCTCGCCACGGCAAGGAAGGCCGCGTCCCGGTCTACTACGGTGATCCGACGCGCCCGGAGATCCTCCACGCCGCCAAGGTCGGCGAAGCGGAGCTGGTGATCGTCGCCACCGATGATCCGCAGATCAACCTGAACACCGTGGATGCCCTCTCCCGCCTCTACCCCAGAACCCGCGTGATCGCCCGCGCGCTCAACCGCCAGCAGGTTCTGCAATTGCTGGATCGGGGCGCCAATCCGGTGCGCGAAACCTTCCATTCCAGTCTGGAAATGGGGCGTCGCGCCTTCATCGAACTGGGTGTGAGCGAGGAACAGGCGGCCGCCTGGGTTCGCCGCTACCAGCTACAGGAAGTGCAGTCATTGCTGGACCTGCACCGCCAGGGACGTGACGACGAACCGGGCGGTCTCTTTGCTGACGATGGCAGTGGTCTTGCCGGCGTCACGCCACCCGCCGCACCACACACCGAGCCACCCCAACCAGACGCTGAACAGCGCAATGACCGCCCCGCCTGAGGAGAAAAGCCATGCAACCAGGATTCAAGCTCGACGGCGCCCTCTCCCAGGGCATGCTCGACATACTCATCAAGGCCGGGCTGGTCGCCGCCCTGGTGATCTTCTCCTTCGAGGTGTTCCAGCCATTCCTCGAACTGATGCTCTGGTCGGTAATCCTCGCAGTCACCCTCTATCCCGTGCTGCGCTGGGTCAAGGCGCGCACCGGGCTGAAGGACGGCCATGCCGCGACGGTGATCGTACTCGTCGTGCTGCTGGTCCTGATCGCGCCGATCTACCTGATGGCGACGTCCATTGCTGACTCCGTCGACAGCGTCGGGGCGATTCTCAAGAGCGGCACCCTGAGCGTGCCGGCGCCGTCGCCCTCGGTGGCCGAGTGGCCGCTGATCGGTCCGCGCGTCTATGAGTTCTGGCTGGCTGCCTCGAACAGCCTGAGCGACGTGCTGCGCAGCCTGATGCCGAACCTGAAGGATGCCGGGCGCATGCTGCTGGGCGCGGCGGCCAGCGCGGGCGGTGCCTTCCTGCTGTTCATCGGCGCCATCATCATCTCCGGCATCATCATGGCCTTCGGCGAGATGGGTACCATCGCGTCGCAGCGCATCGCCCTGCGGATTTCCGGCGCAGAGCGCGGTCTGCACATTTCCGCACTGTGCACCGCCACCATCCGCGCGGTCGCGTTGGGTGTGATCGGCATCGCCTTCATCCAGATGCTGCTGATCGGTCTCGGTTTCGTGGTCAAGGGCATCCCCGGCGCGGGCATCCTGGCGCTGATCGTGCTGGTGCTGGGCATTGCCCAGGCGCCGGCGACCCTGGTGACCCTGCCGGTGATCGTCTATGTGCTGAGCACCGAAGGCTTTACCGGCACGACGATCATCTTCGCCATCTACATCTTCGTCGCCGGCCTTGCTGACAACGTGCTCAAGCCGCTGCTGCTGGGGCGTGGCGTCGACGTGCCGATGCCGGTGGTGCTGATCGGCGCCCTCGGCGGCATGGTGGTCAAGGGCATCATCGGCCTGTTCATCGGTCCGGTGATCCTCGCCGTGACCTACAAGCTGTTCTGGCAATGGGTCGACCAGCAGGTGCCGAAGATGGACAAACCCGCCACTCCGTCCGAATGACCCAGGGATCGCCATGCCAGAGCGCGCCAGACGCTGCATCCTGATCCTCGCCGCCCTGGTCGGCGGCTGCACCCAGGTCGGCCCGGATTTCCAGAAGCCGCAGGACCCGTGGCTCAACGACTGGAGTACGCCGCTGCTGGACCAGGCGGGCCATCGGGCCGCCGCGCCGGACTTCAGCCGCTGGTGGACAGTGTTCGCTGACCCGACCCTGGATGCGCTGATCGCCGAGGCTGATGCCCACAACGCCAGTCTGCGCGTGGCTGGCCTGCGGATCGCCGAGGCGCGGGCGCAACTGGCAATCGCCGAAACCGGGCGCTACCCGCAGTTGCAGCAGATCAGCGCCGACAGCCTCTACCTCAAGCAGAACCAGCACGGCGCTCCCACCGCGCGGGATTCGGTGTTCTGGCAGTCCAGCGCGGGCTTCAACATTGGCTGGGAGATCGACTTCTGGGGCCGTTTCAGCCGCGCCATCGAGTCGGCCGATGCCGTGTACTTCGCCTCCCAGGCCAACTACGCCGACGCGATGGTGCTGCTGCGGGCACAGGTCGCCGATACCTACTTCGGCCTGCGTACCGCCGAGGCGCGCCTGGACATCGCCCGGGAGAACGCCAAGCGCCAGGAGCGCAGCCTGGAGATCACCGAGCGGCTGTTTCGTCATGGCGAGAACGATGAGCTGGACTGGCAGCAGGCGCGCACCCAATACCTGGCGACCCAGGCGACCATCCCCGAGTTCGAAAACCAGGTGAACGCCCTGCGCAACATTCTTTGTTCTCTCCTCGGCCGCCCGCCGGGCGCGATGCCGGAGCTGCAGGCGCGCCACGGCCAGTTGCCGATGCCCAACGGGGCGATTCTCCAGGACGTGCCGGCAAGCCTGCTGCAACGCCGCCCGGACATTCGCGCCGCCGAACAGGCCGTGGCCGCGCAGTCCGCGTTGGTGGGCGTGGCGGAGGCCGACCTGTATCCGTCGCTGAGCCTGATCGGCAGTCTCGGCTGGAGCTTCGTTTCGGCCAGCAACCTGCCCGACAGTTTCAACCTCGCCGCTGGCCCGAGCCTGGTCTGGAATCCGTTCGACTACGGCAGGCGCAAGAACGCCGTGCGCGTGGAAGACGCGCGCCTGCAGCAACTGATCGAGCTGTATCACCAGGATGTGCGAGAAGCCGCGCGGGAGGCAGACGATGCCGCCAGCGGGCTGGTGCGTTCACTGCAGAGCGCTGGCATCCGTGAACAGGCCTCGCAGGCGGCGCAGCGCTCGCTGAGTCTCGCCAGTTCGCAGTACCGCGAGGGATTCGCCGATTTCCAGCGCGTGCTCGACGCCCAGCAGCTGCTGCTACAGCAGCAGGACGGCTACCTGGTCAGCCGGGGCAATGCGGTCAGCAACCTGGTGGCGCTGTACAAGGCCCTGGGTGGCGGCTGGGACAGCCAGCGCGCGCCCATCGATTCCGCCACCCGGCAACAGATGCAACAACGTACCGACTGGGGCGAGCTGCTCGACGAGCCCGCTCCGGCCGCCCAAGAGCCCGGCACCCCAGGACAAGGAATGCAGCAATGAGCGACACCCCCGCTACGCCGCCGGCACCGCCCTCTCCTCCCGCCCCCGGCAAGTCCGCGCCGGATCGAGGCATGCGCGTGGTCTTGCTGCTGATCGTCGTCAGCCTGGTCTGGTACCTCCTGGCCGACCGCTTCACCCCGTACACCCAGCAGGCACGGTTGCAGGCCTATGTGGTCGCGGTGAGCGCCGAGGTGGCCGGCCAGGTGAAACGCGTAGCCGTGGGCAACAACCAGGAAGTACACAAGGGCGACGTGCTGTTCGAGCTGGACCAGGAGCAATATCGCATCGCCCTGCAGCGCGCCGAGGCGGACCTGGACACGGTGCGCCGGCAGATCGGGGCCGGCACGGCCGGCATCGATTCCGCGCAGGCCTCACTGGCGGCCGCCCAGGCCAACGAACGCAAGGCCCGGCAAGATGCCGAGCGTCTGCAACGGCTCTACCAGGAAGACCCCGGCACGGTTTCCGTGCGGCGGCTGGAATCCGCACAGGCAACCCGCGAACAGGCTGCCAGCCAGGTGGCGGCAGCCCGCGCGGAGGTCGAGCGCGCCCGCGAGCAGCAAGGTGGTCATGACGAAGACAATGCCCAATTGCGCAGCGCCACGGCCAACGTCGCCAAGGCCCGCCTCGATCTCGCGCGCACCACGGTGCGCGCTGACTCCGATGGTCTGATCACCGACCTGCGCACCGATGTTGGCCATTACGTCGGCCCCGGCAGTCCGGTGATGACCCTGATCGCCATCCACGACCTGTGGATCAGCGCCGACATGACCGAGAACAACCTCGGCCATCTGCGCAACGGCACGCCCGTGCTGGTAGTGCTCGACTCGCTGCCGGGCGAGTTGCTCAAGGGGCGTATTCGCAGCATCGGCTACGGTGTGAGTGTCGGCCAGGGCACGCCGCCAGGTTCACTGCCGACGGTACAGAACAGCCGCGAATGGCTGCGTTCGGCGCAACGTTTCCCGGTGATCGTCGAACTGGACCGTGACCAGTTGGAAGGCCCTGGCGGCCTGCGAGTGGGCGGCCAGGCCGAAGTCATGGCGCTGCCCAGCGAAGGCAATCCGCTGAACCTGCTCGGCCGGGTGTTCATGTGGCTGATGAGCTGGCTGTCATATGCCTATTGAACTGCGTCGCCGCCGGGCACTGCGGTTGGCCTGGGGCACAGCGCTGTGCCTGGCGGCCAGCTACGGCATCGGCATGCCGATCCCCTTTCTCGCGCCGGTGCTCGCCGTGCTGCTGCTGGCGATGCGTGCCCAGGCTCTACCGCTGAAGGCAGCGCCCGCCCTCGCGGTGCTGGTGCTGCTCAGCTGTGGCGTCGGCCTGCTGCTGATCCCCCTGCTGCGCCACGCGCCGCTCAGTGGCGTGCTGCTCGTAGGCGTCGGCCTCTACTGTGTGTTCCGCTATGCGTTGCGCGGTGGCAACGGTTTGCTGGCGAACCTGCTGGTGGTCGGCCTGACCATGATCGCCGCCGCCGGCACCAGCGATTTCACCCTGGCACTGTCGGTGGTGGAAGCGCTGGCCAAGGGCATGCTGCTGGCCGTGCTCAGCACTGCGGTGGCCCACGCTCTGTTCCCGGAACCGCCAGGGGCGCCCTCTCCTCCTGCCCCGCCGGTGCCCAGTGACGACGAGGCGAGCTGGATCGCCCTGCGCGCGGTGCTGATCGTGATGCCGGCCTTCCTGCTGGCAATGATCGCGCCGGACCGTTTCATGCCGTTGATCATGAAGTCGGTGAGTCTCGGCCAGCAGGCCGGGGAAACCCGCGCCCGTCATGCCAGCCGTGAACTGATCGGTTCCACCCTGATGGCCGGGCTGCTGGCGATCCTGGTCTGGGGCGCCCTGAGCCTGTTCGTGCACCTGTGGATGTTCTTCCTCTGGGTGCTGCTCTTCACCCTCTGGCAAGGGCGCCGCCTGTATGCCGCGGTGGCCACGCGAAAAAGTCCGGCCTACTGGGTCAGCTGCCTGACCACCATGCTGATCCTGCTCGGCCAGTCGGTGGCGGACAGTGCCGGCGGCCAGGACGTCTACCGTGCCTTCGCCATCCGCATGGCGCTGTTCCTTGCGGTGTCGCTGTATGCCAGCGGCATGCTCATCTGGATCGACGGCCGTCGCGCCCGGGCCCGCGCGGCCTAGGGCTTCCAGTCAACCCCGGAGTCGGCCAGGTAGGCATCCACCGCGGCGCCCAGGGTCGGGTGGAAGGCCGATTCGCCCAGCCCCTCGAACAGCTCGAACTGCTTCATCTTGTCCTTCACCGGATCCTTCATCTCGGCGAACTGCAACTCGATGCCGCGTTGTTCCAGCACCTTGTCCAGCTCCGCGAGCATGTCGGCGGAGGTGATGTCGATACTGGTTACCGGGCTGGCTGCGATCACCAGCCGCTGTACCGGCGTGGGCGATTCGTCCAGCGCCGCCCGGACCTGGTTCTGGAACTGCTCGGCGTTGGCGAAGAAAAGCGGCGCATCCCAGCGCAGCAGGACCAGGCCCGGAATACGTCGCGCATTCGGGTAACGCGTTACGTCGTGATAGCCGCGCACCCCGTCGACCCGGCCAAGCACTGCGTGGTGCGGTCGCCAGCCGTCCCAGAGGAACTCGATCACCGAGATCACCACCGCGATGCAGATGCCGGGGATGGCGCCGAAGACCGCCACGCCGACGAAGCAGCTGATGGACAGCCAGAACTCCCATTGCTGCATGCGGAAGATGCGCTTGAGATCGGCAAACTCGAACAGGCCCAGCGCCGCGGCGATCACCACGGCCGCCAGTGCGCTGTTGGGCAGATGCTCCATCAGGTTCGGCGCTACCAGGAGCAGCAGGGTCACCGCCAGCGCACCGATGATGCCGGTGAGCTGGGTTTTTGATCCGGCGGCCTCGGCTACCGGGGTGCGCGAGGAGCTGCTGCTGATGGGGATGCCCTGGAACAGCCCGGAGGCGACGTTCGCCACACCCAGGCCGAACATTTCCTGGTTGGGGTTCACCGGGCTTTTCAGCCGCGCTGCGTAGGTCCGCGACAGCACGCTCGTGTCAGCGAAGGAAACCAGTGCCACCGCGACGCCGCCGAGCACCACTTCGACCAGATCGATGTCGGTGACCCAGGGGAAGGTGAGCGACGGCAACCCTTGCGGCAGCTGACCCAGCACCTTGACGCCGTGGCTGCCGAGGTCGAACAGGCTGACCGCCAGCGTCGCCAGGATCACCGCGATGAGGATGCCCGGGATGCGCTTGTAAGGCTTGAGTAACAGGATCAGCACCAGGCTGCCCGCCCCCACGGCGAAGCTCGTCCAGTTGGCGCGTCCCTCCAGCAGTGCCTGGCCCAGGTGCCAAATGTCCCGCAGTGGTCCCTCGCTGTCGACCTTCAGGCCGAACAGCTTGGGCAGTTGGCTGATCAGTACCGTGAGCGCGATGCCGTTCATGTAGCCGTAGCGGATCGGCTTGGACAGCAGTTCGGTAATGAAGCCCAGGCGCAGCAGGCCGGCAACCATGCACACCGCGCCGGACACCAGCGCCATCAGGCTGGCGATGGCGATCGCCCGCTGCGGGTCGCTTGCCGCGTACTGCACCACCACGGCGAGGATTGGGGCGGCCAGCGCCGAATCGGGGCCGAGCACCAGGATCCGGCTCGGCCCGAACAGCGCATAAGCCAGCAGCGGGATGATGGTCGCGTAGAGCCCATAGATACCCGGCACGCCGGATGCCTCGGCGTAGGCGATGCCCACCGGCACCAGCATCGTGGTCAGCACCAGGCCGGCGGCCAGGTCCCTGGGCAGCCAGCTCGCCTGGTAATGGCGTAGCGTGACGAGACCCGGCAGCCAGCGCTGCCAGTCGAAGCCGGATCGAGCATGCGACGAGGGTCGGGACATCGGGGAATGGCTCCAGGTGAGGACAGCACAAGGCTCAAGCGAAGCGGCAACCTGATCGTCATACAGCGTAGCCCAGCCCCCCTGGCGACGGTGAGGCTGGCGTCACGATAGTTTCCGTGCTCAGCGGATTCGCACCTAAACTTCCCCCAGCCTTCCGCCACTGGAGAAACGCCCGGATATGAGCAGCCTGTTCGACGCCATCGTGCTCGGTCTGCTGGCCTTGCTACCGCTGATCAACCCGCCGACAACCGTGGCGCTGTTCCTCGCGCTGTCGCAAGGCTTCAGCCGGGAAGAGAAGAACCAGCAGGCGCTGCTGACCGCCTGCTACGTGTTCATCATCATGACGCTGACCTACTACATCGGCGAGTTCATCATGGGGGTGTTCAGCATTTCGATTCCGGGCCTGCGCGTCGCCGGCGGCGGCATCCTCTGCATCATCGGCGGACGCATGCTGTTCCCCGCGCCGATGCCCGCACCGGACTCCCGCGAAGACCTGCCCGAGCGCACCAGTTTCGCCTTCATTCCGCTGGCCATGCCCAGTACGGCCGGTCCCGGCACCATCGCGATGATCATCAGCTCCGCGGCCAGCATCAAGCACAGCACCAGCTTCCCGCACTGGGTGATCCTGGTCGCGCCGCCGCTGATCTTCCTCTGCACGGGGTTGATCCTCTGGGGCTGCCTGCGCGCCTCGGACCTGATCATGAAGGCCACTGGCAAGTCCGGCATCGACGCTATCTCGCGGCTGATGGGCTTCCTGCTGGTATGCATGGGCGTGCAGTTCGCCATCAACGGTCTGGTGGAGGTCGCGCAGACGCTGATCGACACCAACGCCCACCTGCTCGTACAGCCCTGAAACGCAGCCGGGCACCGATGTGCCCGGCTCCTGCGGCAGACGATCTACGGCCGCGAATAGACGTTGAACAGGTTCTGGTCCAGCTCGCTGGGTGCGCCGAAGTACTGGCTGTACAGCGGCACGAACACGTCGGAGCGATACAACTCGCTCAGCGCCGTGTCCACCTGCAGGCGGAAGTCCTCGTCGCCGCGCGGCATCGCCAGCGCCACCGGCGCGAACTCGAAGCGCCGGCTGAGCACCATCAGGTTGGCCCTGTCGGGGCTGTGCTCCACCAGGCTGCGCAGGGTCATCTGGTCGTAGAAGAAGGCGCTGGCCTTGCCGGCGGCTACCGCGTCGACACCTGCTGCCGGGCCTGCCACGGTCTGCACGGTGACCAGCACCTTGAGCAGGCGCAGCCGCTCACGCACCCAGGTTTCCACCGGCGTACCACCGGGCACCGCGAAGGTGTAGGCGGCGAGGCCCCGGTTGAGCGTCGCGCGCCAGGTCGGGCCACTGTGGTCCACCTCACCGTTGAGCGAGCGCACCAGGAAGAACGGCGCATCCTTGCGCACCACCACGCCCAGGCCGGCGGTGTACACGGGCAGGGAGAAATCGAGGGCCTGGCGCAGCTTCAGGGTTTCCACCATCGGGCTGCACAGCAGGTCGACGCCGCCGGCGCCCACTGTCTCCAGCGCCTTGTCGGCGTTCAGTGGCACGAAGCGCACCTGCAACTGCGCCAGGTCGGGCTGGGTTCGCAACTGGTCCGCCACCTTCTGGCACAGGTCGATGCCGTAGCCGGCGGCGCCCTCGCCCTCCCTGATCGAGAATGGCGGCCGATCCGGCACGTAGCCCAGGGTCAGGGTATGGCTGCTGCGGATACGTTCCAGGGTCTGGGACTGGGCCAGCAACGGCAGTGCGGCGGCCAGCAGGATGATGACGCGCAGGGACAGGCGCTTCATGGCTGGCCCTCCCCGCTGAGTTTCGCCTGTGGATCGATGAAACGGTCGGCGATGTAGCCGAACATCAGGTAGCCCACCGCCGTCACCAGCATGCCGCCGAACACCGCCTCCATGCCCGAGGCGTACAGCGCGTAGAAGCTGTAGGCCATGGCGACCAGCAGCGCCGCCACGTTGCGATGGTGCGGATAGCCGGTAACCCCGGCCTTCTGCATGATCACCAGCAGCGCCGACAGCGCCGTGATGTAAGGCACGATGTTGGTCACCGCCGCCAGGCTGACCAGCTTGCCGAACTGCTCCGACGCGTTGGGCGAAATGGTCGATACCGCCATGGCACTCTGTAGCGCGGCGTTGGCCACCAGCCCGAGGATCGGCGCGCCGAGCAGCGTCACCTTGCTGAACAGGCGGGGAAACATGTGCTGGTCGGCGGTGACCCTGGCCGTCTGCGCCAGGGTGAACTGCCAGCCCAGCAGCGAACCGACGCAGGCCATCACCGCCAGCGCCATGATGATGTTGCCCACCATCGGGTTGAACATCTTCGCGTAGACGTAGGCGAACGGCGCGCTGGAATTGGCCAGCTCGGGATTCGGCACGATGCCCATGATCACCGTGGTCGACAGCACGTAGACCACCGCCGCGCCCAGCGTACCCAGCAGGCAGGCCAGCGGCACGTTGCGCTTGGGGTTCTCAACGGCATCGGAATTCTGCGCCGCCGACTCCATGCCGAGGAAGGCCCAGAGGGTCAGCGGGATGCTCTGGGTGATGGCGTCCTTCATCGCGATGTTGTTCGGGTTCCAGGCAGCGTCGAATACCGTCTTGTCGAACCAGAACCAGCCGATCAGCGACAGCCCCGCCACCGGGATGATCACACCCCAGACGGTGATGGAGCCGATCTGCCCGGTCACCTTCGGTCCGCCGAAGTTCGCCAGGGTGGTCAGCCAGATCAACCCGACGGTGCCGACGAACAGCGGCATCGCGCCGGTGCCCAGCCAGGGAATGAAGGGTGTCAGGTAGCCCACAGCAGAGATCGCGATGGCCACGTTACCGATGGCCAGCGACAGGAAATACAGATAGGAACAGAGGAAGAACGCCGACTTGCCGTGGGCCTCCTCGGTGTAGGCCGACATCCCGCCTGAGCGCGGACAGTAGATGCCGCATTGGGCGAAGCAGTAGGCGATGGCCATCGAGCCGATGGCGGTGATGATCCACGACAGCAGGGATATCGCCCCCAGCTGCGCCATGCTGGTGGGCAGCATGATGATGCCCGATCCCATCATGTTGACCGCGACCAGGGTCGTGAGCCCGGTCAGGGTCATTTTCTTGCTGGATGCTTCCATATGCGCGCTCTTTTGCAGGAGAAGTCATCAGAAGATAGGAGCAGTCTCCCGGGCACGCCGCCGTCGCGCCGATTAAATTTCTGCCGGCGCGAAGCAGCCCGCAGGCCGCCCTACTCTTCCTCCACCAACACCTTCACTCGCCCGCTGCGCACGGCCTTGACCAGCACGCCGTGGTCGCGCTCGGTCTGGTCGGCGTAGAGCAAGGCGAAATCGCCCATGGCCTCGTCGCAGGCGTCGCCCTTGCCGAGGTAGCCGCTGATGCTTGCCGCATCGCCAGACTTGGCGTGGGCACGGGCCAGGGTCAGCCCGCAGATCTCGGCGTAACGCTCCAGCTGCGTGGCACTGATGCGCTCCACCGGTACCGACAGCTTCATGTCGCGCAACTGCCGGACGAAATAATCGCGCCCACCGGGGCTGCGCATCCAGCCAAGGAAGATGTCACTGGAGGACTGCATCAGGCGCTGGCCCATGACCACACGCTGTCCCTGATGGCTGTAGTGGCTCTTGCCGGCGTAGGGCTCGAGCACAGAGCGGCAGGACTCCTTGAACTGCAGGATCAGCGGATGGTTCTCCTCGGAGAACAGCAAGGCGATGAAGCAGCGGGTGCCGACGCTGCCGATGCCGACCACCTTCATCGCCGCGTCCACCAGGCGATACCGGTCGAACAGCACCCGGCGGTCGTCCGACAGGCTGCCGCGGTAGTCGGCCAGGCTGCTCTGCACGCGCTGCATGAAGTCCGCCTCGGCGACGTGGTAGATGATCGGCGGCTGGTCGATGATGCGCGGCTGGCCGGCCACCTGCTCGGCGATCTTCGGGAAGGCGCTTTCCACCACCCGCTCGCGGGCGCGGTCGAACAGCTGCTGGCGGAACTTGCGCGCCTTGGCGTCGGGCGCCATGTCCAGCAGGGCCTGGGTATCCAGGCGCGAGTACCAGACTTCCAGCGGGCTCATCCGCGAGTAGGCGCGCAGGTTCTCGCGGTAGGCTCGCGCGCAGGTCGCTGCCACCTCGTGTGCCCGGGCATCGGACAGGCCGCTGCTGCGGGCAGCCACGGCAAAGCTGGCCACCAGCCGCTTGAGGTCCCACTCCCAGGGGGCCGGCAGGGTTTCGTCGAAGTCGTTGAGGTCGAAGACCAGATTGCGTTCGGGGGTCGCGAAGAGGCCGAAGTTGAGCAGGTGGCAATCGCCGCATGCTTGCACGTTCACGCCGATATGCGGCAGTCCGGCGAGATCGTGGGCCATCAGGGCGGCGGAGCCGCGCAGGAAGGTGAAGGGACTGCGCAGCATGCGCCCATAGCGGATCGGCACCAGCTCCTTGAGCCGGTCACGGTTGGACTTTTCCAGGATGGCGATGACATCGCGCCCTCGACCGGGAACCTTCCACTGGCCATGGGCCTCGCGGGGGATCTTCTGTCGCAGGCGCTGGCCGATGTCCAGGCGCTCCTCGCGGGAACGGAACTGCGTGGCAGGCTCGGGGGAGCCGGCTTTCTTGCGGGAAGTTGTCTTCGGGGAGGCCATGATGCTGTCGTCACCGGAGGTCAGGGACGTGCGGTGCCACGGACGCGGCGCCGATCTGGTCGTGGAGCCGGTGCTGGTACCGGCTCCCCTCCATTGAAGCTAGATCAGTTTCGACAGGATCACTGGGGCCTGGGCGTCTTTTTATTGCGTAGCCGCCCTGCCCCATTCTGGCGCCAGACTCAGATCGCTCCCTCGAGCTCCGGTACAGCGTCGAACAGGTCGGCGACCAGGCCGTAGTCGGCAACCTGGAAGATCGGCGCCTCTTCGTCCTTGTTGATCGCGACGATCACTTTCGAGTCCTTCATGCCCGCCAGGTGCTGGATGGCGCCGGAGATGC
>CBIGPF010000135.1:0-16811 GCA_966191535.1 uncultured Pseudomonas sp. | reverse complement strand
AGGGCGTCAATTACCACCGCGGCGTCTGGCACCACCCGGTGCTGACGATCGAAAAGCGGGATGACTTCCTGGTGGTCGATCGCAGCGGTTCTGGCAACAACTGCGACGAGCATTTCTTCACCGAGGACGAACAGCTCCTCCTCGACCCCCAAGCGAACTAATAAGAGAGGCCCGCGCAGCGCGACGGCGATGCCCGGGCAAGAGGTAAAAAACTGTGGAAGCACATCTCATCGAATGGCTGAACCTGCTGGTCCGCTGGATCCACATGATCGTGGGTATCGCGTGGATCGGCGCCTCGTTCTACTTCGTCTGGCTGGAAAACAACCTCAACCGCGCCAACCCGCGCGAGGGGCTTTCCGGTGACCTTTGGGCGATCCATGGTGGCGGCATCTACCACCTGGAGAAGTACAAGCTCGCCCCGCCGAAAATGCCGGACAACCTGCACTGGTTCAAATGGGAGGCCTACTCCACCTGGATGTCGGGTGTCTGCCTGCTGACCATCGTGTTCTACCTGAACCCGACCCTGTACCTGATCGCCCCGGGCAGCGACCTGGCGCCGGCCGCCGCCGTGGCCATCGGCATCGGCTCGCTGATTGCCGGCTGGTTCGTCTACAGCACCCTGTGCGACTCCCCGCTGGGCAAGAAACCTGCCCTGCTCGGCGCCATCCTGTTCGGCCTGCTGGTCCTCGCCGCCTACCTGCTCAGCCAGGTGTTCAGCGGTCGCGGTGCGTACCTGCACGTGGGCGCCATCATCGGCACCATCATGGTGGGCAACGTGTTCCGCGTGATCATGCCGGCCCAGCGCGCGCTGGTTAAGGCCATCGAGGAAGGCCGCGAGCCCGATCCGGTACTGCCGGCCAAGGGCCTGCTGCGCTCGCGCCACAACAACTACTTCACCCTGCCGGTGTTGTTCATCATGATCAGCAACCACTTCCCGAGCACTTACGGCAGCCACTACAACTGGCTGATCCTGACCTGCATCGCGGCGCTGGCGGTGATCGTGCGTCACTACTTCAACACCCGCCACAATGGCAACGGCATGGCCTGGGCCCTGCCCGCTGGCGCTGTCGGCATGATCGCCCTGGCCTTCGTCACCGGTCCGAACTTCCCCAGCACTGACAACACCGCCAGCGCCCAGCCGGCGAAGGTGGAGTATCAGCCGCTGCCGGAAACCGCCGTTGGCGGCAAGACGCCGGCCGAGCGCGCCAAGGACGAGGAAGCCGCCAAGGCTGCCGCCGCCCAGCAGGCTCAGGCTGCTCCGACCCAGGCGTCCACTGCCGCGGGCTCGACCGAAGGCTTCGACAAGGTCCACCACGTCATCCAGGAGCGCTGCGCCGTGTGCCACTCGGCCAAGCCGACCAGCAACCTGTTCAGCACCGCTCCGGCTGGCGTGATGTTCGACACCCCGCAGCAGATCCAGCAGCTCGCCCCGCGCATCCAGGCGCAGGCCGTGGCTTCGCAGGTCATGCCGCTGGGCAACATCACCCAGATGACCCCGGAAGAGCGCAAGCTCGTCGGAGACTGGATCTCCAAGGGCGCCCAGGTTAATTGAGCCTGCGGCACGGCCAGAAAAACCGCACCTTCGGGTGCGGTTTTTTTATGCGTACAAGAAACACAGGCCTGCTCGTGCCCCCCGCATGGCAAGGCCTTCCTCTGCAGGAGCATGCCCTGCCCGCGATCACGCGCAGGGCGCGATCCTGCAACAGCCTCCAGCGCTGAAACAAAAAATGTAGTCCACTCGACCAATGGCTACATAAATACCAAACCCAGCAAACACGTGGTCTAGAGCCATGCAGCACCACGGAGACAAAACGTGACCGACGAGTTGTATACAAAAATCGATTGAACGTAATACACATCGAAGATATAAAGTCCCGCACCGCTTCACCCGCTCGGCCCCGGGGGTGAGATCGGCCAGTACTTCCCGGTTGTCGTGCCCGTCCGGCAACCAGCGACTGACAACAATAAAAACCGAGGTGTTGCATGTCCGTGGTAACTGAGCGCTCCCATACCGGCTCGCCCGTCGACCAGCGTTTGCCCTTGCTGCAACTGCTGCTGGTCGGCTTCCAACACGTTCTCCTGATGTATGGCGGCGCCGTCGCCGTTCCGCTGATCGTCGGCCAGGCCGCCGGTCTCTCCCGCGAAGAAATCGCCTTCCTGATCAACGCCGACCTGCTGGTCGCCGGCATCGCCACGCTCGTGCAATCGCTTGGCATTGGCCCGGTCGGCATCCGCATGCCGGTGATGATGGGCGCCAGCTTCGCTGCCGTCGGCAGCATGGTGGCCATGGCCGGGATGCCCGGCGTGGGCATGACCGGCATCTTCGGTGCGACTATCGCCGCGGGCTTCTTCGGCATGATCATCGCGCCCTTCATGAGCCGCATCGTGCGCTTCTTCCCGCCGCTGGTGACCGGCACCGTGATCACGTCCATCGGCATGTGCCTGTTCCCGGTGGCGATCAACTGGGCCGGCGGTGGCAAGACGGCAGCCAACTTCGGCGCCATCGAATACCTCGCCCTGTCGTCCTTCGTGCTGGCGGTGATCCTGCTGATCAACCGTTTCATGAAGGGCTTCTGGGTCAACGTCTCCGTGCTGATCGGCATGCTGCTGGGCTACATCATCGGCGCCAGCATGGGCATGGTCAGCCTGGAAGGCATCGAGCAGCGTCCGTGGTTCGACGTGGTCACCCCGCTGCACTTCGGCGCACCGGAATTCCATCTCGCGCCGGTGCTGTCCATGTGCCTGGTGGTGGTGATCATCTTCGTCGAGTCCACCGGCATGTTCCTCGCCCTGGGCAAGATCACCGAAACCGAGATCTGCCCCAACCGCCTGCGCCGTGGCCTGCTGTGCGATGCCAGCGCCTCGTTCATCGCCGGCTTCATGAACACCTTCACCCATTCCTCGTTCGCCCAGAACATCGGCCTGGTGCAGATGACCGGCGTACGCAGCCGCTACGTCACCGCCGCTGCCGCGCTGTTCCTGATCGCCCTGTCGCTGCTGCCCAAGGCTGCGTTCCTGGTCGCCTCGATCCCGCCGGCGGTACTCGGTGGCGCCGGCATCGCCATGTTCGGCATGGTCGCCGCCAGCGGCATTCGCATCCTCCACGAGGCGGACATCGTCGACCGCCGCAACCAGTTGCTGGTGGCGGTGAGCATCGGCATGGGGATGGTGCCGGTGGTGCGTCCGGACTTCTTCGCTGCCCTGCCCCAGTGGATGGAGCCGATCACGCACAGCGGCATCGCGATGACCGCGATCTGGGCCGTGGTGTTGAACATCCTCTTCAACATCCTCGGCGAGCACGGTCGCGACGCCCTCTGCGGGCATCACTGAGGTCCCTTTCGCGGGCGTCTCCCGGACGCCCGCGCCAAGCCGCGTCCAACTCCTTCGCGGCTTTTTTTCGCCTGCGATTCGGCTCCGGGGTTCAGGATTCCGGCCGGTAACCCAGGCGCAGCCCACCCCACTGGCGTCCGCGCACGTAGATCGGCACCGACAGGTCGTGCATCAGCTCGCCGGTATCGCGGCAGTAGGTCTGCAGCAGCATGGGCTGGTTGTGGCTGCCACAGCGCACGCCGGTGCGGTCGTTGAACAGGCGCTTGCTGCGGCTCTTGAGCATATCCACGTGCAGGTCGCCGCTCGGCGGATGGCTGAACGCCTGGTTGTGCGTCGGCACGTAACCCTCGGCGGTACAGGCGATCGCAAAGACCAGCCCTTCATGGCGTTGCAGCAGATCCTCCTGGATGCGCGGCAGCACCTCGTCGGTGTAGCGATCGAAGCGCGTGCGGTACTTCTGCGGCCGCGTGCCGGGCATCGGCTGGTAGTCACGGTCGAACAGGTCATCGAAGCCGATCCGGCCGTTCTCCATGTCCGTTTCGAACCTGGCGCCGATGGCCTGTGCGCCGGCACGGGCAAGGTCGTAGGCGCGCTGGTGATAGTCATCCAGGGCCACCTCGGCGAGGCGCTCGCTGATGGTTTCCGCCTGGCTTTCCAGCTGCATCGCGGCGTCGGCCAGGCGGTGGGTCTGCTCATCGCTGGCGCGCAGGTCGCCGCGCACCTGCTCGACGGCGGCGAACAGGCTATCCAGCTGGTTGCGGTTGATCTCCGCGCCCTCGGCGATCTCGGTGATCTGGGTTTCCACGGTGGCAGCCAGCCCGGCGATGTCCTGCAGTTGGCGGCCCGTGTTCTCCACCTGGCTGACGCCCAGCCCGAGGTCATCGGTGAGCTGGCGAATCTGCTCCACGACTTCGCCGGTCTGGCGCTGGATATCCTCGACCATCTGCCCGACTTCGTCGGTGGCCTCCGCGGTACGGCCGGCCAGCCCGCGAACTTCCTCGGCGACGACCGCGAAACCACGACCGTGCTCTCCTGCCCGCGCCGCTTCGATGGCCGCATTGAGCGCCAGGAGGTTCGTCTGGCTGGCGATGGACTGGATCACCTGGGTGACACGCTGGATATCCTCGCTACGCGCGTTCAGTGTCTCGATCAGCGCGCGGCTGGCGCTCGCGCGCTGGCTCAACTGGCGCATGCAATCGATGGCGGACTGCAGTTCGCTGCGCCCGGCGTCGCTGCCGGCACGGGCGAGCGTGGCCGCTTCCTTCGCCTGGCGCGCCAGGTTCGATGTAGCACGCTCGGTATGGATCATCACCTCGGCGCTGCCAACGATCTGCTCGGCGGCCACCACCTGCGACTCCAGTTTCTCCACCAGGCGCTGTACCGAAAAAGACACCCCGGCAGCGGACAGCGCATTGCGGCTGGTGCCCTGGGACAGTTCGCGGGTCAGCTCGGCGACATCCGGCAACACCGCCAGAGCACTGGCCGGAGCGGCCCTCTCACGAATGAACCAGGGCCCCCAGAGCAGCACCGCGGCAAGCAGCAGGCACAGTGACAACGGCCAGCCGCCCAGCGCCTGGGCAATGAACAGCAGCACCAGGCCGCAAGTCTGCAGGGTAAGGATGAGGACGATACGCGGACGCGCGATATCCATGGCGGCAGCTCTCTTCTGGCGGGCCCGACCGCTACGCAGCGCAGGCACGCTGCCGGGGAGCCCGATTATTCTTGTCAGAGCCATTAGGCCGCCTGCGCCACGCGACGGCTATCGTTCCTTAGTGGTAGACGAGGCGATGCTTGAGTCGCTACAGGCAGCTGCGCGCAGCCAGCGTGATCGCATCGTCCGGGCGCGGCGCATTGCGTCGATAGAGCACGACATCACTGCCCTTGTCCGCCGCCGTCGTCTCCAGCAACACCTCGGCCGTATCGCCCGATGCCGCAGGGATCAGCAGCCGATAGCCAAAGCGGATTTCCTTCACGGCCGCCGACGAGCGTATCGACTGCCATTTCGGCAACAGGCAGGTCATGTAGACCGAAGGCGACCTGCCACTCTCGAGCCGCAGCGCCGGTGCCTCTTCCTTCAGCGTGCCCGGCGACGTGCACCCCGCCAGCAGCAGCGCACAGAGCAGTGTCACACGCAGCTTCATCGGCTGACTCCTCCATGGAATAAAGCCTGAGGTTAGCACCCGGCCCCCAGCTCGGGCGGTTCGCGTCTGGACCGAAGTACTTCGTAACAACTACAATACAGCGGATGGCGGAGTGCCACCTTCCCGCCGGAATGGCATTCGTCCGTCCCTCCCCTCCTGATTCAAGGCACCCCACATGTCGCTGTTTCTCGACGATCGCATGCTGCGCGATTTCGCCACGGAAGACTTTACGCTCCAGCAACCCTTCCCCTGGTTCTCGTTCCAGGACGTCCTGCGACCGGAAGCCTTCCAGGCGCTGTACGACAACTTCCCCAGCCTGGCCATGTTCGAGAAGCACAACGGCATCGAGCGCGCGTACGGACAGCGCCCCCACAACCGCTATTACCTGGCGTACGAACAGTCGATCTACAACAACCGCGAGGCTGGCAGTGAAGGCGTGGTTGCACTGAGCGACCTGCCGGTGGTCTGGCAGCAGTTCATGCTGGAACTGCAGGGCAACTCCGAATACGCCGCCTTCGCCAAGCGCATGCTCGGCGTGGACGATTTCGTGGTGCGTTTTGCCTGGCATGTTGGCGTCGCCGGCTCCGAAGTGTCTCCGCACCGCGACAGCTATACCAAGCTGGGCACCCACATCTTCTACTTCAACACCTCGGCCGATTGGCAGCCCGAGTGGGGCGGCTCGATCCTGGTACTGAAGGACAAGAAGGTGCAGCAGGACAACCCTGACCTGGCTGACTTCGAGCAGGCGATCGGCTGCGATATCCGCGACAACCGAAGCTTCCTGTTCAAGAACACCGAGAACGCCTGGCACGGCGTGGAGAAGCTGAGCTGCCCGGAAGGCCACTACCGCCGGCTGTTCAACGTCGTCTTCGAACCGGCCGAGCGCGCCGCGGAGAGCCGTCGCGCCAAGGCCAAGGCAAGCGGCTGGCGCCGCCTGCTCAGTCCCGCCTGATCAGGCGGGCTGTACATCCGGCACGGGAGAAACCGGCGCCTTGCGCGGCGCCTGGTCCTGACGGGATGCAGCGCCCAGGGCACCGGCCAGCGGTAGCCACAGCCACATCCAGACGACGTTCGGCGCCGCGATGAAGAAGTGCATCTCCACCATGAACACGACCGTCGACGCCGAAAGCACCGCGAACCACAGCGGCGCCATGCTCGCGCGACTGCGCCAGAGCGTCCACAGACTGGCCAGCAGCATCACCAGCAGCGACGCCAATCCGACCCCGCCAAACTGATACAGCACTTCCAGATAGAGGCTATGGGGGTTGTGCACCACCTGCCCGGTGCTGAGCACCACATCGCCCAGCACCGAATGCGCGCCATGGCCGAACCACCAGTGTTCGCCCACGCGCTGGATGACCGTCTGCCAGACCTCGTCCCGATGGGTCAGACCCCGCGAACCGAATTCGTAGGCCAACTGGTGATACCCACCGATGACCGCAGCAACGCCGCCCAATCCGATCAGGCCCAGCGTCATCCTGCGCACGCGCCCCCGGGTAGCCACCAGAATCAGCACCACTGCGCCGATCAACGCGGCCATCCACGCGGCCCGGGAAAAGGTGAAGTAGATATAGATGCCCTGCAGCAACGCACACAGCGACCACAACGAGATCATCGGCCAGCGACGACTACGCACCGCGAGCCAGAGCGCGACGATGAAGCTGAACGCATAGTTCATACCCGCCTCGATCGTGATGCCGAAATCCGCAACGCCCGGAACGCCGGAGTCATGAATATTCATGGTTCGGTAGGCAAGGGAGAACTCGCCCAACTGGGCCTTGTGCAGCATCGAAAAGATCGCGAAACCCGCACCGGCGAGTGCTCCGACGCTCAGCACGATTCGCCAGAACCGGCCGTCCTTGCCGCCCACTGCGATGACCACCAGGCTAAACAGCAGGATCATCAGCAACTGACGCACCGAGCTGGAGGAGTTCGCAGCCAGCGCGTTGGCCAGCAAGCCCAGCCAGAACAGGCCGAACAACAGGACAAGCACCGACATCCAGCGTGCACGCTCACGAATCAGGGCGACCGAACATGCCAGGACGGACAGGGCCGTCATCAACCGCAGGCTCTTTTCCCAGTTGCCCGAGTCGGTAGGCCACCAGAATCGCCCTACCAGCAGACTCACCAGCAAGAGGCCGGCAAGAACTACACCTACTACTTTCAACCCCTGTGCAATTCGCTGGATCTGCATAACGTGTGCAAGGCTCGCTCAGACTGACGCGGCACTATACACGGCGCCCGCAATCTGCTGAAACAATTGACCGACATGCAGCCAGACGGCTGGCATCCGGCGTGCAGCTCCTTCGGTCGAAGGGTAAACTGTCGCCCCTTTTTACCGACCAGCCTCCGAATCGACCATCCGGGGCCGAGCTTTCAAGTTGACGATGCCATGAACCACCAGCCCCTGCGTCCTGAGCCCTCCCGCCGCTTCTCCGTGGCGCCGATGATGGATTGGACTGACCGTCATTGCCGGTTCTTCCTGCGCCAACTGTCCAGCCACGCTCTGCTCTATACCGAGATGGTCACCACCGGCGCATTACTGCATGGCGATGCCGCGCGCTTCCTGCGCCACGACGAGTGCGAGCACCCGCTGGCGCTGCAACTGGGCGGCAGCAACCCGGCGGACCTGGCAGCCGCAGCGAAGATGGCCGAAGCCGCCGGCTACGATGAGGTGAACCTGAACGTTGGCTGCCCCAGCGACCGCGTGCAGAACAACATGATCGGCGCCTGCCTGATGGGTCACCCGGCGCTCGTGGCGGACTGCGTGAAGGCCATGCGCGACGCGGTGTCGATCCCGGTGACGGTCAAGCACCGCATCGGCATCAACGGTCGCGACAGCTACGAAGCACTCTGCGACTTCGTCGGCCAGGTTCGTGACGCCGGCTGTCGCAGCTTCACCGTGCACGCGCGCATCGCCATCCTCGAGGGCCTGTCCCCCAAGGAGAACCGTGAGATCCCACCGCTGCGCTACGACATCGCCGCACAGCTCAAGCGCGACTTCTCCGAGCTGGAGATCGTCCTCAACGGCGGCATCAAGACCCTGGAGGAGTGCCGCGAGCACCTGCAGGTGTTCGACGGCGTGATGCTCGGCCGCGAGGCGTATCACAACCCCTACCTGCTCGCCCAGGTGGACGCCGCGCTGTATGGCTCGCAGGAGCCGGCCATCACCCGCGCCGAAGCCCTGGCACGGATGCGCCCCTACATCGAGCGACACATCGCCGAGGGCGGTGCAATGCATCACGTGACCCGCCACGTGCTCGGCCTGGCGCAGGGATTCCCGGGCGCGCGGCGCTTCCGCCAGCTGCTTTCGGTGGACGTGCACAAGACCACGGATTCCCTGGCGCTGCTTGATCAGGCCGGAGAACTTCTCGCCGGTCACTGAGTCCCGTTGAGTGGCGCATCGGCCTCGGGTAAGGTCGATGCACTCTCTATGGAAGACGCGCCATGACCTCCAAGCTGGAACAACTCAAGCAGTACACCACGGTTGTCGCCGACACCGGCGATTTCGACGCCATTGCCCGCCTGAAGCCGGTGGATGCCACCACCAATCCGTCGCTGCTGCTGAAGGCCGCCGCCCTGCCCCGCTACACCGAGCACCTGGCTCGCGCCACCGAAGGCGCGCAGGGTGACGCCGGCCTGGCCTGCGACCGATTCGCCGTCGCCGTGGGCAAGGACATCCTGAGTGTGATTCCGGGGCGAATCTCCACTGAAGTAGACGCCCGCCTGTCCTTCGACACGGAAGCCACCTTGCAGCGCGCCCACCGCCTGATCGACCTGTACGACCAGCAGGGCATCGGCCGCGACCGCGTGCTGATCAAGATCGCCTCCACCTGGGAAGGCATTCGCGCCGCCGAACAGCTGGAGCGCGAAGGCATCCAGACCAACCTGACCCTGCTGTTCTCCTTCGCCCAGGCCGCCGCTTGCGCCGATGCCGGCGTGTTCCTGATCTCGCCCTTCGTCGGACGTATCTACGACTGGTACAAGAAGGCCAACAATCGCGACTACGCGGGCGCGGAAGATCCCGGCGTGCAATCCGTCTCGCGCATCTATCGCTACTACAAGGCCAACGGCTACGAGACCGTGGTGATGGGCGCCAGCTTCCGCAACCTCGGACAGATCGAGCAACTCGCCGGCTGTGACCGCCTGACCATCAGCCCGGACCTGCTACAGCAACTGGCCGACAGCCAGGGCGAGCTGCCGCGCACGCTGCAACCTGGCGGCGGCGAGGCGCGCCAGGTGCTGGACGAGAGCACCTTCCGCTGGCAGATGAACGAAGACGCCATGGGCACCGAAAAGCTGGCCGAAGGCATCCGCCTGTTCGCCCGCGACCAGGAGAAACTCGAGGCGCTGCTCGCCAGCCGCTGAAAACGGCGGACGAGCAAATGCAAACCGGCGCCCCAGGGCGCCGGTTTGCATTGGGGCTCATCGAATCAGTGGCGCTCTAGCGCGCTCACCAGATCGTGGAAGGCCTCGCGGTTGGTCTCGTTCAGGCCCATGAGGATACGGTGGGCTTCGAGCACCTTGCCGCGCACCACCTCCTCGGACTGGTCCTGGGGAGGCAGATCGGTCAGGCAATCCGAGCACGGAATCGGGCGATCGACGATGTTGAACACCTGATCGAAGCCCATCGACTGCAGCAAACGGGTGATGTCCGCGTTGGTGGTGACCAGCGTGGGCAACAGACCGATCTTCTGCCGCGAGAGGATCGACAACTTCGCCAGCAAGCCGAGCGTAGTGCTGTCGATACTCTGGGTTTCCGTGAGATCGATGATGATCGCCGAGAAATTCAACGCGGCGAAGATTTTTTCAATGGTGGCATCCAGCGCCGAACACAGGGTCAGTCGGACTTCGCCCACGAACTTCAGGACAAATGAGCCATCCTGCTCGGCGAACTGGATTTTACCGGTACTCATGCAATGTTCCTGCTCAACACCAGCAAGGCAATATCATCCGGCATCTCGGACAACTTGGCCAGTCCGAAGACTTGGCGCAGGCCATCCAGGGTTCCGCCGGCGGCGACGACCTGTTCGGGCAGTGCCGTCTCCTTTTCCTTCAGCGTTGCCCCCGGAAGGACGTCGAGAATTCCATCCGAGAACAGGGAAAGGCTGAAGGACTTGGGTAGATCGAGGACATGATCCTCGTAAGTCGCTTCGTCGAACAGCCCCACCGGCAGGCCACGGCCCTCCAGGTAGCGGGCCTCGCCGTCGACATAGAGCACAGGCAACGGCAGGTGGCCGCCGATACTGTAGGTCAGACGGTCGGTGTCCAGGTCGATCACCCCGCCGAGCATGGTCACGTGCTTGCCCAGGTTGCAGTTGATCAACCCGCGGTTGATGTGGCCGAGCACGTCCGACGGCTTGAATTCCGGCAACATGTCGTTGCGTTTGGATTCGTACAGCAGCCGCGTGGTCATGAACTTCAGCAGCACGGTGACGAAGGCGGAGGAAGCACCATGGCCGGAAACGTCGGCCAGGTAGAAACCGATACGGCGAGCATCCACGCGGAAGTAGTCGACGAAATCGCCCGACAGGTACAACGACGGGATGATCTGGTGGGAGAAGGTCAGGCCTTCGGATTCCCAGGGCGTCTCCGGCAGCATGTTCATCTGCACCTGGCGACCGGCGTTCTGGTCTTCCTGGAGCAGGTTCAGGCTGGCCTGCAGCTCGCGGTTGGCGGTTTCCAGCTTCTCGCGATAACGGCGGTTTTCCGAACGCAGGAAGGCGCGATCCAGGGCCCGGCGTACCGAGTGCTCCAGAACGGCGAGGTCTTCCAGCGGCTTGATCAGGTAGTCGGCGGCGCCCAGGCGCAATGCCTCGACAGCGTCGCTCATGACACCGGCACCGGACAGCACGATCACGGGGGTTTCCACCGCCATCTCGCTGACACGACGAATCAGCTCCAGGCCGTCCATCTGCGGCATGCGCAGATCGCAGATCACCAGATCGGGGAGTTCGTGCTCGAAGACTTTCAGGCCTTCCAGGCCATTGGTGGCCTGTGTGACCTTGAATCCGCTGTCTTCCAGGTAGGCGGCGAGGCTTTCGCGGACGACGTCGTCGTCATCGATAATCAGCAGCGAGGCACTGGCTTTGTGCATGGGTCATCCAGGCAAACGGCGCCGGGGTTGTGGTTTGGCGCTCATTCTAGGGAACAGCGGCGCGGGTCAGTCGCGACAAGGCGCAGACACTACTCCCATCCGCTCAAGGGTTCAAGCAGGCGCAGCCCGCGCCACGAATGGCGCGGGCTGGAGGACAGGAACGCGCTAAGCGCAAGGCGAATCAGAAGTCGTCTTCGACTTCGCCGTCCTTGACCTTGAACTCGCGGTTCTGCAGGTAGGCGTTGCGGATGAAGGTGTATTTGTCGCCGCTGATCAGCTTCTCGGACTTGAGCAGGTCGGCGCGGGTATCAACCACGTCCACAGCACGCATGCTGTTACGAACCGGCACGTTGTCGATGTACGGATACGGGCCGGTGTAGGAGTCCGGGATCAGCGAAGGGGCATCGCGCAGGGTGCTCGGGCCCAGCAGCGGCAGCATCACATAGGGGCCGCTGCCCACGCCGTAATGGCCGAGGGTCTGGCCGAAGTCTTCGTCGTTGCGGCGCAGGCCCATGTGGGTCGCCACGTCGATGAAACCGGCGAGGCCGAAGGTGGTGTTGAACAGCAGACGGCTGGTGTCGACGCCAGCGTCGCGGAACTTCAACTGCAGCAGGTCGTTGACCAGATTCTTCACGTCACCGATGTTGCCGAAGAAGTTGTGCACGCCATCCTGCACGACGTTCGGGGTGACGTACTGGTACCCCTGGGCCAGCGGCTTGAGGGCGTAGGTGTCCAGGGTGTCGTTGAAGGTGAAGATCGGACGGTTGATGCTTTCCCACGGATCGTCCTCGCTGGCGGCCTGCGCCACGAAGGGAATGGTGGCCAGGCCAGCGGCGGCGAGCAGGCTGAAGCAGCGTTTCGTCCATTGGACGCCTAGTGGGCGCATCGGAAATTCTCCAGTGAAAGTCAATCGGGCCAGCCATGGCGGCCCCGCTATGCGGGCAGATTATATAGAGGCGCAACGGTTTTGCAGACCCGGACCGCGCTCGCAGGAGTTCGATTCAGAACCGTGGATTACCGTTTCGCTTGCTTCCAGTTGAAAGCATAGTGCCACTTCAGTCCGGATACCGTGCTTCGATGACAATTTCCAGCGCATCGGAGCGCCAGAACTCCTGATCCCACTCCACCAGCCGGCCACCCTCGGCAAAGCTTGCGCGCTCCACCTTAAGGCCAGGTGAACCGGGCGTCAGCTGCAACGGCATCGCCCGACCCTCCACCAGCGCCGTGGAATGCATGGCCAGCTCGGAACGCGACAGGGTCAATCCCAGTGCGTCACGCAGCACGCGGGTAAGCGAGGTATCCAGCGGGTGGACCAGCAGCCCGGGGCACCAATTGGCATCCAGGGTGATTTCCTCCAGCATCACCGGCCGCTCATCGACCCAGCGGCGGCGCAGGATGTGGAACACCTCGGCCTCTTCGGCCAGCGCCATGCGTCGCGCCAGCGCAGGCCCCGCAGCGCGGCGCTCGGCCAGCAGCACCTCGGTACGCGGCACACGCCCCTGGGCCTGGACGTAATCCATGAACCCCGTCGTGCGCGTCGGGTTGTAGCGGATGCGCGGCGGCGAGATAAACCAGCCACGGCGGTTCTCGCGGTACAGCACGCCTTCGGTCTCCAACTGCTGCAGCGCCTCGCGCAGGGTTACGCGGGTGCAGCCGAAGCGCTCGGCCAGCTCGCGCTCGGCGGGCAGTCGCTGGCTCAGGGAGGCGTTGGCGATGTCCTGCGCCAGTTGGTCACGGATGCGCAGGTAATGGGGCATGGGATCGACCGGCATGGGCATCTTCCACAATAAGGCGCGGCGATTATAACGGCAGCGCAGCGGACTTCATCGGACCGTCACATTGCCCCACTAGTCTGGCCTAGACCAATTATCAGAAAAGCCCGCCATGCCTGCGACCGCCGACCTTCCGCGCTTCACGACCCTGCTGTTCGGACTGTCGGGCGACCTGGTGGACTTCGGCGCAAGGACGCTGCCGGTAGCCCTGCAACGCACCTGTCCCGATTGTCCGCCGGAACGCCTGACCAACGCCCTCGCCCTGCCCCCGCAGGAAGCCCTGGAGCTGGCCCTGGGGCGCAGCGCCGATGACCGGGAGCGCGATCGCTTCCAGTCGGCCCTGGACGCCGCCGCCCAGGCCCACGCGGAAGCCACGCCCGGCGCGCTGGATGCCCTGCAAGCGCTGCACCAGCGTGGCGTGCCGTGTGCCTGGCTCGACGAACTGCCCAACGCGACCACCCTGCATCTGTCTGCGGCACTGGACGACCACCTTGCCACCGGCCTGGATATCGCTGGACGCCAATGGCCCGCGCCGGACTCCTGCTGGCAGGCACTGATGCAACTGGACAGCCCGCATCTCGACGGCTGCGTGCTGGTCAGCGGCCAGCCCCGCCTGCTCCAGGCCGGGCTGAATGCGGGCCTTTGGACCATCGGCCTGGCGGCCAGCGGCTCCCTGTGCGGCCACGCGCCGGGTGACTGGGACGCCCTTGGCAACCTCGACCGTGATCGCCTGCGTGCCCAGGCGACGCTGGGCCTGTACCGCCTCGGCGTGCATTCGGTCATCGATCACCTGGGCGAGCTGGACTCCTGCCTGCAGGACATCGCCGGCCGCCGCCTGAAAGGAGAAAAGCCATGAAGCACGAGCGCCACCGCTTCCTCGACGAGCTGGCCGAGCGCTTCGCCAGCCACGGCGCCGAGCCTTATGGCGAAGCCGTCAGCCAGGCCGAGCACGCGCTGCAGTGCGCCACCCTGGCCGAACGCGCCGGTTGTTCCGACAGCCTGGTGATCGCCGCCCTGCTCCACGATATCGGCCACCTTTATGAAGACCCGCAGCTGATCGATGAACAGGACCAGCGCCACGAGGAGTTCGGCGCCAATCTGCTGCGCGAGCTGCTGCCCGAATCGGTCTGGCAGCCGATCCGTCTGCACGTGGCCGCCAAGCGCTACCTCTGCGCGGTCGATCCGGCCTACCACGCCGGCTTGTCCTGGGCCTCGCGACAGAGCCTGGCATTGCAGGGCGGGCCGTTCGACGAGCGCGGCGCCAGCGCCTTTCTCAATGCGCCGTTCTCCCAGGACGCGCTGACCCTGCGCCGTCTGGATGACCTGGGCAAGGACCCGGCCATGCGCACACCCGAGCTGGAACACTTCTTCCCGCTGCTCGACCGCCTCCTGCGAGTTGATCGGCATCAGGCAAGGGTGCGCGCGGCGAGTTAAGCTCAAGGGCATGGCGATGGACCTTTTCCCCATCGGGCGAGGTCCATCTTTGGGTACGCACCGCAGAAGGACACCACCATGCCGACACAACGCCTCCAGGAAGAACTCCAGGCCCTGCGCGACCAGCTGGAACGCCAGCCGCCGCTGAACGCGGAAGAGCGCGAATCGCTGCAAGCCCTGATCAAGGACATCGAGTTGCAGCTGGCCAACGAAGAGGCGCTGGCCGACGAGACCCTGATGGACAACGTCAACCTGGCCGTGGAGCGCTTCGAAGCGAGCCATCCGACACTGGCCGGCACGCTTCGCTCCATCGTGCAGAGCCTGGCGAACATGGGCATCTGAACTCGACCTTTCGTCCCTCCAGACATGAAAAAACCCGGCTTCGGCCGGGTTTTTCGTATCCGCGTCTTGCAGGCGCGCCGAGCGCTACTGGCGCACCAGACGGCGATTGTCCGGCTGTACCGCCTCGCTGCTGCGGTAAGGGTTGATGTCCAGGCCGCCACGACGCACGTAGCGCGCATAGACGGTCAGGCGGGTCGGCTGCAGCAGGCGTTGCAGGTCGAGGTAGATACGCTCGACGCACTGCTCATGGAAGTCCTGGTGCTGGCGGAAGGAAACGACATAGGCCAGCAGACCCGCGGCATCCAGCGCCGGGCCGCTGTACTCGACCACCAGCGTGCCCCAGTCCGGCTGGCCGGTGACCGGGCAGTTGGATTTGAGCAGGTGGCTGTAGAGGACTTCGTCGACGCGCCGGGTGTCGTCACAACACAGCAGTTCCGGGCGCGGATGATCGTAGCTCTGTACCGCGATATCCAGATCGTCGACGCAGGTGCCGTCGATGACAGCGACGCCCTCGGCCGCCACTTCGTCCAGGCCGCGCACACGCACACCCACAGGTGCACCGGCGGCGGCAGACAGATCCCGCTCCATCACCACGCGCACGGCGTCGGCGTTGTCGAAGGCGGTCTGGTTCAGCGAGTTGAGGTAGAGCTTGAAGGACTTGGACTCGATGATGTTCGGCGACTGTGCCGGGATCGAGAACTCGCCGATGGCCACCACCGGCTTGCCCGATGCGGTCAGCCAGGACAGCTCGTAGCAGTTCCACAGGTCCACGCCCTGGTACGGTAAGGTCTGGGCAGTCAGGCCCAGCTCCGCCCACTTGGTGGTGCGGGAGATCGGGAACAGCAGTTCCGGCGCGTAGGTGGAAACGTATTCGCTGGATTTGCCCAGGGGCGAGTGTTCGGCGGGATGCTGCATAGGGAGGACCTGCTGGATCGGCGATGCGGGTGGTGGCGCGAGGCGGCGAGTGTATACAAATCCGCCGCCCCTTTCAGCAGGCGGCGGACGAGCCGGATGCCAAACCTGTAGGAGCTTGGCTTGCCCGCGAACAGATTACCCGGCAGCTCCGACTCCAAATTGTGGGAGCGCGCCATGCGCGCGATCGCGGGCATGGCCCGCTCCTACAGGCGAGCGGCGGACGAGCCGGGTGCCGAACCTGTAGGAGCTGGCTTACTCGCGAACAGATTACCCGGCAGCTCCGGCGCCAAATTGTAGGAGCGGCGGACGAGCAGGGTTTCGCGGGCAATCAAAGCCGGCGGCCAGGTCAGAACCACATCCGCACGCCGGCGACCCAGTAGCCCTCCTCGTCACGTTCACCCTCCGCGCGGGCGATATCGCCGCTGCGACCGTAGGTCTTGCTCCAGACGTAACCGAAGTACGGCGCAAACTCCCGACGCACTTCGTAGCGCAGGCGCAGGCCCGCCTCCAGCTCGCTGCCGCCGGCGCCCACGCCGATGTCGCGGTCGTCGGCCAGCGCCAGGTTGTACTCCAGCGAGGGTTCGAGGATCAGCCGCTGGGTCAGCAGCAGCTCGTACTCAGTTTCCAGGCGCAGGGACGGGTCGCCGCGTTCGCTGAGGAACAGGTTGGCATCCACCTCGAACCACTGCGGCGCCAGGCCCTGGATGCCCAGCACCGCGTAACTGCGCGCCGGTCCCGGCTGGTCGTCGTGGCGCACGCCCACCTGCCAGTCCCAGAAGT
>CBIGPF010000134.1:0-16903 GCA_966191535.1 uncultured Pseudomonas sp. | reverse complement strand
CTGCCAAGCCTGCCGCCAAACCGGCTGCTAAGCCTGCTGCGAAAGCCGCTGCCAAGCCGGCAGCCAAACCGGCTGCGAAGACTGCTGCTGCCAAACCTGCTGCTGCCAAGCCTGCCGCCAAACCGGCTGCTAAGCCTGCTGCGAAAGCCGCTGCCAAACCTGCCGCGAAACCCGCTGCCAAGCCTGCTGCCGCCAAGCCCGCTGCCAAACCAGCTGCCAAGCCTGTCGCGAAGCCTGCTGTAGCTGCCAAACCGGTTGCCAAGCCCGCCGCTAAACCGGCTGCCAAGCCGGCCGTGAAAGCCGCCGCCAAGCCTGCTGCTAAACCGGCCGCCAAGCCTGCGGCCAAACCGGCTGCGGCGAAGCCCGCCGTTGCTGCCAAGCCGGCTGCCCCGGCTGCTCCGAGCGCACCGGCTGCCCAGCCGAGCGCTCCGGCCGCTACTCCGGTTGCCAGCGCTACTCCGGCACCGGCCGCTCCGGCCAGCAGCACCTCCTCCAGCGCTTCCTAAGGCTCAGGAGAGGCTCGCCGCGGTGCGCAGGGTTTCCCGCGCATCGCGGCGCAAGCTGCCGGCTTCTCCTGCCGCGGCTTCCAGCCAGCGCGACAGGTCTTCCGCTTCACCCCGTGGCCAATCCTGCGCCACTGCCTCCAGTCTCCCCAGCAACACCTTCTCCGCTTCCAGTTCGAGCTGCTTGATCCGCTCGCGCAGCGGCGCCAGTTGCGCGTCCTGCTTCGCCGAATCTCGCCAACGCTGACGCAGCGAACGCAACGGCATTACCACCTCGTCATGCCATCCCCGCGCCGTGCTTTCCAGCTCGCTCATACGCGCCGCCGCGAAGGCCGCGCCGGTGTTTCCCAGCCACGCCGCGGTGAGCAGAAGGCAGACATCCGCACCGGCCTCCTGGAGCGCCAGGCAAGCCGCCTCAACCCCAGGGCCGGCGTAGAGTTTCAGCGCATACGACCAGACATCATCAGACATAGAGCACCCACAGCGATTGCCAGGCGAAGCTGATAAACTCCGCCGCCATGATTCGACTACAAAATCTTACGCTACAGCGTGGCCCCCAGCGCTTGCTGGAAGGTGCCGAACTCACCCTGCACGCCGGACAGAAAGTCGGCCTGATCGGCGCCAACGGCGCCGGCAAGTCGAGCCTGTTCGCCCTGCTGCGCGGCCAGCTCGGCCAGGACGCAGGCGACTGCTACCTGCCCGCTGACTGGCGCATTGCGCACATGCGCCAGGAGGTCGATACCCTTGACCGCCTCGCCGTCGACTACGTGCTCGACGGCGACGTGCACCTGCGCAAGATCCAGGCGGACCTCGCCGCGGCCGAGGAGGCCCACGACGGCACCGCCCTGGCGCGACTGCACAGCGAACTGGACAGTGCCGACGGATACACCGCCGACGCCCGTGCGCGCAAGCTGCTGGCCGGCCTCGGCTTTACGCCCGAGCAGATGGATCGTCGCGTCGGCGACTTCTCCGGTGGCTGGCGGATGCGCCTGAACCTGGCGCAGGCGCTGATGTGCCCGTCCGAACTGCTGCTGCTCGACGAACCCACCAACCACCTCGACCTCGATGCCATCCTCTGGCTCGAAGAGTGGCTCAAGGGTTACCCGGGCACGCTGCTGTTGATCTCCCACGATCGCGACTTCCTCGACGCCGTGGTGGACAACATCGCTCACCTCGAACAGCGCAAGCTGACCCTGTACCGCGGCGGCTACTCGGCCTTCGAGCGCACCCGCGCCGAGCGTCTCGCCCAGCAGCAACAGGCGTACGAGAAGCAGCAGACGCAACGCGCCCACATGGAAAAGTACATCGCCCGCTTCCGCGCCCAGGCTACCAAGGCCCGCCAGGCGCAGAGCCGGATCAAGGCGCTGGAGCGCCTGGAAGAACTGGCACCGGCCCACGTCGATTCGCCGTTCGACTTCGCCTTCCGCGAGTCCGACAAGATTTCCAGCCCGCTGCTCAACCTGTCCGACGCCCGCCTGGGCTACGGCGAGAAAGCGGTGCTGGAGAAGGTCAAGCTGCAACTGGTGCCCGGCGCGCGGATCGGCCTGCTCGGCCCCAACGGTGCAGGCAAGTCGACTCTGATCAAGACCCTGTCCGGCGACCTGTCGCTCCTGTCCGGCGAGCTCGCCCGTGGCGAGAACCTCGCCATCGGCTACTTCGCCCAGCACCAGCTCGACTCGCTGGACCCCAAGGCCAGCCCGTTGCTGCACCTGGCGCGCATAGCGCCGGCCGAACGCGAGCAGACCCTGCGCGACTTTCTCGGCGGCTTCGACTTCCGTGGCGAGCGCTGCGACGAGCCGGTGCTGAATTTCTCCGGCGGCGAGAAGGCGCGTCTGGCGCTGGCGCTGATTGCCTGGCAGAAGCCCAACCTGCTGCTGCTCGACGAGCCGACCAACCACCTCGACCTGGAGATGCGCCTGGCGCTGACCCTGGCGCTGCAGGAATTCTCCGGCGCTGTGGTGGTGGTATCGCACGATCGTCACCTGCTCAAGAGCACCACCGACGAGTTCTTCCTGGTGGCCGATGGGCGTATCCAGGAATTCGACGGGGACCTCGACGACTACGCTCGCTGGCTGGTGGATTTCCGCGCGCGGCAGACGCCGTCCGCGCCTGCTGCCTCCGCTGGCGACAAGACCGACAAGCGCGCCCAGCGCCAGGCCGCCGCCGCACTGCGTCAACAGCTGGCGCCGCACAAGCGCGAAGCGGACAAGCTGGAGAAGGAGCTGGGCAAGGTCCACGAGCAGTTGGCCGAGCTGGAGCAGCGCCTTGGCGACAGCGCGCTCTACGAAGCCGCGCGCAAGGACGAGCTGCGCGACCTGCTGGCTCGCCAGGCCACGTTGAAGGCTCGCGAGAGTGAGCTGGAAGAGTCCTGGCTGATGGCGCTGGAAACCCTCGAAGAACTGCAGCGCCAGCTCGAGGCCAGCGAGTGATGGACGACGTGAGCCTGCTGGTGGCGTGGAGCGAACCGCTGCTGCGTGGCGGCCAGATCATCCTTGTCCTGGTGCTGGCGTGGCTGCTGCAGCGCGTGGTGGCGCGTGCCGTCAGCCGCCTGGGCGAGCGCTACCCGATGCCGCCGGAGCTGCTGCTGCCGCTGCGCGGCGGCCTGCGCTGGCTGATCATGGGCTCGGCGCTGATGCTGGTGCTGGAGCGCCTGGGTGTCTCCGCCGATGTGCTCTGGGCCGCGCTGACCGGCTTCGCGGCGGTGGCCGCGGTAGCCTTCTTCGCCATCTGGAGCGTGCTCTCCAACCTGTTCTGCGCGCTGATGATCTTCACCATGGGGCCGTTCCGCCTGGGGGATCGCGTGGAAGTCATCGAGTCCGCCGACAAGCCGGGCGTGAAGGGGCGGGTGATCGCCATCAACCTGCTCTATACCACTCTGGAAGAGGTCGCCGAGGACGGCGCGCCCGGCGCGCTGCTGCAGGTACCGAACAACCTGTTCTTCCAGAAGGCCATCCGCCGCTGGCGTGGCCCGAATTTCCCCACCACTCCCTGACCCCTAGCCCTCAACGGACTCCCCCACTATGGAATGGCTCGCTAGCCCCGAAATCTGGGTTGCCTTTCTGACCCTGACTGCCCTGGAAATCGTCCTGGGCATCGACAACATCATCTTCATCTCGATCCTGGTCGGCCGCCTGCCGCCCGCCCAGCAACCCAAGGCGCGCTTCTTCGGCCTGGCGCTGGCGATGGGCACGCGAATCCTGCTGCTGCTCTCGATCACCTGGGTCATGCGCCTGACTGCCGACCTGTTCACCGTGTTCGATCACGGCATTTCCGGTCGCGACCTGATTCTCTTCTTCGGCGGCCTGTTCCTGCTGTTCAAGAGCACCATGGAAATCTTCCACAGCCTCGAAGGCGCGGAGGAGGGCGGGCAGCAGGGCGGCAAGTCGCGCGGCTTCATGGGCATCATCATCCAGATCGCGATCATCGATATCGTGTTCTCCCTGGACTCGGTGATCACCGCCGTGGGCCTGGTGCAGCACGTGCCGGTGATGGTCGCGGCCATCGTCATCTCGGTCGGTGTGATGATGCTGTCGGCCGGCACCATCAGTGCCTTCATCGAGAAGCACCCGTCGCTGAAGATGCTGGCGCTGTCGTTCCTCATCGTGGTCGGTACCGTGCTGATCGCCGAGGCCTTCGAGATCCACGTACCCAAGGGCTACGTGTATTTCGCCATGGCCTTCTCGCTGGCGGTGGAGGCGATCAACATCCGCCTGCGCGGCGCCCTGGCGCGCAAACGCGGCGAGGAGCCGGTGAAACTGCGCAAGGACATGCCGAGCTGATCGGTCCGTCGTGAAACGAAAAAGCCCGGCCCAGTGCCGGGCTTTCTTGTTTGGCCCCAGACCGTAGGAGCGAGCCATGCCCGCGATCGCGCGGATGGCGCGCTCCTACGAGGATCATCCGACCTTCGTCGGCAACGCTGGGCGAGCCCGCGCGACTGAGGCACACTGGCTGCCCGTAACAAATTATTGCGCCTGCCTGGGCGCCGTGAGGTCCGCCATGCTCGCCAGTACCTGGTTCGCCTTCTTCATCGCCTGCTGGGTGATCAGCCTGTCGCCCGGCGCCGGGGCCATCGCCTCGATGTCCTGCGGGCTGCAATACGGTTTCTGGCGCGGGTACTGGAATGCCCTGGGCCTGCAGATCGGCCTGGCACTGCAGATCGCGATCGTCGCTGCCGGCGTTGGCGCGCTACTCTCGGCATCCGCGGTGGCCTTCAGTGCGATCAAGTGGTTCGGCGTGGTCTACCTGGTTTACCTCGCCTACCGCCAGTGGACCGCTGCCCCGCAGGTGATGGCGGCAAGTGGAGAGCGCCCTATCGGCCGGCCGCTGACCCTGGTGCTGCGCGGTTTCCTGGTCAACGCCAGCAACCCCAAGGCAGTGATCTTCATGCTCGCGGTGCTGCCGCAGTTCGTCGATCCGCACCGTCCGATGGCAATCCAGTACGTGATCATGGGCGCGACCATGATCACCGTCGACCTGATTGTCATGGCTGGCTACACCGGCCTGGCCGCCCGTGTGTTGCGCGCACTGCGTTCGCAACGTCAGCAGCGAGTGATGAATCGGACGTTCGCCACCCTCTTCGTGGGGGCTGCCGCACTGCTCGCCACCGTCCGCCGCGCGCCGGCCTGAGGGTGCTCTCGCGGCTCCGGAGCGTCCCGGTGGGCGCTTCGGACGCAACTCGGCGGGACATTTGTCCTTGCATAGACGGAAACCTGAGGTGACAATTTAACCTCTTTCATTCTCATTTACCTTTCCGTATGCGCCCCTCCAAACTTTTCGTCTGGCTGTTGCCGCTGGTCGGTCTCTTCAGCCTTGGAGCTCACGCCGACACGGCTGTCGACCCCTCCCAAGCCCTTCACCTGCTCAGCTATCTCGCTGCCGACTACCCGGCCACCGTCACCGACGGCAAGGTCGTGGACGAGAGCGAATACAAGGAGCAACTGGAGTTCGTCGGTACTCTGCAGTCGCTGATCGTCACCCTGCCGGCCGTCTCCGGGCGCGCTGACCTGGAGAAGGACGCCGCCAGCCTCAAGCAGGCCATCGAGCAGCGCCTCCCGGGCAAGCAGGTTGCCCAGCAGGCCCGTCACCTGGAGGCGCGTGTCGCCGACATCTACCAGGTGGTACAGACCCCCGCGATCACCCCGGACCCGACCCGTGCCGCCGAGATCTACACCCAGCAGTGCTCGATCTGCCATGGTGACGCCGGCAAGGGCGACGGCCCGGCAGGCATCGGCCTGGAGCCGCCGCCGGCGAACCTGACCGACCGCGCGCGCCTCGACCAACTGAGCCTGTACGACCTGCGCAACGTCATCGGCTTGGGCGTTTCCGGCACCGACATGCCGGCCTTCGCCGACCAGCTCGACGAGCGCCAGCGCTGGGACCTCGCGTCCTACATCGCCGGCCTCAGCGCCGGCCAGGCCAAGGTCGACCCGGCCCATGCCTACCCGCTGGCGACTCTCTCGACCCAGACCCCGGCCGATGTCGCCGAGCGTGATGGCGAGGCGGCGGCCGAGAGCTTCCGTGCCCTGCGTGCCCACCCGCCGCTGGAGCACCGTGGTCCGGCGCAACAGATCGACTACACCACTGTGACCCTGGACAAGAGCTTCGCCGTGTATCGCTCCGGCGACCACGACCAGGCCTACGACCTGTCCGTGGCGGCCTACCTGGAAGGCTTCGAGCTGGTGGAAAGCTCGCTGGACAACGTCGACGCCGACCTGCGCAAGGCCACCGAGAAGCAGCTGATGGCCTACCGTCAGGCCCTGCGCGACGGCCTGCCGGAAGCCGAGGTGGCCCAGCAGCTGGCGCTGGCCAAGGACAAGCTGGCGGATGCCGCCAAGGCCCTGAGCGGCGACTCGCTGAGCTTCTCCATCAGCTTCGTCTCGGCCCTGCTGATCCTCCTGCGCGAAGGCGTGGAAGCGATCCTGGTGCTCGCCGCCATCCTTGCCTTCCTGCGCAACACCGGGCAGGAGAAGGCGGTGCGCGGCGTTCACGTCGGCTGGGGCCTGGCCTTTGTCGCCGGCTTCGCCACCTGGGCGGTTGCGGCCTATGTCATCGACATCGGCGGCGCCCAGCGTGAGCTGATGGAGGGCTTTACCTCGCTGTTCGCCTGCGTGATGGTGCTCTGGCTCGGCGTGTGGATGCACGACCGTCGCCATGCCGCCGCCTGGCAGGACTACATCCGCAGCAGCCTGGTGGGCGGCGGTGGCCGCTTCGGCTTCGCGGTGCTGGCGTTCTTCTCGGTCTACCGCGAGCTGTTCGAGGTCATCCTGTTCTACGAGACCCTCTGGCTGCAGGCTGGCCCGGCCGGTCACAACGCAGTGATCGCCGGTGCGGGGACTGCCGTGGTGATCCTGATCGGCATCGCCTTCGTGATCCTGCGTGGCTCGGCGAAGCTGCCGCTGAAGTTGTTCTTCACCGTCAACGCCGCGCTGCTCTGCGCCCTGTCGGTGGTCTTCGCCGGCCATGGCGTGGTCGCCCTGCAGGAAGCCGGCGTGATCGGCACCCGCCCGGTGCCGTTCTTCGACTTCGACTGGCTCGGCATCAAGGCAGACGCCTACTCGCTGTCGGCCCAGGCCGTGGCGCTGGTGGCGGTGGCCGTGCTCTACGGACGCAGCTACTTCTCCGAGCGCCGCAAGGCAGCCGAGATCGCCTCGTCCTGAGGCAATAGCCAAGCGACACGCGACGGCCAGTGCGATACTGGCCGTCGTGCTTTTCGACGGAAGGTTTTCCCCCGATGCGTATCTGGATCGACGCCGACGCCTGCCCGCGCGCGGCCAAGGAGCTGGTGGCGAAATTCGCCCTCAAGCGCAAGCTGGAGGTGGTGATGGTCGCCGGCCAGCCCGTGGCCAAGCCGCCGTTCGCCTGCGTCAGCCTGGTGGTGGTGCCCAGCGGGATGGACGCTGCTGACGATTACCTGGTGGAGCAGGCCGAGCCCGGCGACCTGGTGATCTGCAGCGACGTGCCGCTGGCTGACCGGCTGGTGAAGAAGGGGGTCGATGCGCTGGACCCGCGCGGCCGCGAGTTCGACGAGAAGAACATGGGCGAGCGCCTTGCCGTGCGCAACCTGTTCACCGACCTGCGCGAGCAGGGCCAGGTAGGAGGAGGGCAGGCGCCCTACGGCGACAAGGATCGTCAGGCCTTCGCCAACGGCCTGGACCGGCTGCTGACGCGCCTGCTGCGCGAAGCAGAGGCGCGCAAGGCCTGATCCGGCCTGAAGCGAAAACGCCCGGCACTGCCGGGCGTTTTCATTTCAATGGGCTACTTCGGCATTGCATCGGTTCGCGAGCAAGCACGCTCCTACAGGTTGCAACCGCTTTCGTAGGGGCGAGCTTGCTCGCGAACATTCGACGCTCGAAGGCGTCAGGCCAGCTCCAGCACCCGGTCGACCGCCTTGTTGATGCCGCTGGCGGCTTCGGCGATGGACTGCGCGAGCATGTAGGCCGGGGTGGTGACCAGCTTGTGGTCCTTGTCCTCGACGATGTCTTCCACGGCGCAATCGATGTGCTTGGCGCCCATGCTGGTCAGCGCCTGGGCGGTGCCCTCGTCGGTGCCGATGGTGCATTCCACGCCAGCGCCATAGATGCGCGCGGCCAGGGCCGGGGCGATGCAGAGCAGGCCAACCGGCTTTTTCGCCGCGGCGAAGGCCTTGGCCAGGGCCAGTACGTCCGGCTGCACGTTGCACTGGTCGCCCTTGAAGGCGAAGTCGCTGAGGTTCTTCGCCGCGCCGAAGCCGCCGGGCACGATCAGGGCGTCGAAATCCTCGACCTTGGCTTCGCGCACGTCCTTCACCTCACCACGGGCGATGCGCGCCGACTCCACCAGCACATTGCGGCTTTCGGCCATTTCTTCGCCAGTAAGGTGGTTCAGCACATGGTGCTGGGCGATGTTCGGGGCGAAGCACTGCACCTTCGCGCCGCGCTGCGAAAGGCGCAGCAGGGTGATCACGCTTTCATGGATCTCGGCGCCGTCGTAGACGCCGCAGCCGGAGAGGATGACGGCAACTTTCTTCTGCATGGACTGCTCCTGTTCGAGGGGGCCGGGCGTGTCGTGATATGCCGCCCGGGTTGTCGCCGGCGGTCGGGGCCGGCGCGGAAGTAGGGGCTAGGATCACTCATCAGGGCGCATCGCCCTGAGGCCTTCCCATAAGCATAACGACTCGGCCGTGCCATGAACTACATCCTCTTCGCCGTACCCTTCTTTTTCCTCCTGATCGCGATCGAGCTGCTCGCCGACCGTTGGCGTGGCATGCGCACCTATCGCCTGAGCGATGCGCTGAACAGCCTGAGCGCCGGTGTGCTGTCGACCACCAGCGGTTTGCTCACCAAGGGCCTTGCGGTGCTGACCTATGCCATTGCCTGGCAGCACCTGGCGCTCTTCGAGCTGTCGTCGAAGAGCCTCTGGGTCTGGGGGTTCGCCTTTGTCTTCTACGACTTCTGCTACTACTGGAACCACCGTCTCGGCCACGAGCGCAACGTGCTCTGGGCCGCCCATTCGGTGCACCACCAGAGCGAGGACTACAACCTCTCCACCGCGCTGCGGCAGACCAGCACCGGCTTCATCTTCGGCTGGATCTTCTACCTGCCGATGGCCATCGCCGGCGTGCCGCCGCTGGTGTTCCTCACCGTCGGCGCGCTGAACCTGCTCTACCAGTTCTGGGTGCACACCCGGCACATCCCGAAGCTGGGCTGGTTCGAGTGGATCTTCATCACCCCGTCCAATCACCGTGTGCACCACGCGCAGAACCCGGTCTACATGGATCGCAACTACGGCGGCGTGTTCATCGTCTGGGACCGCCTGTTCGGCACCTTCCAGGAGGAGCTGGACGAGGAGCCGGTGGTGTTCGGCGTGACCGTGCCGCTGGCCAGCTGGAACCCCCTGTGGGCCAATCTGCAGGTTTATGCGCACCTGTGGAGCGACGCCCGCCGTGCCGGCAGCCTGTGGGACAAGCTGCGCATCTGGTTCATGCGTACCGGCTGGCGCCCCGAGGATGTCGCCCAGCGCTATCCGATGGCCAAGCCCGACCTGGCGGCCTTCCGCAAGTTCGACGTGCCGCTCACGCGTGGCCGGCAGTGGTACGCCGGTGTGCAGTTCGCCACCTACGTGGTGGTGGGCACCTGGTTGCTGGGTGTCGGGGAGCACTGGCAGGTGCTGCCGCTGCTGCTCGGCTGGAGCTGGATGGCCGTCGGGCTTTACGCCATCGGCTGCTGGCTGGAGAACCGAGCCTGGGCGCTGCGCCTGGAATTGCTGCGATTGGCGCTGAACGTGCCGGCAATGGCGGCGCTGGCGCTGTGGGGAGGAATCGAATTGCCGCAGTGGGCGCCTTGGGCGCTGGCGGTCTACTCGTTGCTCAGCCTGATCGGCCTGCTGGGCCTGCGGCGCGCCGAGCGCCTGCCGCAGGCAGCCTGATCAGTCGGCCTTGGCAGCCTTGAAACGACGGCGCAGCCAGAACAGCAGGCCGATCACCACGAGGCCGCCAAGGACCATGAGCTCGTACTTCTTGATGTTGCCCAGCACGCCTTCGAGCACGCTGCCGAAGTAGAAGGCGGCGCTGCCCAGTACGGTGGCCCAGACAATGGCGCCGATGCCGTTGAGCAGCAGGTAGCGCGCCGGCGGGTAGCCGGACAGGCCGATGGCCACCGGCATCACGGTGCGCAGGCCGTAGACGAAGCGGAAGCTCAGGACCCACAGGTCAGGGTGCTTGCGAACGTGCTCCAGGGCCTTGTCGCCCATTTTCTGCCAGCGCGGCTTGCGCGCGAGCAGCTTGCGACCGTGACGGCGACCGAGGAAATACCAGAGCTGGTCACCCGCGTAGCTGCCGAAGAAAGCCACCGCAATGACGTACTCCAGTTGCATGTAGCCGCGGAAAGCCAGGAAGCCGGCCAGGACCAGAATGGTCTCACCCTCGAAGAACGTGCCGAGAAACAGGGCGAAGTAGCCGAAATCCTGCAGGAATTGTTGGAGCATTATCGAGGCAACGCAGCGAAATGAACGCGAAGCCTAACTCGGTTGTCGCCCGCAGGGAAGGCACCCCGATCTGCACACCTGACCTGGAACAAGTCTCTGGCGGCGTAGAGCGGCGGCATGCCGCTGCGGCAGGATGCCGCGACCAAGGGTCACTGTTACCGGTTGTTACCAATCGGTCATAATTCAGGACTATAACTGTCAGACTGTGCCTGCTGTATCAGGCCCTGGAGTACGCCGTGAGCTTCATTCCCGCCGATCGTGCCTTCCCCTTCACTCGACTGCGTCGCAACCGTCGTGATGAATTCTCCCGCCGTCTGGTGCGCGAGAACGTCCTGACCACCAACGACCTGATCCTTCCGGTGTTCGTGCTCGACGGCAAGAATCAGCGGGAAGCGGTGCCCTCGATGCCGGGCGTGGAGCGCATGTCCATCGACCTGCTGCTCAAGGAAGCCGAAGAACTGGTGGAACTGGGCATTCCGGCGCTGGCACTGTTCCCGGTGACACCGCTGGAGAAGAAATCCCTCGATGGCGCCGAAGCATTCAACCCAGACGGCATTGCCCAGCGCGCCACCCGCGCCCTGCGCGAGCGTTTCCCGGAGCTGGGTATCATCACCGACGTGGCGCTGGACCCGTTCACCAGCCATGGCCAGGACGGCATCCTCGACGAGGACGGCTACGTCCTGAACGACATTTCCGTTGATGTGCTGGTCAAGCAGGCGCTGTCCCATGCCGAAGCCGGCGCCCAGGTCGTGGCGCCCTCGGACATGATGGACGGCCGCATCGGCGCGATCCGCGAGGCCCTGGAGTCCACCGGTCACATCAACACCCGCATCATGGCCTACTCGGCCAAGTACGCCAGCGCCTACTACGGCCCGTTCCGCGACGCCGTCGGCTCCGCCGCCAACCTGGGCAAGGGCAACAAGGCCACCTACCAGATGGACCCGGCCAACAGCGACGAAGCGCTGCACGAGATCTACGCTGACCTCGCCGAGGGCGCCGACATGATCATGGTCAAGCCGGGCATGCCGTATCTCGACATCGTTCGCCGCGCCAAGGACGAATTCCGCGCGCCGACCTTTGTCTACCAGGTCAGCGGCGAGTACGCGATGCACATGGCCGCGATCAACAACGGCTGGCTCAGCGAGGCGGTGATCCTCGAATCGCTGCTGGCCTTCAAACGCGCTGGCGCAGATGGCATCCTGACCTACTTCGCCAAGCGCGCAGCACAACAATTGAAAAGCGGGGGCTGACCCCGTCGATGAGACGAGCGATGAATACCGAAGGCATTAGCGAAACCGAAGTTATCGAAGCTGACACCACTGCTGAAATCACCGACGTCGTCGTGGAGGAGGTCGTCGAGGCGACGCCACCTCCCGTCGAGCCGGCGGTGCCGGCGATCAACGTGGACGACAGTGCCCTCTACATTCATCGCGAGCTCTCGCAGCTGCAGTTCAACATCCGCGTGCTGGAACAGGCGCTGGACGAGTCCTACCCGCTGCTGGAGCGCCTGAAGTTCCTGCTGATCTTCTCCAGCAACCTCGACGAGTTCTTCGAGATCCGCGTTGCCGGCCTGAAGAAGCAGATCACCTTCGCCCGCGAACAGGCCGGCGCCGACGGCCTGCTGCCGCACCAGGCGCTGGCACGCATCAGCGAGCAGGTGCACGAGCAGGTCGCTCGCCAGTACAGCATCCTCAACGACATCCTGTTGCCGGAGCTGGCCAAGCACGACATCCGCTTCATCCGCCGCCGCTACTGGACGCCAAAGATCAAGGCGTGGGTCCGTCGCTTCTTCCGCGACGAGATCGCGCCCATCGTCACCCCGATCGGCCTCGACCCGACCCATCCGTTCCCGCTGCTGGTGAACAAGAGTCTGAACTTCATGGTCGAGCTCGAGGGCCTGGACGCCTTCGGCCGCGACTCCGGCCTCGCGATCATCCCGGCACCACGCTCGCTGCCGCGGATCATCCGCCTGCCGGAAGACGTTGCCGGCCCCGGCGACAACTACGTGTTCCTGTCGTCGATGATCCACGCCCACGCCGATGACCTGTTCCACGGCATGAAGGTGAAGGGCTGCTACCAGTTCCGCCTGACCCGTAACGCCGACCTCTCGGTGGACGCCGAGGACGTCGAGGACCTGGCCCGCGCCCTGCGCGGCGAGCTGTTCTCGCGCCGCTACGGTGACGCCGTGCGCCTGGAAGTGGTGGACACCTGCCCGGTGCCGCTCTCCAACTACCTGCTCAAGCAATTCGGCCTGTCCGAGACCGAGCTGTACCGCGTCAGCGGCCCGGTCAACCTGACCCGCCTGTTCAGCGTCACCGGCCTCGCCAGCCATCCGGAGCTGCAGTCGCCGCCGTTCACCCCGGCGATTCCCAAGTTGCTGCAGAAGAAGGAAAACCTGTTCAACGTCCTGGGCAAGCTCGACGTGCTGCTGATGCACCCGTTCGAGTCCTTCACGCCGGTAGTCGACCTGCTGCGTCAGGCCGCCAAGGACCCCAGTGTGCTGGCGATCAAGCAGACGCTGTACCGCTCCGGCGCCAACTCCGAGATCGTCGACGCGCTGGTGGAAGCCGCGCGTAACGGCAAGGAAGTCACCGTGGTGATCGAACTGCGGGCGCGCTTCGACGAGGAATCCAACCTGCAGCTGGCCAGCCGCCTGCAGCAGGCCGGGGCCGTGGTGATCTACGGCGTGGTCGGCTTCAAGACCCACGCCAAGATGATGCTGATCCTGCGTCGCGAGGATGGCGAGCTGCGCCGCTACGCGCACCTGGGCACCGGCAACTACCACGCCGGCAACGCCCGCCTGTACACCGACTACAGCCTGCTGACCGCCGACGTGGCGCTCTGCGAGGACCTGCACAAGCTGTTCAACCAGTTGATCGGCATGGGCAAGACCCTGCGGATGAAGAAGCTCCTGCATGCGCCCTTCACCCTGAAGAAGAACCTGCTGGAGATGATCAACCGCGAGGCCGCCCAGGCTGCCGAAGGCAAGCCGGCGCACATCATGGCCAAGGTCAACTCGCTGACCGACGCGAAGGTCATCCGCGCGCTGTACAAGGCCAGCCAGGCCGGCGTGAAGATCGATCTGGTGGTGCGCGGCATGTGCTGCCTGCGTCCGGGTGTGCCGGGCGTGTCGCACAACATTCAGGTGCGCTCGATCATCGGTCGCTTCCTCGAGCACAGCCGGATCTACTACTTCCTCAATGGCGGCGAGGAGAAACTCTATCTTTCCAGCGCCGACTGGATGGAGCGCAACCTCGACATGCGCGTGGAGACCTGCTTCCCGGTCGAGGGCAAGAAACTCGTGCTGCGGGTGAAGAAGGAGCTGGAGTCCTACCTGACCGACAACACCCAGGCCTGGGTGCTGCAGTCCGACGGCAGCTATGTGCGCCAGAGCCCCAGCGGCAACCAGAACGCCCGCAACGCCCAGGCGACCCTGCTGGAGCGCCTGTGCACGCCGGTGATCAGCGTTCGCTGATCTGCTGCCAGCGCCGAAAAAAGCCCTGCCTCGGCAGGGCTTTTTCATGCCTGCGCGGCGGCTGTTCGTAGGAGCAGCCCTGGCGCAATGAAAAGGCCCCGGCGTTTGCACGCCGGGGCCTTCGTCTGTCGCGGGGACGGCGATCAGCTCACGCTGAGCGAGTAGCCCACGCGCTTGAGCCATTCGGCCTCCTGTTCGAAGTCCGCCTGGGTCAGCGGGTTGGCAGCCAGCCAGCCGTCCGGGAAGCGCACGTCCAGCGATTTGCCGGAGGCCTTCAGGGCCACGGCCGGCATTTCCTGGGTACCACGGATGTGGTGGAAGAGGATGGCGAAGCGCAGCACGATGCACAGGCGGATCAGCTTGTCGCCCTCGTCGCCCAGTTCGTTGAACTTGTCTACCGGGATGTTGCGGCGGTGGCCGCGCACCAGCAGTGCCAGAGTCAGCTGGTCCAGGCGCGAGAAGCCGGCCAGGTCCGAGTGCTCCAGCAGGTAGGCGCCGTGCTTGTGGTAGTGGTAATGGGCGATGTCCAGGCCCAGCTCGTGGACGCGGGCGGCCCACATCAGCAGCTCGCGGTGGCCCTCGTCGTTCAGGTCCCAGGCCTTGGAGACCTGCTCCAGGGATTCCAGCGCCTTGGCCTCGACGCGTGCAGCCTGCTCCGGGTCGACGTGGTAGCGCTCCATGAGTGCCCCAATGGTGCGCTCACGGACGTCCTCGTGGTGGTGGCGGCCCAGCAGGTCGTAGAGCACGCCTTCGCGCAGAGCGCCTTCGGAATGGGTCATGCGGGTCAGCTCGAGGGCGTCGAACAGCGCTTCGAGGATCGCCATGCCGGCCGGGAAGATCGGCCGGCGGTCAGGCTTGATACCGTCGATGTCGAGCTTCTCGACCTCGCCCAGCTTGAACATCTTGCGCTTGAGCCAGGCCAGGCCTTCGGGGTTGATCTCGCCGTTGCCGTGGCCGCCAGCCTGGATCGCCAGGCAGATCGCGCGGATGGTGCCGGAGGCGCCGACGGCTTCGTCCCAGCCCAGGCGGCGCAGGCTGTTCTCGATGCTCATCAGTTCCAGGCGAGCCGAGGTGTAGGCCTGGGCGTAGCGCGCCGGGGTGATCTTGCCGTCCTTGAAGTAGCGCTGGGTGAAGCTCACGCAACCCATCTGCAGGCTCTCGCGCAGCTGCGATTCGAACTGCTGGCCGATGATGAACTCGGTGCTGCCGCCGCCGATGTCGACCACCAGGCGCTTGCCCGGGTTGTCCGGCAGGGTGTGAGAGACGCCCAGGTAGATCAGGCGCGCTTCTTCGCGGCCGGAGATGACTTCTACCGGATGGCCGAGGATCTGGTCGGCGACGCGGATGAATTCGGCGCGGTTGCGCGCTTCGCGCAGGGCGTTGGTACCCACGACGCGCACCGAGCCCGGCGGCATGCCGTTGATGAACTGGGCGAACTGCTTCAGGCAGTCGTAGCCGCGCTGCATCGCTTCCTCGGTGAGCATGCGGTCTTCGCCGATACCCGCAGCCAGCTGGACTTTCTCGCCCAACCGCTCAAGGATGCGTATCTCGCCGTGATCGGCCTTCGCCAAAACCATGTGGAAACTGTTCGAGCCAAGGTCAATGGCCGCGATCATCGGAAAGGTCTTGGCAGGGGTATGGGGCATAGGGGCAGGTCCGGGTAAATACGGGAGACATCCTGCCATTTTAGGCAGGTAGTGCCAATGAAGGGGTTGTCACCGATCAGAAGTCACCGCGGCAGCGATAGATACACTCAATCGGCTGCGCCTTTCGGTGTGGGCCGAGGCGGGATATGATGGCGGACACTTTTTCGCATCCGATTGACGGAGAGAATACATGAGCGAACATATCGTCAATGTTACCGATGCCAGCTTCGAGCAGGACGTACTGAAGTCCGACGGTCCCGTGCTGGTCGACTATTGGGCCGAATGGTGCGGCCCGTGCAAGATGATCGCCCCGGTACTGGACGAGATCGCCAAGGACTATCAGGGCAAGCTGAAAGTCTGCAAGCTGAACATCGACGAGAACCAGGATACCCCGCCGAAGTACGGCGTGCGCGGCATCCCGACCCTGATGCTGTTCAAGGGCGGCAACGTCGAAGCCACCAAGGTCGGCGCACTGTCCAAGTCGCAGCTGGCTGCCTTCCTCGACAGCAACATCTAAGTCGAAGAAGCTCGAAAAGCCCCGCCAATGCGCGGGGTTTTTTCGTTATTGCCCCTAGACGCTCCGAAACTCGGGTGTTAAATTCGGGCGCACAACGATTGTTTCGTTGTCCCCTGCAAGCCGTCGCCGACGCACTTCCCATTCGAATTCCAAGCGATCCTGTCCGTCATCTACGGCGCGGCTCTTCAAGCATCACGCTTGTTCCCTTTTCCCCTTTCAGCGTATTTACGTCCCTTCTATGAATCTGACCGAACTCAAGCAAAAGCCGATTGCCGAATTGCTGGAAATGTCCGATGCCATGGGCCTGGAAAACATGGCCCGTTCGCGCAAGCAGGACATCATCTTCGCGCTGCTGAAGAAGCATGCGAAAAGCGGCGAGGAAATCTCCGGTGACGGCGTGCTGGAGATTCTCCAGGATGGCTTCGGCTTCCTGCGCTCCGCCGATTCCTCGTACCTGGCCGGCCCCGACGACATCTACGTCTCGCCCAGCCAGATCCGTCGCTTCAACCTGCGCACGGGCGATACCATCATCGGCAAGATTCGTCCGCCGAAGGAAGGCGAGCGTTACTTCGCCCTGCTGAAAGTCGACTCGATCAACTTCGATCGTCCGGAGAACGCGAAGAACAAGATTCTCTTCGAGAACCTGACGCCGCTGTTCCCGACCAAGCGCCTGACCATGGAAGCCGGCAACGGCTCCACCGAGGACCTCACCGGCCGTGTGATCGACCTCTGCTCGCCGATCGGCAAGGGCCAGCGCGGCCTGATCGTCGCCCCGCCGAAAGCGGGCAAGACCATCATGCTG
>CBIGPF010000133.1:0-17114 GCA_966191535.1 uncultured Pseudomonas sp. | reverse complement strand
CTTTTTCTGGCTGGGGTCTAACCTACATTATGGTTATTCCCCCTGCCTCTCAACCACCCCTGCCTACCCGACCCCAGGGGTGCGCACGCCGACCAGATTCGAACCGATATCCCGGCCGCGCCGGGGACAAGAACAAGCAACCGGATTTGATGAGGAGACACGCGATGAGCGCTACCGCAGAAACCACCACCGGCTTCAAGCCGAAGAAGTCCGTGGCCCTGAGTGGCACCGCCGCTGGCAACACCGCCCTGTGCACCGTCGGCCGCACCGGCAACGACCTGCACTACCGTGGCTATGACGTCCTGGACTTCGCCAACCGCTGCGACTTCGAGGAAATCGCCCACCTGCTGGTCCACGGCAAGCTGCCCAACGCCGCCGAACTGGCCGGTTACAAGGCCAAGCTGAAAGCCCTGCGCGGCCTGCCGGCCGGCGTCAAGGCTGCCCTGGAAACCCTGCCGCCGTCGGCCCACCCGATGGACGTGATGCGCACCGCCGTGTCCGTACTCGGCTGCCTGTCGCCGGAGAAGGACGACCACAACCACCCGGGCGCCCGTGACATCGCCGACAAGCTGATGGCTTCCCTGGGCTCGGCGCTGCTCTACTGGTACCACTTCAGCCACAACGGCAAGCGCATCGACGTCGAGACCGACGACGACTCCATCGGTGGCCACTTCCTGCACCTGCTGCACGGCGAGAAGCCCCGCGAGTCCTGGGTGCGCGCCATGCACACCTCGCTCAACCTGTACGCCGAGCATGAGTTCAACGCCTCCACCTTCACCTCCCGTGTGATCGCCGGCACCGGCTCGGACATGTTCTCCTGCATCGCCGGTGCCATCGGCGCGCTGCGCGGCCCGAAACACGGCGGCGCCAACGAGGTGGCCTTCGAGATCCAGAAGCGCTACGACAACCCGGACGAAGCCGAGGCCGACATCCGCGCCCGCGTCGAGAAGAAGGAAGTCGTGATCGGCTTCGGCCACCCGGTCTACACCGTGTCCGACCCGCGCAACAAGGTGATCAAGGAAGTCGCCCAGCAGCTGTCGAACGAGCAGTCCAACACCAAGATGTATGACATCGCCGAGCGCCTGGAAACCATCATGTGGGACATCAAGAAGATGTTCCCCAACCTCGATTGGTTCAGCGCCGTGAGCTACCACATGATGGGCGTGCCCACCGCGATGTTCACCCCGCTGTTCGTCATCGCCCGCACCGCCGGCTGGTCCGCCCACGTCATCGAGCAACGCATCGACGGCAAGATCATCCGCCCGAGCGCCAACTACACAGGTCCTGAAGACCTGAAGTTCGTGCCGCTCAAGGACCGTAAATAGCCTTTGTGGATAAAAAAATGACTTCCTCCGTGAACAGCCAATTCCGCAAACGCCTGCCCGGCACCGCGCTGGATTACTTCGACGCCCGCGAAGCGGTCGAAGCGATCCAGGCCGGCGCCTGGGACAAGCTCCCCTACACCTCCCGCGTGCTGGCCGAACAGCTGGTGCGCCGCTGCGAACCGGCCGACCTGACCGCCTCGCTGGAGCAACTGGTCTACCGCAAGCGCGACCTCGACTTCCCCTGGTACCCGGCCCGTGTGGTCTGCCACGACATCCTCGGCCAGACCGCACTGGTCGACCTCGCCGGCCTGCGTGACGCCATCGCCGAGAAAGGTGGCGACCCATCCAAGGTCAACCCGGTGGTGCCGACCCAGCTGATCGTCGACCACTCGCTTGCCGTCGAAGCCGCCGGCTTCGATCCGGACGCCTTCGAGAAGAACCGCGCCATCGAAGATCGCCGCAACGAGGATCGCTTCCACTTCATCGACTGGACCAGGACCGCGTTCAAGAACGTCGATGTGATCCCGGCCGGCAACGGCATCATGCACCAGATCAACCTGGAGAAAATGAGCCCGGTGATCCAGGCGCGCGGCGGCATCGCGTTCCCCGACACCTGCGTCGGCACCGACTCGCACACCCCGCACGTGGACGCCCTGGGCGTGATCGCCATCGGCGTCGGCGGCCTCGAAGCCGAGACCGTGATGCTCGGCCACCCGTCGATGATGCGCCTGCCCGACATCGTCGGCGTGAAGCTCACCGGCAAGCGCAAGCCGGGCATCACCGCCACCGACATCGTCCTGGCGATCACCGAGTTCCTGCGCAAGGAACGGGTGGTCGGCGCCTACGTCGAGTTCTTCGGCGAAGGGGCGGACAGCCTGTCCATCGGCGACCGCGCAACCATCTCCAACATGTGCCCGGAATACGGCGCCACCGCCTCGATGTTCTACATCGACGGCCAGACCATCGACTACCTCAAGCTCACCGGCCGCGAGCCCGAGCAGGTGGAGCTGGTGGAGAACTACGCGAAGACTCTCGGCCTGTGGAGCACCGCTCTGGAAACCGCCGAGTACGAACGCGTGCTGGAGTTCGACCTGGGCAGCGTCGTCCGTAACATGGCCGGCCCGTCCAACCCGCACCGCCGCCTGCCGACCTCGGCGCTGGCCGAGCGCGGCATCGCCGACGAAGCCAAGCTGCAGGAAGGCAAAGGTGAAGAAGCCCAGGGCCTGATGCCCGACGGTGCGGTGATCATCGCCGCCATCACCAGCTGCACCAACACCTCCAACCCGCGCAACGTCATCGCCGCCGGACTGGTGGCGAAGAAGGCCAACGCGCTGGGCATGATCCGCAAGCCGTGGGTGAAGACCTCCTTCGCGCCGGGCTCGAAAGTCGCCAAGCTGTACCTGGAAGAAGCCGGCCTGCTGCCGGAGCTGGAGAAGCTCGGCTTCGGCATCGTCGCCTACGCCTGCACCACCTGCAACGGCATGTCCGGCGCGCTGGACCCGGTGATCCAGAAAGAGATCATCGACCGCGACCTGTACGCCACCGCCGTGCTCTCGGGCAACCGCAACTTCGACGGCCGCATCCACCCCTATGCCAAGCAGGCCTTCCTCGCCTCGCCGCCGCTGGTGGTCGCCTACGCCATCGCCGGCACCGTGCGCTTCGACATCGAGCAGGACCCGCTGGGTACCGACAGTCAAGGCAACCCGGTCACCCTGAAGGACCTCTGGCCGTCCGACGAAGAGATCGACGCCATCGTCGCGGCGAGCGTCAAGCCCGAGCAGTTCAAGCAGGTCTACATCCCGATGTTCGACCTGGGCAGCGTGCAGGAAGCGGAAAGCCCGCTGTACGACTGGCGCCCGATGTCCACCTACATCCGCCGTCCGCCGTACTGGGAAGGCGCGCTGGCCGGCGAGCGCACGCTCAAGGGCATGCTGCCGCTGGCGATCCTGCCGGACAACATCACCACCGATCACCTGTCGCCGTCCAACGCCATCCTGCTGGACAGCGCGGCCGGCGAATACCTGGCGAAAATGGGCCTGCCGGAGGAAGACTTCAACTCCTACGCCACCCACCGCGGCGACCACCTGACCGCCCAGCGCGCCACCTTCGCCAACCCGCAACTGGTCAACGAAATGGCCGTGGTCAACGGGGAAGTGAAGAAGGGTTCGCTGGCTCGCGTGGAGCCGGAAGGCAAGGTGATGCGCATGTGGGAAGCCATCGAAACCTACATGAACCGCAAGCAGAACCTGATCATCGTGGCCGGCGCCGACTATGGCCAGGGCTCGTCCCGCGACTGGGCGGCCAAGGGCGTTCGCCTGGCGGGCGTGGAAGTGATCGTCGCCGAAGGCTTCGAGCGCATCCACCGCACCAACCTGGTGGGCATGGGCGTGCTGCCGGTGGAGTTCAAGCCGGGCACCACCCGCCTGACCCTGGGCCTGGACGGCACCGAGACCTACGACATCAAGGGCGACGTCTCGCCGCGCTGCGACCTGACCCTGGTGGTCAATCGCCGCAACGGTGAAGTGGTCGAAGTGCCGGTCACCTGCCGCCTGGATACCGCCGCCGAAGTGAAGGTGTACAACGCCGGCGGCGTGCTGCAGCGCTTCGCCAAGGACTTCCTCGAGTCGTCCGTGGCGTGATGTAACGGCTCCGGCCTGCCTTGTGCGGGCCGGGTTGAGAGCCCCTCTCCCCCGCCCTCTCCCTGAAGGGAGAGGGAGCTGTCCGTGCCGGCTGACGCCATGGTTTCAACCTGCACCCAACGGTCCCCTCTCCCTTCAGGGAGAGGGTTAGGGAGAGGGCAGCCCACCACCGAATTCCCAGGGACCCGACCCATGCCCCACGTACCCCAAGTGAAGATCCCCGCCACCTACATCCGCGGCGGCACCAGCAAGGGCGTGTTCTTCCGCCTGCAGGACCTGCCCGAGCGCTGCCAGGTGCCCGGCGCGGCGCGCGACCAGCTGTTCATGCGCGTGATCGGCAGCCCCGATCCGTACAGCGCGCACATCGACGGCATGGGCGGCGCGACCTCCAGCACCAGCAAGTGCGTGATCCTGTCGAAAAGCACCCAGCCGGACCACGACGTCGACTACCTCTACGGGCAGATATCCATCGACAAGGCCTTCGTCGACTGGAGCGGCAACTGCGGCAACCTTTCCACCGCCGCCGGCTCCTTCGCCATCCACGCCGGCCTGGTCGATCCGTCGCGCATCCCGGACAACGGCACCTGCGTGGTGCGTATCTGGCAGGCGAATATCCAGAAAACCATCATCGCCCACGTACCGGTCACCAACGGCCAGGTCCAGGAAACCGGCGACTTCGAACTGGACGGCGTGACCTTCCCCGCCGCCGAGATCGTGCTGGAGTTCCTCGACCCGTCCGACGACGGTGAAGACGGCGGCGCCATGTTCCCCACCGGCAACCTGGTGGACGACCTGGAAGTCCCCGGCATCGGCACCTTCAAGGCGACCATGATCACCGCCGGCATCCCGACCATCTTCGTCAACGCCCAGGACATCGGCTACACCGGCGCCGAACTGCGTGAAGCGATCAATGGCGACCCCGAGCAACTGGCGCGCTTCGAGAAATTCCGCATCGCCGGCGCCCTGCGCATGGGCCTGATCAAGACCCCGGAGGAAGCCGCCACCCGCCAGCACACGCCGAAGATCGCCTTCGTCGCGCCGGCGAAGAACTACGTCACCTCCAGCGGCAAGGAAGTCCAGGCCGGCGACGTCGACCTGCTGGTGCGCGCGCTGTCCATGGGCAAGCTGCACCACGCCATGATGGGCACCGCCGCCGTGGCCATCGGCACCGCCGCAGCCATCCCCGGCACCCTGGTGAACCTCGCCGCCGGCGGTGGCGAACGCAGTGCCGTGCGCTTCGGCCACCCCTCCGGCACCCTGCGCGTGGGCGCCGAGGCCAAGCAGGTGAACGGCGAATGGACCGTGACCAAGGCCATCATGAGCCGCAGCTCGCGCATCCTCATGGAAGGCTGGGTACGGGTGCCGGGGGATTCGTTCTAAGCGCTCGCCCTCCCCGTGACAGCACAAGGCCCGCATCCGCGGGCCTTGTCGTTTTTCATGGGCAGATCATGCCTGGGCCTTCCCTCACCCAGTGCGCCGATGTAGTCCTGCAGGAGCGGACAAGGTCCGCGTTTCCATGAACACACCGCGCCGACAGGTTGAATGGGCATTCCCCGGCAACGGCGCCTGCCGGCGCCTTCGCAGGCATGGCCCGCTCCTACAAGGAGAGCCGGCGCGTCAGGCGACGAAGTCGCCCTGCAACTGCTCCAGCAGCACCTGGATGCGCGCCAGGCGCACGGTCGGGTCGTCCATCTCCAGCAGCACCTGCTTCTGGTCGCGCTCGAAGGGCAGCAGGTAGGCGAGCTGGCAGGCCAGGGCCTGCTGGCCGTTGACCTCGCCGCCCATTTCCAGCGCGGAAACCATCGGGTGCATGGACAGCGCTTCGAGCAGTGCGGCGAGGTCGTCGTGCTCCTTGGTCAGGGGCTGGTCAGGTTGCTCGTCCAGCCACTCCACATCGGCCACCGTCAGCTGGTCGGTCTGCACGTTGGCGGAGAGCACACGGAAGCGCCGACCGCCTTCGACACGGATGCCCAACAGGCCATTGGGGCGTTGCTGCCAGTCACGGATGTGCGCCTCGCAGCCGACCAGGCTGTAGCGCTCCGGCGCATCGCCGACTTCCTCGCCCTCGACGATGGCCACCACACCGAACCCGCTGCTCTGCTTCATGCAGCGGCCGATCATGTCCAGGTAGCGCGCCTCGAAGATCTGCAGGTCGAGGCGGCAGCCGGGAAACAGCACGGTGTTGAGGGGGAACAGCGGGAAACTCATGGACACTCCGTCGATTCGTCAGGCAATCAGCGCTACCGCCAACGGTAGCAGCACAGCGGTGGCAACGCCCATCAGGCTCATGGCCAGGGCGGCGAACGCGCCGCACTCCTCGCCCTCCTGCAGGGCGCGGGAGGTGCCCACGGCGTGGGCGGTCATGCCCAGCGCCATGCCCTGCGCAGCCGGGTGATGCACACCGAAGCGGCGCAGCAGTTCCGGACCGAGGATGGCGCCGAGCACGCCAGTGATCAGCACGAACACCGCCGCCAGCGCGGCCACGCCGCCGATCTGGCTGGCCACCAGCATGGCGATGGGCGAGGTCACCGACTTGGGTGCCAGGCTCATCAGCAGCTCGTGGTCGACGCCGAACAACCAGCCCAGGCCGACCCCCAGTGCGGTGGCGAACAGACCGCCGACCAGCAGGGTGATCAGCGTCGGCCAGAACAGCTGGCGGATACGTTTCAGGTTGAGGAACAACGGCACCGCCAGCGCCACGGTGGCGGGGCCGAGGAGGATGGTCAGCACCTTGGCGCTGTTGCTGTATTCCGTGTAATCGATGCCGCAGGCCAGCAGCACCGCAATGACGATCAGCATCGACACCAGCACCGGCTGCAGGAACACCCAGCGCGTGCGCTCATAGGCGGCCAGCGCCAGCTGGTACGCACCCAGGGTGACGCCGACGCAGAACAGCGGGTGGTGGATGACGGCGTTCACCGCGCCTTGCCAGTCGAACATCACGCGCCCTCCTTCTGCTTGCGCTGGCGATCGATGAGCTTCTGCATCAGCCAGCCGGCGAACACGAAGGACACCAGCAGCGATAGCGCCAGCGCCCCGACGATGGCCCAGAAGTCCGCGGCGATCTGCCGGGCGTAGGCCATCACGCCTACCGCCGCCGGTACCAGCAGCAACGGCAGGTAGCGCAGCAGCGAGGCGGCCGCCTCGTTCACCGGCTTGCTCACCTCGCCGTTCCACACCAGGAAGGCGAACAGCAGCACCAGCCCAATGATGGGGCCGGGAATCATGTGCAGGATGAGAGCATTCAGGCCCGTGCCGAGCAGTTGGAACAGCACCAGCCAGGTCAGGCCTCGTAACAACATCAGGGGCATCTCCAGCGCAACGAGGCGCCATTATGCCCGCCCGGCGCCCGCTATGGCTCGGCATTCGCCCAAAGCATGAATGCCGCTGCGGCTTGACCGGTCGCGGACCCCATGCTGATCTGTTGGCGGACTCTTACGCAGGCCGCACTAGAAGAACAACGATATCCCCGGAGGAAACATGGCATTCGTACCCGTAAGCGCACTGAAGGATTACATCGGCAAGGACCTGGGCCATTCGCAGTGGATCACCGTCGATCAACAGCGCATCAACCAGTTCGCCGAGTGCACCGAGGACCACCAGTTCATCCACGTCGACCCCGAGAAGGCGAAGAAGACGCCCTTCGGCGGCACCATCGCCCACGGCTTCCTGTCTCTGTCGCTGATCCCCAAGCTCTGCGAGGGCCTCCTGGTCCTGCCGGAGAACCCCAAGATGGTGGTCAACTACGGGCTGGACAGCGTGCGCTTCATCCAGCCGGTGCCGGTGGATTCGCGCGTTCGCCTGCAGGTGACCATCACCGACATCACCGAGAAGAACCCCGGCCAGTGGCTGATCAAGGCGCGCTGCACCCTGGAGATCGAAGGCCTGCCCAAGCCGGCCTACATCGCCGAATCCCTGAGCCTGTGCTTCGTCTGACAGCTCGTCATCGGCGTGCAATGCACGTCTGAGAAAAAAGCCCGCGTCCGCGGGCTTTTTTACGTCACACTCAATCAGCGTCCCACCGTCGATTCGAGAACCCCATGCCACGCCGCCTCCTGCCCCTGAGCCTCGCCCTGCTCCTCACCGCCTGTGGCGAAGGCGAACCGCTGACGCCCCCGGACGCCCGCCTGCCCGACGGCGCACGCTACCGTGGCGAGCTGGTGAACGGTCAACTGCAGGGCCCGGGCCGGCTGGATTACAGCAACGGCGCCTGGTACGAGGGCAACTTCGACAAAGGCCTGCAAAGCGGCCAGGGCACGTGGAACGACGGCAACGGTACCGGTTACGAAGGCGAGTTCCGCGACGGTCTGTTCGATGGCCGCGGGCGCCTGCAGTACGCCGACGGCAGCGTCTACGAAGGCCAGTTCAAGCGCGGCGAGTTCGACGGCGAGGGCCGCCTGTCCCAGGGCGGCACCACCTACAGCGGTGGCTTCCGCAAGGGTCGCTACGAGGGCCTTGGCAGCCTCGAACAGGCCGACGGCACCCGCCACCAGGGCGCCTTCGCCAGGGGTGAGGCCAATGGTGAGGGCGCCCGCCGGGACAGCCTGGGCAACCAGTACAGCGGCCCGTTCAAGAACGGCGTGCTCGAAGGCAAGGGCATCTTCCGCGACGACGCAGGCGACCAGTACAGTGGCGAGTTCCGCAACGACCAGTTCGACGGTACCGGGCGCTTCGAGAATGCCGACGGCGACGTCTGGTTCGGCCGCTTCAAGGCCGGCTCTCTCAGCGGCCCCGGAGAGTTCATCGGCGCCGACGGCAGCCGTTACAAAGGCGAATTCCGCTTCTGGCGCTTCGACGGCAAAGGCACGCTGACCCGCGCCGATGGCCAGGCCTACACCGGCGGCTTTGCCCGTGGCGAGTATTCGGGAGAAGGCACCCTCACCCGCCGCGACGGCAGTCTGCAGAAAGGCACCTGGAGTGCCGGCCAGCTGCGCCAGGATGCCACCGGCAAGCGGCTGCCCAATCCGCTGGAAGTGGGCCTGCTGGAGCAAGGCACGCTGCTGGACAAGGCGCTGTCGGCCATTCCCGCGTCCACGCCGGCGATCGAGCTCTACGGCGTCAGCCTGGGCGGTGATGGCAAGCAGAGCGTGTTCCTGCGCGAGGCCGACTACGTCGCCAACCTGCTCGGTGATCGCTTCGGCGCGCGTGGCGTGGTGCGCCTGGTCAACCACCGCGACCACCTCGCCGACCGCCCCATGGCGACCCGCGAAACACTCGCGCGCACCCTGCGCACCATCGCCGAACGCAGCGGCCCGGAAGACCTGGTGTTCATCTACCTGACCAGCCACGGTTCCCACGATCACCAACTGGTGCTGGACATGCCCGGCCTGAAGCTCGACGACCTGCCGGCCAGCGAACTGGCCACCCTGCTCGCCCCCCTCAAGGACCGCTACAAGGTACTGGTGATTTCCGCCTGCTACAGCGGCGGTTTCATCCCCGCGCTCAAGGACGACAAGACCCTGATCATGACCGCCGCGCGCAGCGACCGGGTATCCTTCGGCTGCTCCGAGGAAGCCGACTTCACCTACTTCGGCGATGCACTGTTCGCCAAGGCCTTCCAGCAGACTGACGACCTCAAGCTGGCATTCGCACAGGCCAGCGCGACGGTCGCCAAGCGCGAGAAGGAAGAAGCGTTCGAACCGTCGGAGCCGCAACTCTGGGCGCCTGAAGCGGTCATTACTCGCTGGCAGGCCCTGCGTGCGCAACAGACGCACGGCGCCTTGGCGCTCGGCAGCAACGATGCGCAGGCAAAAGGACAGGGCGACAACTAAGCTGGAAAGTGTGTCAGAGGGGAAACACAGATGTACTCGAAACCAACGAATATCCTGCTAGCTGGCGCCACCGGCCTGACCGGTGAGCACCTGCTCGACCGCATGCTCAACGAGCCCACGGTCCAGCGCGTCATTGCTCCGGCCCGAAGAAAGCTGGCGGAGCACCCGCGCCTGGAAAACCCGATCGGCCCGCTGGCCGAGCTCATCCCGCACCTGACCAAGCCGGTGGACACCGTATTCTGCTGCCTGGGCACCACGATCAAGGAAGCCGGCTCCGAGGAGGCCTTCCGCAGCGTCGATTTCGACCTGCCGCTGGCCCTCGGCGAGCGCGGCCTGGCCCTGGGCGCCCGGCACTACATCGTCGTCAGCGCCCTGGGCGCCGACAGCAAATCGTCGATCTTCTACAGCCGGACCAAGGGTGAGCTGGAAGATGCCCTGCGCCAGCAAGGCTGGCAGCAACTGACCATCGCGCGGCCGTCGCTGCTGCTGGGGCAGCGCGAGGAAGTCCGCCTGGCCGAACTGCTCGCCGCGCCGTTCTCGCGCATCCTGCCGGGCAAGCTCCACGGCATCGAAGCCATCGCCCTGGCCCGCGCCCTCTGGCGCCTGGCCCTGGAGACAGGCAAGGGCGTTCGCGTCGTCGAATCGGACGAACTGCGCAAGCTGGGCAAGTAATCCGCCGTCCACTGGAACACCCTGTAGGAGCGGGCCATGCCCGCGAAGGCGCCGGCAGGCGCCCGTGCGGGGAATGCCCGTCCATCCGGTCAGCAGCATGCGTTCATGTGGGCGCGGACTTTGTCCGCGATAGCGGGCATGGCCCGCTCCTGCACCGGAAGCCAGCAGCAAGGCCTCAAGGGTGGGTCCCCACGCTTCGCTCCACGCCATTCGACGCAGGGGCTCCCTGCCTGTTCGTCAGGGTGGTCAGCAGAGACGGATCAGTTCCCGCCCCACACCTGCAGGCCGACGCCCAGCTCCGCGGCAATCGAGAGCGGTAGCAGCAGCGTATCCAGCAGCGCGCTGCCGGGCAGATCGAGGCCGGGATAAGCCGGTGCTTCGGTGCCGAAGTGATCCTTCGGGCAGCAGCCGCCATTGAGCGAATACCAGTCCAGCCGGGTGCCGGCATAGATCAGCGGATCGCCCGGTCGACTGTCGTTGAGCGTCTTCACGGTGGCGCAGCCGCCCAGTTGCAGCGCCAGCAGGGCGGCGAGGAGTTTATTCGTCACTGACAAGATGGTGTTCGCCCCAGCGCGGCAGCATGTCCTGGGGAATACCCAGTTGATTGAGGATGCGCGCCACGACGAAGTCGATCAGGTCGTCGACCGTCTGCGGCTGGTGATAGAAGCCCGGAGCGGCCGGCAGGATCACCGCCCCCATGTTGGACAGCTTGAGCATGTTCTCCAGGTGGATGCTGGAGAACGGCGCCTCGCGCGGCACCAGGATCAACTGGCGACGCTCCTTCAGTGCCACGTCGGCGGCACGTTCGATCAGGTTGTTGCAGGCGCCGGTGGCAATCGCCGAGAGCGTCCCCGTCGAGCAGGGCACCACCACCATCGCACTCGGCGCCCCGGAGCCGGACGCCACCGGGGCCATCCAGTCTTCCTTGCCGTAGACACGAATCTGCCCCGGCGCGGCGCCGGTGTATTCGCTGAGGAACGCCTGTATCGCCTGCGGCTTGCCTGGCAGGGTCACGTCGGTTTCCGTGGCCACCACCAGTTGCGCAGCCTTGGAGATCAGGAAATGCACCTCGCGGTCTTCCTGCACCAGGCAGTCGAGCAGGCGCAGGCCGTACTGGGCGCCCGAGGCGCCGGTCATGGCGAGGGTGACGCGTTCGGCTCCGGCCATGTTCAGCCCTCCAGCGCCTTGGCCAGCTTGCCATGCAGGCCGCCGAATCCGCCGTTGCTCATGATCACCACCTGGGTGCCTGGCGTGGCGATGGCCTTCACGCCCTCGATGATGGCATCCAGCGAATCGCACACCTGGGTCGGCACGGTGGAGCTGGCGACGGTGGCGGCCAGGTCCCAGCCAAGGTTCGGCGGCGCGTACCAGAACACGTTGTCGGCCTGCACCACGGACTCCGGCAGGCCATCACGGTGGGCACCAAGCTTCATGGAGTTGGAGCGCGGCTCGACCACGGCGATCACCTTGGCGTCGCCGACGCGCTTGCGCAGGCCGTCGAGGGTGGTGGCGATGGCGGTCGGGTGGTGGGCGAAGTCGTCGTAGAGGGTCACGCCGTTGACCTCGGCGACCTTCTCCATGCGCCGCTTGACGCTCTTGAAGGCCGACAGTGCGGCGCAACCCAGCTCCGGCACCACGCCGACATGGCGGGCCGCCGCAAGGCAGGCCAGGGCGTTGGCGACGTTGTGCTGGCCGGTCAGCTCCCACTCCACGGTGCCCTGGGCTTTGCCGTCGAACAGCACCTCGAAGTGCGAGCCATCCTCGCTGAGCAGGCGCGCCTGCCACTGGCCGCCTTCGCCGGTGGTCTGCACCGGGGTCCAGCAGCCCATGTCGATCACGCGCTTGAGTGCGGTCTCGGACGTGGGATGGATGACCAGGCCTTCTCCGGGGATGGTCCGCACCAGGTGGTGGAACTGCCGCTCGATGGCCGCGAGGTCGGGGAAGATGTCCGCATGGTCGAATTCCAGGTTGTTCAGGATCGCCGTGCGCGGGTGGTAGTGGACGAACTTCGAGCGTTTGTCGAAGAAGGCGCTGTCGTACTCGTCGGCCTCGACCACGAAGAACGGTGTGCCGCCCAGGCGCGCGGAGACACCAAAGTTCTGCGGCACGCCGCCGATCAGGAAGCCCGGGCTCATGCCGGCATGCTCCAGCACCCAGGCCAGCATGCTGCTGGTGGTGGTCTTGCCATGGGTACCGGCGGCCGCCAGGACCCAGCGGCCCTGCAGCACGTGGTCGGCCAGCCACTGCGGACCGGAGACGTAGGGCAGGCCCTTGTTCAGCACGTATTCCACTGCCGGGTTGCCACGCGACAGCGCGTTGCCGACCACCACCAGGTCCGGTGCAGGTTCCAGGTGCGCGGGATCGTAACCCTGCATCAGCTCGATGCCCTGGGCTTGCAGCTGGGTGCTCATGGGCGGGTAGACGTTGGCATCGGAGCCGGTCACGCGGTGGCCCAGCTCTTTGGCCAGGACGGCCAGCGACCCCATGAAGGTGCCGCAGATGCCGAGGATATGGATATGCATGCAGACTCCTGCAATCAAGCCTTTCCAGGCGCTTCGAATGGGCGGCAGAATAGCACAGGGCACCCCCGCGCGGCCTGCCGCCGGGGCATCAGACGACGAGGTGAGAAGGCGGTTCCCGGTGGGCGGAGAAGGCGATCACCTTTCAATCACCAAGTGGCATTGACGAAGCAACCGCCATCCGCCGGGATGTCCGTGCCTACCCCCGTTCACTGGGCACCGGCCCATTCGCGGACGCCGTCCGCTCCTACCCGGGAAACTTTCTGAGCGCCTCAGCCCTCTCCCCGCCCTGGCTGCGCGCCCCGCCAAGAAGGAAGAGTGAACTCTCCGCGCCGGCTGACACCTTGGTTTCGCCCTGCAGCCTTGGGTCCCCTCAGCCTTCAGGGAGAGGGAGCGGAGTCAACCGGAGCGCCCGAGCACCGCTCGCGAGCACGGGCTAGGCGCCCCCTCGGCCCTACGACAGGCTCTTCCTGTTCAACCCGTGGCGATTGAGCTTGCGGTACAGCGTATTGCGGCTGATGCCCAACTGCTGCGCCGTGCGGCTGATGTGCCAGCGCTGCGCTTCAAGCACCTCCAGCAGCGCGTTGCGCTCGGCCGCGCCGAGGGTGTCGCCACCCTCCTCGACCAAGGCGACCGGAGCCGCAGCGGCGCAAGGCACGCGGCGCAGGTCCGGCGGCAGGTCGGCCATCTGGATGCGGCCGTCGTCGCACAGCGCACAGAGTGTGCGCAGCACGTTGCGCAACTGGCGCACGTTGCCCGGCCAGGGGAAGTCCAGCAGGTGCCGGCGCACATCGTCGTCCAGGCGCACGCTGCGGCCCTTGCTCTCCTCGGCCAGCAAATGGTCGAGCAGCGCGCCGCGGTCTTCACGCTCGCGCAGTGGCGGCAGCGCCACGACCAGGCCGTTGAGGCGGTAGTAGAGGTCTTCGCGGAACTGCCCGGCGGCCACCAGCGCCTCCAGGTCCCGGTGGCTGGCGCTGATCAGGCGGATGTCCACATCCTGCGGCTCACCGCCGATGGGCACCACCTGGCGCTCTTCCAGCACACGCAGCAGTCGGGTCTGCAGGGACAGCGGCATGTCGCCGATCTCGTCGAGGAACAGCGTGCCGCCATCGGCCTGCTGCAGCTTGCCGCGCATGCCTTCCTTGCGCGCGCCGGTGAAGCTGCCGCCGCGATAGCCAAACAGCTCGCTTTCGATCAGGGTCTCGGGAATCGCCGCGCAGTTCAGCGCGACGAAGCTCTTGCCGGCGCGCTCGCCGCCCAGGTGCACGGCGCGGGCAAACGCTTCCTTGCCGGTGCCGGTCTCGCCCTGCAGCAGCAGTGGCACGTCGTGGGCGTAGACCTTCAGCGCACGGCGGAAATCATGGGCCAGCTGCGGGTCATCGATGCACAGCCCCTTCGCCAGCGGCGCGCGCGGCAGCACCGGCGCGGCGGCAATGGGCCGCTTGCCGCGCAACAGCGCATACAGGGTGCGTCCAGCGTGGGTGCGCAGCGGCCAACTGGCATTGGGATGCGGGTCGGCGCGGCTGAACAGGTCGTCCAGCCGGCAATCGAAGAACTGCTCCAGCGAGCGGCCGATCAGGCTTTCCCGGCGGCTGCCGAGCAGGTTGATGGCGCTCTGGTTCGCCGCACGGATGCGCCCGTCGCCACCGAAGGCCAGCATACCTTCGCTGAACAGCCCGAGGCCGTCGGGTTGCAGGTGGAAACGCAGCAGCCACTGGTCTTCGAAATGACGCAGGAAGTAGCAGCTTTCGATGGCCTTGGCGGACAGGTTGACCAGCGCCATGGTGTGGAACTGGCTCTGCCGCGACACGTCGCGGCGCGCGGAGGAAACATCGAGCACCGCCAGAAGCTCGCCCTGCGGGTCGAATACCGGGCTGGCCGAGCAGGTCAGCCCGGTGTGGCGGCTGCGGAAGTGTTCGTCCTGGTGGATGGTCAGCGCCTGGCGCTCCACCAGGCAGGTGCCGATGCCATTGGTGCCTTCGCGGGCTTCGCTCCAGTCGGCGCCGAGCCACAGCCCGGCCTGCTCGAAGGTGCGCCGCTCGGCGGCTTCGCTGACGCAGTTGAGGATGACCCCGCGGGAATCGGTGAGCAGCACCGCATGGCCGGCACCGGACAGCTGCTGGTGCAGGCTGTTCATCTCGTCGCTGGCGATCTCCAGCACCTGGCGGTGCCGCTCGCGGACTTCGAGCATGCGCGCGTGTTCCAGCACAGCCGGCGCCATGGGCTGCGCCGGGTCGAGGTGGTACTGCTCCAGGCAGCGCAGCCAGGAGCGGGCGATCGACGGGTCCGCGCCGGGGGCACCGGCGGGGGCCTTGCCCTCGGCCACGGTCATGACCTGGCGGGCGTGGCGGCTCAAATCGTTGGCGCGCATTCTTGTTGTTCTCCGCTTGGGGGACGGGGAGGCAGCCCCGGGCTCCAGCGACAGTCTTGTAGGACAATTCGCAGGAACGCAGGACAGCATCCCCCACGCGTCAGCCCAATGCAACGCCTGGCCGACCGTCAGGTCACGACTGTCACGAAAACGGGACAAAGTGTCACGAGGCACTGTGCCGGGGGCGAAACAGCGCGCGTTCCGGCTCATTGCCAGCCACCCGGCCAGCCCATGCGCGGCGTGCCTTTCACTGGCATGGCCCGGCCCTTGCTCTACGCTTGATCAACGTCCTCCCCAACAAGCACAAGACCCAGGAGATCCGACCATGCGTTATGCCCATCCCGGTAGCGAAGGCGCCATCGTTTCGTTCAAGGCGCGCTACGGCAACTACATCGGCGGTGAATTCGTCCCGCCGGTGAAGGGTCAGTACTTCACCAACACCTCGCCGGTGAATGGCCAGCCCATCGCCGAGTTCCCCCGCTCCACCGCCGAAGACATCGACAAGGCGCTGGACGCTGCCCACGCCGCCGCCGATGCCTGGGGCCGCACCTCGGTGCAGGACCGCTCGCTGGTCCTGCTGAAGATCGCCGACCGCATCGAACAGAACCTGGAACTGCTGGCCGTCACCGAGACCTGGGACAACGGCAAGCCGATTCGCGAAACCCTCAACGCCGACATCCCGCTGGCTGCCGACCACTTCCGCTACTTCGCCGGCTGCATCCGCGCGCAGGAAGGCAGCGCCGCCGAGATCAACGACAGCACCGTCGCGTACCACATCCACGAGCCGCTGGGCGTCGTCGGGCAGATCATCCCGTGGAACTTCCCGCTGCTGATGGCTGCGTGGAAACTGGCCCCGGCCCTGGCCGCCGGCAACTGCATCGTCCTCAAGCCCGCCGAGCAGACCCCGCTGGGCATCTGCGTGCTGATGGAAGTGATCGGCGACCTGCTGCCCAAGGGCGTACTCAACGTCGTCCAGGGCTTCGGCAAGGAAGCCGGCGAAGCGCTGGCCACCAGCAAGCGCATCGCCAAGATCGCCTTCACCGGCTCCACGCCGGTGGGCTCGCACATCCTCAAGTGCGCCGCCGAGAACATCATTCCGTCGACCGTGGAACTGGGCGGCAAGAGCCCGAACATCTATTTCGAAGACATCATGCAGGCCGAGCCGACCTTCATCGAGAAGGCCGCCGAAGGCCTGGTGCTGGCCTTCTTCAACCAGGGCGAGGTGTGCACCTGCCCGTCCCGCGCACTGGTACAGGAATCCATCTACCCGCAGTTCATGGACGTGGTGATGAAGAAGGTGAAGGCCATCAAGCGTGGCGACCCGCTGGACACCGACACCATGGTCGGCGCCCAGGCCTCGCAACAGCAGTACGAGAAGATCCTCTCCTACCTCGACATCGCCCAGCAGGAAGGCGCGCAGATCCTGGTCGGCGGCTCGGTCGAGAAGCTCGACGGCAACCTGTCCACCGGCTATTACATCCAGCCGACGCTGCTCAAGGGCAGCAACAAGATGCGTGTGTTCCAGGAGGAAATCTTCGGGCCGGTGGTGGGCGTCACCACCTTCAAGGATGAAGCCGAGGCGCTGGCAATCGCCAACGACACCGAATACGGCCTGGGCGCTGGCGTCTGGACCCGCGACATCAACCGCGCCTACCGCATGGGTCGGGGCATCAAGGCCGGCCGCGTGTGGACCAACTGCTACCACCTGTACCCGGCACATGCCGCCTTCGGTGGCTACAAGAAATCCGGCGTGGGCCGCGAGACCCACAAGATGATGCTCGACCACTACCAGCAGACCAAGAACCTGCTGGTGAGCT
>CBIGPF010000132.1:0-17183 GCA_966191535.1 uncultured Pseudomonas sp. | reverse complement strand
ACGCCGACGGCATGCTCTGCGGCCGCGGCGCAGCCGACATGAAAGGCAGCCTGGCGTCGATGATCATCGCCACCGAGCGCTTCGTCGCCGACCACCCGGACCACCGCGGCAGCATCGCCTACCTGATCACCAGCGACGAGGAAGGTCCGGCCCATCACGGCACCAAGGCCGTGGTCGAGCGCCTGAAGGCCCGCAACGAGCGCCTGGACTGGTGCATCGTCGGCGAGCCATCGAGCACCAACCTGGTGGGTGACATCGTCAAGAACGGCCGTCGCGGGTCCCTCGGCGCGACCCTTAGCGTACGCGGCAAGCAGGGTCACGTGGCCTACCCACACCTGGCGAAGAACCCGATCCACCTTGCCGCCCCGGCCCTGGCCGAACTCGCCGCCGAGCACTGGGACAATGGCAACGACTACTTCCCGCCGACCAGCTTCCAGATCTCCAACATCAACGGCGGCACCGGCGCGACCAACGTGATCCCCGGCGAGCTGAAGGTGATCTTCAACTTCCGTTTCTCCACCGAGTCCACCGTGGAAGGCCTGCAGCAGCGCGTCGCCGCGATCCTCGACAAGCATGGCCTGGAATGGCACATCGACTGGGCGCTCTCCGGCCTGCCGTTCCTCACCCAACCGGGTGAGCTGCTCGATGGCGTGGCTGCGGCAATCCGCGCCGTCACCGGCCGCGAGACCACCCCGTCGACCTCCGGCGGCACCTCCGACGGCCGCTTCATCGCCACCATGGGCACCCAGGTGGTCGAACTCGGCCCGGTGAACGCCACCATCCACCAGGTGGACGAACGCGTACTGGCCAGCGACCTCGATGTGCTGACCGAAATCTATTACCAGACCCTGGTGCGACTGCTGGCATGAGTGGACCGAACAAAGGCTTCTGCCTGGGCGCCGTACAGCCCGATACCCCGCCGCCCGCGCCAGCCGCCGAGCGTCGCTATTCCCTGCGCGTGTACCAGATCGCCCAGCGCCGCCGCTCATTGCCCACGGTGCTGCGTAACGACCTGCCGCAGCCACTGGTGCCGCCGCAAGGGAAGAAAGGATGCTGATCTGCCCACTGTGCCGCGAAGCGCTGACGGAGGTCGACAACGGTGTCGCCTGCTCCGCCGGCCACCGCTTCGACCGCGCCCGCCAGGGCTACCTGAACCTGTTGCCGGTGCAGCACAAGAAAAGCCTCGATCCGGGCGACAACGCCGCCATGGTCGAGGCGCGCCGGCACTTCCTCGGCGCCGGCCACTACGCACCGCTGGCCAGGCGCCTGGCCGAACTGGCCACCGAGCGGGCTCCAGACCGCTGGCTGGATATCGGTTGTGGCGAGGGCTACTACACCGCGCAACTGGGCGAAGCCCTGCCCGACGCGGATGGCTATGCCCTGGACATCTCCCGTGAGGCCGTCAAACGTGCCTGCAAGCGCGCCCCGCAACTGACCTGGATGGTCGCCAGCATGGCCCGCGTGCCACTGGCCGATGCCTCCTGCCAGCTGCTGGCCAGCGTGTTCAGCCCGATCGACTGGAAGGAAGCCGCTCGCCTGCTGACACCGGGTGGCGGCGTGCTGCGCCTGGGTCCGGCACGCGATCACCTGCTGGAGCTGCGCCAGCGCCTGTACGACGAAGTGCGCGAGTACGTCGAGGACAAGCACCTCGCCGACCTGCCTGCAGAACTCAAGCCGGCACACACCGAACAACTGAGCTTCAAGCTGCCGCTGCACACCCGTGAAGCCCGCGAGCACCTGCTGGCGATGACACCTCACGGCTGGCGGGTCAACCCTGAGCGGCGCGAGCGCATCCTCGCCGAGCCGTTCGAGGTCACGGTCGCGGTACGCTACGATTGGCTGGAACGCCAAGAACCCTGAAGCCGGCCCAGGGCCGGCCTGCGCTCGCTCATGCGGCGTTAAAAACAAATTCAAAATGCTCATTTACTGCACGTAAACTCCGCTTTTGAATTTATTTTTGCCTAGCCTGAGCATCGCTCGGCCAGGCCTTGAACCGGCTTACGAGGACGCCATGCGCCAACCGGATATCGAGATCTACATCAAGGATGCCGACCAGGCCGCCGTCAGCGCCTGGCTGGAGAAGGCCATTGGCCCCTGCTCCGAATGGCGCGCCCAGGGCGAGACCGTCAAGTGCACCGCCGGCAGCATTCCCGTCACCTGGCTGCCCAAGGCCGTGGGCAAGTGGAACAGCCTGTTCCTGGACAGCGACAAGACCCCGTGGGATGACGATGTCGCCTGCGCCCGCGATGCCTGCGCCGCGCTGAACGTGGAAGTACGCTGCGCACCGGGCAGCTGGAGCGAGGATCAGGGAGAAGAGGATGCGGACCGCTGGCTGAAAGTGACTGCCGCGGGCATCGAGGAAATCACCTGGCGCACAGGCTGAACCACCGCTTGCGCAAGGCTGTAAAAACAAAGGCCCGTCCACTGGACGGGCCTTTGTACTTTCGGGGGCTCAGACCTTGGCGACGTCTTCCGCCTGGAGGCCTTTCTGACCCTGGATCACCGAGAACTCCACTTTCTGGCCTTCGACCAGGGAGCGGTGACCATCGCCACGAATGGCACGGTAGTGAACGAAAACGTCCGGACCGCTATCGCGTTGAATGAATCCATAACCTTTGGCGTCATTGAACCACTTGACGGTTCCGACCTCACGATCAGCCATTACCACACTCTCCAACTTGCCTATTATTTTTGGGTGGCCCCCGGGAATGAGGACTTCGGCAGTCGCCGGCTGAACGCTTTCCTTATCATCCAACCCGCACCGAAAGGCACGTAGGGAGGTAATTCGAATAACGCCCGATGGCGACAGCGCTCCCGAGTATATAAATCAAAAGTTACAGCTGAAAAGCACTTTTTCATCAACTCCGCGACCCTATGACCAATCCGGCCTAAGTGCCATTTTTCGGGGCCTGCAGAGCCATTTTGGTGCTCGTTACCCAGCGTAACGAAAGTGTTTCGAACGTGGACCTTTTCTCACTTTCCAGCATTTACGGCGGGTAATTTCGTTCCCGTTCATTCGTATCTCGCGATCTGCGGATATGTATTTCAGATGCTGCGGGAATGCGCCCTCCAGTTCACGCTGCGGCAATATGCCCAATCATTTATCTGCTGAATCGGCGACCCGCCAATCCATTCAGTTCGATGAATTACGACGGCAGCTTGCCCCCTGTCCGCAACACACTGCGGCCAGTCGTGCACCATCAAGGGACGTCAGGGACTGACCTGATAACCCCGCCCCTGCAGGCAGCCACTGTAGGCGCTGGCACTGGCCGAACTCTGCGCCTGGCTCTGATTGCGGCGGTCCTCCCGGCGATCCTGGCGCTGGCGCGACGCGCCGACGACGGCGCCGGCGGCGGCCACGTCGCCGGCGCGATTCTGCCGATATTGCTGCTTCGCATCATCGCTGGCGCGGTCGTAGACCTCATCATGCCGCTGCCCACGCACTTCGGCAGCGACGGCGCCCGCCGCGGCGCCCTTGGCCGCACCGCGAACCCGCCCGCCGACATTCGGGTCGGAACTGGTGGTCGTGCTGCTGGCCGCATTGGCGGCAACGCTGTTGCACTCGGCCATGTCCTGCTGCATCTGCTGGCTGCTCTGGCCCTTGAGCGGGGAAACGGTCTGTGCCTGGGCAGGCGCCACGACCAGCAGGGCGAGCAGGCAACCCCAGGTGAATGTACGCATCGCGGAACCTCCTCGGAATGTCACCCCCTAAATGGCAGGATAGCCGCAGTCTGCGCGGTGTCCGCCCATGCCGACCAAGCGCTCGTGACTTTGCTGGCGAGGGCCTAATCCGGCAAACTAGCCGGCCTGAGCAATCGCTCGTTTTACCTCTGCCAGCCATAGGGCCTGTATGCCTCGTTACCCGTTCCGCCGCTTCGGTTTTGGTGCCCTGCGCCGCCTGCTGTACCTCTGGGTGCGCTCGGAAACCATCAACCAGTCGGCCTTCAGCCTGAAGATCGACCGCAGCAAACCGGTCCTCTACGTCCTGCAGCAACCCTCGGTGAGCGACCTCGCCGTGGTCGACACCGAATGCCGCAAGGCCGGCCTGCCGCGCCCGGTGATGCCGGTGGCAGTCGGTGAATCCATCGAGCCAGCCGCCTTCTTCTACCTGACGCCGGAGCCCGACTGGCTCGGCCGCCAGGACAAGCGCGGCGCGCCGCCGGCGCTGGTGCGCATGCTCGGCGCCATCGGCCAGAACGGTATCGACGATGCGCAGATCGTCCCGGTCAGCGTGTTCTGGGGCCAATCGCCGGACAGCGAGAAGAGCGCCTGGAAGCTGCTATTCGCCGACAACTGGGCCGTCACCGGCCGCCTGCGCAAGCTCGCACGCATCCTAATCCTCGGCCGCAAGACCCGCGTGCAGTTCTCCGCCCCCATCCACCTGCGCGAGCTGGTGGAGCAGGGCAAGGGCCACGAGCGCACCCTGCGCATGGTCCAGCGCATCCTGCGCGTGCACTTCCGCAACCAGAAGACCGCGGTGATCGGCCCGGACCTTTCCCATCGCCGCACCCTGGTCAAGGGCCTGCTGCGTGCGCCGCTTGTGCGCCAGGCAATCCAGGAAGAATGCGACACCCAGAATATCTCCCCGGAGAAGGCCGAGGCCGTCGCTCTGCGCTACGCCAACGAGATCGCCGCCGACGTCTCCTACCCGGTGATCCGTTTCCTCGAAGTGACCCTCACCTGGTTCTGGAACAAGCTCTATGAGGGCGTGAAGGTCAACCACATCGAGCGCGTGCAGGACGTCGCCCAGGGTCACGAGATCGTCTACGTGCCCTGCCACCGCAGCCACATCGACTACCTGCTGCTGTCCTACCTGCTGTTCCGCAACGGCCTGACCCCGCCGCACATCGCCGCCGGGATCAACCTCAACATGCCGGTGGTGGGCTCGATCCTGCGCCGCGGCGGCGCTTTCTTCATGCGCCGCAGCTTCAAGGGCAACCAGCTGTACACCGCGGTATTCAACGAATACCTGCACACCCTGTTCAGCCGCGGCTTTTCCACCGAGTACTTCGTGGAAGGCGGCCGCTCCCGTACCGGACGCATGCTGCACCCGCGCACCGGCATGCTGGCGATCACCTTGCGCAGTTTCCTGCGCGACTCGCGCCGCCCCATCGTCTTCGTGCCCGTGTACATCGGCTACGAGCGCGTGCTCGAAGGCCGCACGTACCTGGGCGAACTGCGCGGCGCGGAGAAGAAGAAGGAATCGATCTTCGACATCTTCAAGGTCATCGGTGCCCTGAAACAGCGCTTCGGCCAGGTCTGGGTGAACTTCGGCGAACCGATCCACCTCGACCAGTTCCTCGACCAGCAGCAACCGGACTGGCGCCAGCAGGAACTCGGCCCGGAATACCGGCCAGACTGGCTGGCGGACACCACCAACCACCTGGCCCGCGACGTGGCCCGCCACCTCAACGACGCCGCCGCGATCAACCCGGTGAACCTGGTGGCCCTGGCGCTGCTCTCCACCACGCGCCTGGCGTTGGACGAAACGGCGCTGGCACGGGTGATCGACCTCTACCTCGACCTGCTGCGCAAGGTCCCCTACTCGCCCAGCGCCACGCTGCCCGAGGGTGACGGCCAGCAACTGATCGAGTACGTGAAGAGCATGAACCTGCTCAGCGAGCAGAAGGACGCGCTCGGCCGCATCTGCTACCTCGACGAGCAGAACGCGGTGCTGATGACCTACTACCGCAACAACGTACTGCACATCTTCGCCCTGCCGGCGCTGATCGCCAGCTTCTTCCAGAACAGCGGGCGGATCAGCCGCGAGCAGCTGCTGCGCTACACCCGTGCACTGTATCCGTACCTGCAGGCGGAACTGTTCATCCGCTGGAGCCTGGACGAGCTGGACGCGGTGGTCGACCAATGGCTGCAGGCCATGGTCGCCAGCGAACTGCTCAAGCAGGAGAACGACACCTTCATCCGCCCGGCGCCCAGCTCCCGCCAGTACGTGCTGCTGACCCTGCTGGCCCGCGCCATCGCCCAGACCCTGCAGCGCTTCTACATGTCCATCTCGCTGGTGCTCAACGCGGGACAGAAGCAGCTCACCGCCGAGGAACTGGAAAACCTCTGCACCGTGATGGCCCAGCGCCTGTCGGTCCTCCATGGCCTCAACGCCCCGGAGTTCTTCGACAAGAGCCTGTTCCGCCACTTCATCCAGACCCTGCTGGACGAAGGCGTGCTGCGCAAGGACGAGAACGGCAAGCTGAGCTACCACGAACTGCTCGGCGAACTGGCCGAAGGCGCCGCCAAGCGCGTCCTGCCCGCGGAGATTCGCCTGTCGATCCGCCAGGTCGCCCTGGAGCGCCCGCCGCAGGAAGAAAGCGCCCCCGCCGAGCAGCCGCCCGTCAGTCAAAACTGAGCCACGCCGGACACCTGCCAGCGACTTGACGCCCCTGCACCGCGACCGATAGATTTCTGACGAATCATCGGTCGCGGTCAGGGACGCTCCCGTGTTCAACAGGATTCTGATCGTCTGTGTCGGCAACATCTGCCGCAGCCCCATCGCCGAACACCTGCTGCGAGAATCCCTGCAGGACACCGATATCGCCGTCGCCTCCGCCGGGCTCAGCGCCCTGGTCAACCATCCCGTCGACAGCACCGCCCTCGCCATCCTTCGCCGCCACGGCCATCAGCCCCACCCGCACAGCGCCCGCCAGCTCACCGCCGAACTGGTCCACGAGGCTAACCTCGTGCTGGTCATGGAACACTCACAGATCCAGAGCGTGATCCGCCTCGCGCCCGAGGCGCGCGGCAAGACCTTCCTTTTGGGCAAATGGCAGGACGAGCGGGACATCCCCGACCCCTACCGACAGGGGCTGGACGCATTCGAGCAGGCCTACACGCTGATCGAGCCGGCAGTCGCCAGCTGGGCCAAGCGTGTCAGGTCACGCCGCTGAGGCATCCCCCCAAGGAGCGTTCGTGACATGGAAAGCATGGGTACCGCGTCGAGCATCGCGCCCTCCAGCAACCACAAGACCGGCGCTCGCCGGCTGAAGATCCTGCATGTCACCGAGTCATTCGGTGGTGGCGTGACGTCCGCCATCAACTCCTACGTCTTCAACGCGCAGCAGCATCAGCATTACCTGTTCGCCTCGGTACGCGACGGCGACACGACCGGGGAAGAGAACCAGGGCCTGCTGCACGGCATGGAACTCGTGCCGCGCCGGCTTTCCAGCCTGATGCGCCTGCGACAGTACATCGGCCAGTTGCAGCCGGACGTCATCCATCTGCACAGCACCTATGCCGGTGCAATCGCCCGCATGTTGCCGTTCGTACCGGCACGCAAGCTGGTCTATACCCCGCACGGTTTTGCCTTCCTGCGCGGTGACCATCCACTGCTGCTGCGCACCTACCAGGTCATCGAAACACTACTGGCCAGGCGAACCGCGGTGATCGCCGGCTGCGGCCTGGATGAGCAGCGCATCGCGCAACGGTTGATCGACCCACAACGCACGCTGGAGCTGATCAACGTCTGCGACGATCTACCCGAGGTAACAGCGGTCCACAGCGAAACATCGCTGCCCGTTGTCGGTATGGTCGGCCGCGTTGCCCGGCAGAAAGGTCATGCCTATTTTCGGGAGGTGGCGCAGGCCTGCCGCGGCGTCGCCCATTTCAAATGGATCGGCGGTGGCGAAGCCGACGCGACCCAGGCCCTGCTGGACGCCGGTGTCGAAGTCACCGGCTGGATCACCCGCCCGCAGGTACTGGCCCACATGAAAGGCCTGGATCTCTATTTCCATAGTGCGGCCTGGGACGGTTTTCCGATTTCCGTGCTGGAGGCCGCCAAGCTCGACCTGCCGATTCTCCTGCGGCGCATCGGCCCGTTCGTGGCCGAAGACCTGGCCACCCTGGAGCAGCCGGCCGCGGCGGCCCTTGAACTGAAAGCCTTTGCCGCAGGCGACTCCAGCGTGCGTGAACGTGCGCGCGACAACTGCCTGAAGATCCAGAGGCACCATAGCGCCGGCAACCTGCAGCAGGCCCTGGAGACGCTGTATTCGCGCTTCACCTGAAACCATTTGCCGATCCTGATCATGGCGAGGCAACTATCGCCGTGCACAATGGTCTGACGCCCCTTCGTGACCAAGGAGAGTCCCCTCATGAAAGCCCTGCCACTCCTGCTGATGACCGGCCTGCTCGCCGCCTGCAGCTCCACGCCCTCCGGCGACAAGGCGTCGCTGGACGGTGAAGTTTTCTACCTGCAGCGCATCGCCCTGCCGCCGACCGCACAGGTCACCGTCAGCCTGCAGGACGTGTCGCTGGCCGACGCCCCGGCCACCAATCTCGCCCAGCAGCAGTTGGAGTCCGGTCGCCAGGTACCGCTGGCGTTCCACCTGGATTACGACCGCAACCAGGTCAAGCCGGGCCACAGCTACGCTGTCAGCGCGCGCGTCGAGGGCAACGGCCGCCTGCTGTTCATCACCACCGAACGCCACAGCGTGAAGCTCGATGGCAGCGATCCGCAGCCGCTGCGCGTCCGCGTCGACCCCGTGCGCTGATTCACCGCGCCGCCGGGTTTTCCCCGGCGGCCAACCTCCGTTAATCTCCCCCCTCCCTTCTCCACCTCGGCAGTCCTGAGGACCGCCGCGTTTCGCCAAGGAAGTACCGATGCTGCGATTCCCCGTTCTACTGGCCGGCGCCCTGCTGTCCTTCAATGCCTTCGCCCTGTCCCTCTCCGACCTCAGCCAGAGCGACGCTACCGGCGGCCTGAAGGATGCGCTGACCCAGGGTGCGCAGGTGGCCGTGAAACAACTCAGCCAGCCCGGCGGCTTCAGCAATGACCCGGCCGTGCGCATCGAGCTGCCCGGCAAGCTGGGCAAGGCCGCCAAGACGATGAAGCAGTTCGGCATGGGTGCCCAGGTCGACCAGCTCGAAGCGAGCATGAACAAGGCCGCCGAGGCCGCCATGCCGCAGGCCCAGGCACTGCTGGTCGACGCGGTGAAGAAGATGACCGTGACCGACGCCAAGGGCATCCTCCAGGGCGGCGAGCACTCCGCCACCGACTACCTGAACCGCAGCAGCCGCGAGCAACTGCGCGCCAAGTTCCTGCCAATCATCAAGCAGGCTACCGACCAGGTCGGCGTCGCCAAGCAGTACAACGCCTTCGCCAGCCAGGCCGCCGCCTTTGGCGTGGTCGACGCGAAGAACGCGAACATCGAGAACTATGTGACCGAGGAAGCGCTGGACGGCCTGTTCAAGCTCATCGCCGAGCAGGAGAAGACCATCCGCCAGAACCCGACCGCTGCCGCCACTGGCCTGGCGAAGAAGGTGTTCGGGGTGCTCTGAGTCTCGCCTCGACGAGAACGAAAAAAAGCCCGGCCATTGCCGGGCTTTTTCATGCCTGCTCGATGCTCATCCCAGGAGCGGGTCACTCTTTGGAGACGCATGGCGCGCAATCGCGGCCATGGCCCGCTCCTCCAGGGGGATTACCGGGGCTAGGCCTCCTTCTTCACCCTGAACCACGCTGCATAAAGTGCTGGCAGGAACAGCAGGGTCAGCGCCGTGGCGACGATCAGGCCGCCCATGATCGCCACCGCCATCGGCCCGAAGAACACGCTTCGCGACAGCGGGATCATCGCCAGCACGGCGGCCAGGGCGGTCAGCACGATCGGACGGAAGCGTCGCACCGTGGCCTCGATGATCGCGTGCCAGGTGTCCAGGCCGTGGGCGCGATCCTGCTCGATCTGGTCCACGAGGATCACCGAGTTACGCATGATCATCCCCGCCAGGGCGATGGTGCCGAGCATGGCGACGAAACCGAAGGGCTTCTGGAACACCAGCAGGAACAGGGTCACCCCGATCAGCCCCAGCGGTGCAGTGAGGAACACCATGATCATCCGCGAGAAGCTGCGCAACTGGATCATCAGCAGGCTGAGCACTACCACGATGAACAGTGGCACGCCGGCATTCACCGAGTTCTGTCCCTTGGCCGAATCCTCCACGGTGCCGCCGACTTCCAGCAGGTAGCCGTCAGGCAGCTCGGCACGGATCGGGTCCAGCGTCGGCGAAATCTGCTTCACCAGGGTCGCCGGCAGCGAGTCGTCGTAGATGTCGGCACGCACGGTCACGGTGGGCAGGCGGTTGCGCCGCCAGATGATGCCTTCCTCGAAGCCGTACTCCAGGGTCGCCACCTGCGACAGCGCCACGCTGCGCCCACTGCTGGTCTGCATCGACAGGCTGGGCAGCTGCGACAGGTCATGCCGGCCGCGCTCGTCGCCGCGCAGGAGGATCTCGATCAACTCGTTGTCCTCGCGGTAGTAACTGACGGTGGAACCGGTCAGCGAGCTCTGCAGGAACTGCGAGATATCCGAGGTGCTCACGCCCAGGGCACGCGCGCGTTCCTGGTCGATGTCGAGGAAGATCGCCTTGCTCGGCTCCTCCCAGTCCAGGTGCACGTTCACCACATGGGGGTTCTCGCGCATCTTGTCGGCGACCTTGCGCGCCAGCTCGCGGACTTCCGGGATGTGCTCGCCGGAGACGCGGAACTGCACCGGGTAGCCCACCGGCGGACCATTCTCCAGGCGGCTGATGCGTGTACGCAGGGTCGGGAAGTCCTCGTTCATGTGTTTGATCAGCCACTGGCGAACCTCTTCACGCGACTCCAGGCTTTTCGCCAGAACCACGAACTGCGCGAAGCTCGCCGCCGGCAACTGCTGGTCCAGCGGCAGGTAGAAGCGCGGCGAACCGGTGCCGACATAGGCCACGTAGTTGTCGATGCCCGGATGCTCGGCGAGCATCTTCTCCAGGCGGTTGACCTGCTCGGTGGTGGCGGTCAGCGAATCGCCTTCGGCCAGCTTCAGGTCGACCAGCAGCTCGAGTCGCGCCGACGGCGGGAAGAACTGCTGCGGTACCAGGCGGAACAGCATGATCGAGCCGATGAAGGCGGCCACGGTCAGCAGGATCACCGTCTTGCGGTAGCGCACGCACCACTCCACGACGCGCCGGAAGCGCTGGTAGAACGGTGTCGAATACGGGTCGTGGCCCTTGTCGCTGCCGCCGTGCTTTTCCGCATGGCGCTTGGCGAGGTCGGGCAGCAGCTTCTCGCCCAGGTAGGGCACGAAGACCACCGCCGCGATCCACGACACCAGCAGTGCAATGGTCACCACCTGGAACAGCGAGCGGGTGTACTCGCCAGTACCCGACTGCGCGGTGGCGATGGGCAGGAAGCCGGCGGCGGTGACCAACGTGCCGGTGAGCATCGGGAAGGCCGTACTGGTCCAGGCGTAGCTCGCCGCCTTGAGCCGGTCGTAGCCCTGCTCCATCTTCACCGCCATCATCTCCACGGCGATGATCGCGTCGTCCACCAGCAGTCCCAGCGCCAGCACCAGCGCGCCGAGGGAAATCTTGTGCAGGCCGATGCCGAAGTAGTACATGCAGGCGAAGGTCATCGCCAGCACCAGCGGGATCGACAGCGCCACCACCAGGCCGGTGCGCAGGCCGAGGGAGAAGAAGCTCACCAGCAGCACGATGATCAGCGCCTCGGCCAGCACGCGGACGAACTCGCCCACGCCTTCGCGCACCGCCGCCGGCTGGTCGGACACCTTGCGCAGCTCCATGCCCGCCGGGAGCGTCTGCTGCAGGCGCTCGAACTCGGCGTCGAGTTTCTTGCCCAGCACCAGGATGTCGCCGCCGTCCTTCATGGCCACGGCGATGCCGATGGCGTCCTCGCCCATGAAGCGCATGCGCGGCGCGGGCGGGTCGTTGAAGCCACGGTGTACCTCGGCCACGTCGCCGATGCGGAAGGTGCGGTCACCGACGCGGATCGGGAAGGAGCGAATGTCCTCCACCGAGTCGAAGCGCCCGGACACACGCAGCTGCACGCGGTCGGTCGCCGTCTCGAAGAAGCCGGTGGCGGTCACCGCGTTCTGTTCTTCCAGCGCCTTCTGCACCGCCGCGAGCGGCAGGCCAAGGGTGGCGAGCTTGGTGTTGGACAGGTCGATCCAGATCTTCTCGTCCTGCAGGCCGACCAGCTCGACCTTGCCGACGTCCTTGATCCGCTGCAGTTGCAGTTGCAGGCGGTCGGCGTAGTCCTTGAGTACCGCGTAGTCGAAGCCCTTGCCCGACAGGGCGTAGATGTTGCCGAAGGTGGTGCCGAACTCGTCGTTGAAGAACGGCCCCTGGATACCCTGCGGCAGGGTGTAGCGGATGTCGTTGACCTTCTTGCGGATCTGGTACCAGAGCTCGGGAATGTCACGGGAATGGAAGTCCTCGCGGGCGACGAAGGTCACCTGGGATTCACCGGGACGGGAGAAGGAGATAATGCGATCGAAATCGCCGGTCTCCATCAGCTTCTTCTCGATGCGCTCGGTGACCTGGCGCGAGACTTCCTCGGCAGTCGCACCTGGCCAGTTGGTCTTCACCACCATGGCCTTGAAGGTGAACGGCGGGTCCTCGCTCTGCCCAAGCTTGGAGTAGGACAGTGCACCGACGATACCCAGCAGGAGCATGAGGTACAGGACGATGGAGCGGTTCTGCAGCGCCCAGGCGGAAAGGTTGAATTGCATCGGGCGTTACTCCTTCGCCACCAGCTTGACCGACCGGTTTTCCCGGTCGACAGGCCGTACCTCCTGACCTTCACGCAGCACCTGCACACCCGCTGCCACCACCCAGTCGCTATCCTTCAGGCCTTCGAGTACCGGCACACGGTCCTCGGCGTACGGGCCGATGCGCACCGGACGACGATGCAGGGTGGATGTTTTCGGATCGACCACCCAGACGAACGGCTGGCCGGCTTCCGAGGTCAGCGCGGCAAGCGGCACGGCCAGCGGCACGGTGCCCTCGGCATGGATGTAGACGCGGGCGCTCTGGCCCAGCTCGGCCGGTACCTTGGCATCGTCGAACGCCACCCGCGCGGCAAAGGTGCGCGACTGCGGGTCGGCGGCCGGCGACAGCTCGCGGATCTTGCCGCTGAAACGCTTGTCACGCTGCGACCAGAGCTCGACGCTCACCGCTTCGCCGACGCGGAAGCGTTCGAAGGCATGTTCGGGGAAGCTGATCAGCACTTCACGGTCGCCGTCGGCGGCCAGGGTGAAGACAGTCTGGCCGGCAGCGACCACCTGCCCCACTTCCACCCGACGGGTGGCGATCACGCCATCCTGGGGCGAACGCAGCACCGCATAGCCTGCCTGGTTGCTGGCCACATCGTACTCGGCACGGATCTGCTTCACCCGCGCCTCGCCGGCGCGGTAGGTATTCTCGATGTTGTCGAACTGCGACTGGCTGACCAGCTGGCGCTCCAGCAGGGTCTTGTAGCGGGCGTATTCGGAGCGCACGGTCTGCAGGTTGGCTTCGGCGGCGGCCACCTGGGCGCGCGTGGCTTCAAGCTGTAAACGAACGTCTTCAGGATCGAGTTCCGCCAGCGGCTGGTCCTTCTTTACTCGTTCGCCGGTTTCCACCAGACGCTTGCTGACTTTTCCGCCGATACGGAAGGCCAATTCCGGCTCGTGGCGCGCATGCACTTCACCGGGATAGGCTTCGGTGATGTCCCGCGCCGGCAGCGGCTGCACCACGATGGCCGGGCGCACTGCGGGCTTTGGCGGTTCGCCGTTACCGCAGGCGGAAAGGGAAAGGATGAAGGCAGCAGGCAGCGCGACAGACAGAGCATGGCGGAACATGATGTGTGACCTTTCGCAAAACGCGGTTGGAATTCTTATACTCGCCGGTATAGTAAAAATACAGAACCCATCAGTCCAGTATTAGAAATGTAAAGACATGTCACCATCGAACTCATCGAACGGACCGGGTCGTCCCAAGGATCCGGCCAAGCGCAAGGCCATTCTCGAAGCCGCCAAGGAGCTGTTCGTCCGCTACGGCTACGACGGCAGCAGCATGGAAGCCATCGCCGCCGAGGCAGGGGTGTCCAAGCTCACCGTGTACAGCCACTTCACGGACAAGGAGACCCTGTTCGTCGAGGCGGTACAGGCCAAGTGCGCCGAGCGCATGCCCGAGTTGTTCGCCGAACCGCCGGCCGATGCGCCGCTGGAAAGCCTGCTGCTGAACCTGGGCCGGGGCTTCAACCAACTGATCAACAGCCCCGAGGCGATTGCCCTGAGCCGGCTGATGGTGGCCCAGGGCGCGGGCAACCCGCACCTCTCGCAGTTGTTCTTCGAGGCGGGCCCGCAACGGGTGCTGGACCAGATGGAGCGCCTGCTGGAACAGGCCCGCCAGCAGGGCAAGATGAAGATGGATTGCCCGCGCCGAGCCGCCGAGCATTTCCTGATGCTGGTGCAGGGCTGCGTGCACTTCCGCCTGATGATCGGCTGCGAATCGCCGCCCACCCTGGCCGAGTCCGAGGCGCACGTGGAGGAAGTGGTGGCGTTGTTCCTGCGCGCCTTCGCGCCCGACGCCTGAGACGCCTCAGGCGCGGCGAACGAAGCGCACCCGCGCCCGCTGTGGACGCAGCGAGAACCACCCGCGCGGCGCCAGCTCGCCGTCGTGGACGATGTCCCAATGCTCCACCCAGTAGGCCAGTGCGGCGGCGAGGTCGATCATCGCCATCGCGGTTCCCGGACAGGAGCGGTCACTCAGCCCGAACGGGAAATAGGCACCGCGCGGCCATGACGCCGGCCCCTGGAAACGCTCCGGACGAAACTCCAGCGGTGCCTCGAACCAGCGTGGGTCGCGGTGGGTGATCCAGCTGGAAACCATCACCACATCACCACGCCTGAGCGCATGGCCGAATACCTCGATGTCGGCCGTCACCTGCCGCGGCGCCAGGCCATAGGCAGGCGGATAGAGACGCAGGCACTCCTGCAGCACCGCGCGCAGCAGCGGACAGTCGCGCAGATCGCCCACCGAACGGATCGCCGTCCAGTCGACCAGTGCCAGCTCGGCCCGCAATCCGTCGAGCAGTTCCGGGCGCTGCGCCAACAGCAGCAGGCACCAGGTCAGGGTGACGCCGGTGGACTGGTGCGACGCCATCAACAGGGTGCACAGCTCGTCACGCAGTTCGGCCAACGGCCGCGGCGAACGCTGCGCCACCTCCTCGACCACTGCACGCAACTGCCCCAGCGCCCAGCGTTTGCGCGGACACAGCTTGCTCGGGAACCAATGCCCGAGCGGCAGCCCGGTGGACATTTCCAGCAGCGCCACCCGCGACAACAGACGCACCGACTTCGCAATCCGGTAGGCCGCGGGTTGCAGGTCCACATCGAACAGGGCATGACCGCTGAGGGTCGCACTGAACGCCGCCATTTCCAGGTCGAGATCGTATTCGCGTCCTTCCTCGATCTGCTCCGCCCACCGTGCGGCAAGACGGCGAACATCACTGGCCGTCGGCGCGGCGAGATGCGGGCGCACTGCCTTGCGCTGCGCCTGTGCCGGTTCGCCCTCGCGCATCATGAAGCTGCGGCCGTTCCACTGTTTGAGCATGCACAGTGCAGGCTGCCAGCGGCGCAGGTCATCACGCCGCTCGACCATCAGCTCGTGTACGGCCTGAGGGTGGAACAGGCACCAGACCCGTTGCGGCCCCATGCGCATGACGGCGACATCCGGCTGCCGGGCCTGCGTCTTCTGCAACCAGGCCAGCGGGTCGCGCTGGATTTCCAGCCAGTGCCGCGCACCGGCGCGGTCGTCGCCGACCCAGGGCAGGTGCACCAGCCGTCGGCGAATCGGGCAATTCGGATTGGCGTTGAGCATGGTCCGCCTCCTTGCGGTCCGAACGATCAGCCCTTGCTCAGGGCCTTCTTCGGATAGATGTCATAGCGGCTGGACTTGCCTTCCAGGCTGTAGCTGGGCTTCTGGCCCTCGATGATCGGCGCCTTGCGCGGGCGCTTGACCACCACGCGGTGGCTGGCCAGCTTCAGGGCCGCATCCAGCAGCGCCGGTGCATCGAGATCGTCACCCACCAGCGGGCGGAACAGACGCATTTCCTTCTTCACCAGTGCGCTCTTGTCGCGGTGCGGGAACATCGGGTCAAGGTAGATCACCTGCGGCACCTCCCCTTCCCACGCAGCCATGCGTTCGATGGAGTTGCCCGGCAGCAGGCGCATGCGCGCGACGATGGCGCCCACCTCGAAATCCCCGGATGCACGGGCCAGGCCATCCTCCAGCAGTGCGGCAATGATCGGTTGGCGCTCGGTCAGGTCCATCTCGCAACCCAGGGTCGCCAGCACGAACGCGTCCTTGCCCAGCCCTGCGGTAGCGTCCAGCACACGGGGGCGCACGCCCTGCTGGATGCCGACGGCCTTGGCGATCATCTGCCCGGCACCGCCACCGAACTGCCGACGATGCGCGGCCGCGCCTTCGAGGAAATCCACGCGCACCGGGCCGGGCGAATCCGGCCCCAGTTGCAGCAGTTGCAGGCCGTCATCCCCCAGTTGCAGGGCAAAATCGGCATCGCCCTCGCCCATCGGCAGCCCGAGCCGCTGTGCCCACTGCTCGGCGGTGGCCTGCCAGGCAGGCGCCAGCGCCTGGACGACGATGCGCGGTGGGGTTAGAGCTTCATTCATGGCGGGAAGTCCCTAGTAAAATTGAGATTCTACTGGACCACCCCCATTCCGATAGACATTTCCCAGTCTCATAACGAGGCGCTTTAAAAAGCCTCGGGACTGGCACCACCCAAGTGGCTATAGCGGCGGGCTCGGTTGTAGAAGACCTCGATATAGTCAAAAAATCAACTCGGGCCATAACTCGGGTTTTGTAAATGCGTTTGCGGATGCGCTTATTCTTCAAACTGCCGAAAATAGATTCGATCCCCGCATTATCCCAGAAATTTCCACGTCGGCTCACGCTGGGCTCCAGATTGTAGGCGGCGCAGAAGCGCCCCTAAGTGGCAGCCTTTACCCATTTGTAGAGGCTGTGAGTAGAGACGCCGAGGCGTGCGGCAATTTCTGCCACTGAATATCCACGTTCGATGACCTGCCTGACGGCTTTGACCTTGAATTCCGGGGCTAAATGTCCAGACACCATCATGAAAGCTGGCCATTCCCTGTAAGGAAAAATAACCACTGCCGAAGGAATCCTCACAACACCGCCTAAGAAAGTTTTCTGCCTAAATTCACTGACCCAGATCAATGAAACCACAGATGACATAGATCAATTTAACGCAATCCAATAACTAAGGGAGGCTTTATGAGCCTAATAGCACGCAAACTTAACATTGATTTATCGCCACCCTTTCTCAAGATATGGTGCACTAACGATGTATTCTTAACATCAGCCTTCAATGCTCTCTCCATGCTTCC
>CBIGPF010000131.1:0-17327 GCA_966191535.1 uncultured Pseudomonas sp. | reverse complement strand
ATCGCGGGCAGGGCACGCTCCGACCGGGAAACTCCGGAATTCAACGCAGCACCTCTCCCCAGACCACGCTCGCATCGTCATGGATCTTCAGGCGCGGATAGTCCAGCGCCTGGCCATCGGCGCTTTCCAGTGCGCGCAATTCGTCGATCAGCGCGTCTACGCCACGCTCGGGCAACGCCGAGAACAGCGCATCCAGGTCGTAGCGGCGAAAATCCAGCAACCGGTCGAAGCCATCGGTCACCAGCATGAAAGCCTTCAGCCTCGACGGATCGAGCACCCGGCGTTGCACATGGGGAATCCAGCGTTCGCTCGGGTCCAGGCACCAGTAACCTTCCGGCGTATTGGCCAGCGCACGGTTGCGTCGCACCCATTCGCGACTGGCCTGCCAGAGTTGCGCGTGGCTCCAGTGCGGATTCGCCTCGCGCAGCGCCAGCAGGCGTTGCACCGACTGGCGATCGATCTCCTCCAGCGGCGTGTCGCCGAAGCTCTCGACGTGGCCGTCATCCCAGGCCAGGTGGATGCAGGTATCACAGAGGTTGAGCAGCTCCAGCGAACCATCGCCCAGCACCCGCAGCAGGCTCAGGCAGGCGGTCGGCAGCGCGAGATCAAGGCTCACCGGCACGCCGGCATCGCGCTGGAAATCCGCGGCGATACCCGCCTGCAAGTGCGCCAGCAAGTCGCTGGTCGGTCGATACGGCCGCTCTTCCAGCAGCCGCTGCAGATGCGCATTGGCGCTCTGCGCCAGCCAGCGCGCATCGCTCTCGCCACCCACCAGCCCCTGCCCGAGACTGGTCGCACCGTCCAGCACCCAGGCCGCCTGCGCGGTGTAGCCGATGGCATCGTCGTTCACCGGTGAACCCTGGCGGCAGGCCGCCCCGCGTACGGAAATCGTCGTCACACCCCGTTCTCCTTCGTTTCGTCGGCCACACTGACCGGCGTACAGTCTCATCACCCATCGGACTCTGCCAAGGAGAGCCCCATGCTCCGCGTCCTGCCCCTGTTCCTCGCCGGCCTGCTGCTGACCACCGGTGCACCTGCTGCCGAGGTGAAGTACTTCGACCTGCCCAAGGGCTCCGGTCCGCACGACGTAGCCCCCACCGACGATGGCAAGGTCTGGTACACCGCGCAGAAGCTCGGCGTGCTCGGCCGCCTCGATCCACAGACCGGGCAGACCGAGCAGATCAGCCTCGGCAAGGGCTCCAGCCCCCACGGCGTGGTCGCCGACGGCAACGGCGATGCCTGGATCACCGACAGCGGCCGCAACGCCATCATCCACGTCGACGCGCAGCGGCTGGGTATCGAGGTCATTCCACTGCCCAGGGAGGTCGCCAACGCCAACCTCAACACTGCGGTATTCGATGATGATGGCGTGCTGTGGTTCACCGGACAGAACGGGGTCTATGGCCGCCTTGATCCGAACAGCCGCGAAATGAAGGTCTGGCCGGCACCGCGCGGCAAGGGGCCGTATGGCATCGCCGTGGCACCGGACGGCGGCATCTGGTACGCCTCGCTGGCGGGCAACTACATCGGCCAGATCGACGACATCACTGCGGGCGCCACCACCTATGAATCCCCCACCCGGGACGGCGGCCCGCGCCGCCTCTGGGCCGATTCGGTGGGCCGGCTATGGGTCAGCCAGTGGAGCGCGGGGAGCCTTGCGCGCTTCGACCCCAGCGACAACCAGTGGAAAACCTGGAAGCTGCCGGGCGATCATCCGCAGCCTTACGCGGTCTATGTCGATGCCATGGACCAGGTGTGGCTGAGCGACTTCGCCAGCAACGCGCTGCTGCGCTTCGACCCGCAGAGCGAGCGTTTCACCGTCTTCCCGAGCGACCAGGAGCACGCCAACGTCCGCCAGCTGATGGGCCGGCCCGGCGAGGTGTGGGGCGCCGAATCCGGCACCGACCGCCTGGTGCAGATCCACGATTGAACCGATGACCGAACCCCAGGAGTTGCTGTCGATGAGTACCCGTCCCGTCCTGTTCCACGCCGCCGCTTCGCCCTTCGTGCGCAAGGTCATGGTCCTGCTGCACGAGACCGGCCAGATCGACGCCGTGGACCTGTACGCCGCCGTCCACACGCCCATCGCGCCGGACGCCGGCGTGCTGCAGGACAACCCGGCCGGCAAGATTCCCGCGCTGCGCCTGGCCGATGGCCAGACCCTGCACGACAGCCGGGTGATTCTCGAGTACTTCGACCAGCAGCACGACGGCGCGCCGCTGATTCCCCGTGATGGTGCAGAGCGCTGGCGCCGTCTCACCCTTGCCTCGCTGGCCGATGCGGTGCTCGATGCCGCCGTGCTGATCCGCTACGAAACCGCCATGCGCCCGCAGGAAAAGCACTGGGACGCCTGGCTGGACAACCAGCAGCTGAAGATCGTCCGCACCCTCGCGTACTTCGACGGCCCGGCCTGTGCCGAACTGACCGGTCGCTTCGACGTCGCCGCCATCGGCGTGGCCTGCGCCCTGGGCTACCTGGACTTCCGCCAGCCGCACTGGGACTGGCGCGCCGACCACCCGCAACTGGCCCGATGGTTCGCCGAGGTCTGCCAGCGCCCGTCGATGCAGGCGACGGTGCCGGGCTGATTCAGCTCAGCCCGCGGGCCGGTGTGCTCCACACCCGCCAGCCCGCCCCACCCAGCGCCCTCTCCCGGTTGGAGAGGGGCGGGATGAGCGGCAGCCTGGCACGCCAGCTCCTCGCCCTCGGCTGACTGTGCCGCACCACCCGCCGCTGGAACCGCTCATCGCGCACCGCGCGCCGCTCCAGCCCCTGCTCGAACAACCCGGCAATCCGCCGCGCCAGCCGCCGTCCCAGCTCGCGATCCTCGCGCAATCCACTCCAGGCACTCACGACGCCCTCCCCAGCCGGTAGATCGGCAGCGACAGCAACAGGCCGAGCTGGCCCACGCCCATGCACATTTCCAGGAAGGAGCGCACATGGGGATTGTTCGCCGCGTCCTCGACGCCGGTGAGTTGCGTCCACGGATCGCCGGGCAGCAACAGCACCAGGTGCGCCAGCGGCTTGCCGGTAGCCACCAGCAGGGCGATCCAGTCGAAACGGCCGAGCAGCATCAGCACCGGCAGGCACAGGCCACTGATCAGCAGACCGGCGAACAGGCACAGGGAAAAACGCATCAGGTTGGGCATTTCGGTTCTCCTCAGCGCTGCACGCGCACGTCTTCCAGGGAAAATTCCAGGTCATCAGCACGGGGCTTGCCGATGCCGTACCAGTCCAGGTGGCGGGTCAGCACCATCACACCGCCGAGCACGCCGAACAGCAGCAGCGAGCCCATCAGCAACGCGTAGTCCTCGGCGCTGAGCAGCGCGTAGAGCATCCCGTAGAGACCGGCCAGACCGACGCTGAACCCGGCGCCACGCCACAGGCTGTGCAGCACGTGACAGAGGTAGAAGCCGATCAGCCCGACGCAGGCGCCAGCGGACAGCAGGTAGGCCAGTTCGAAGCCGACATGCTCGGAGAGCGACAGCAGCAGCAGGTAGAACAGCGCCAGCGCCATGCCCACCAGCGCGTACTGGATGGGGTGTACCGACAGGCGCTTGAGCACTTCGAAGAGGAAGAAGCCGGCGAAGGTGAGGACGATGAACAGCAGCGCGTACTTCACCGCACGGTCGGTCTTCAGGTACTGGTCCACCGGGTCCACCAGCGCCACGCCGAAGCGGTGCTGGCCGAATTCACTGCACTCGGCGGAGCTGACACGCGAGGCCTCCGGATCGACTGCCTCGACCGCGCGGGCGACATCCGCCTGGGCCGGCGCGGTGCAGGCACGCAGCTGGTCCTCCAGGTTGGTGGCGAAGAAACTGGTGCGCCAGCGCGCGCTGAAGCCCTGGTCGCTGACGCTGCGCTCGGTGGGCAGGAACTCGCCGCCGAAGCTCGGATGCGGCCAGTCGGAAACCAGGTTGACCTGGCTGTCGCGGCCGACCGGAGTGATGTCCAGGCGACTGCTGCCCAGCAGCGACAGCTCGAAGGCGTAGTCGAAACGCTGCTCGTGATCACTCGCCTTGATCGGCAGCACGGCGTGCACGCCGTTGCCGAGGAACTGGCTCTGGGTACCCGGTTGGAAGTCACGCAGCTCGTCGCCGACCTTCAGCTTCGGTGCGTTCTCGATGCCGCGCACATCGCTGATACCCACGGCCAGCAGCGGGTCGTCGAAACGGTAGCTGCCCAGGTCGCTGGTGATGCCGTAGTTGGCCGGCAGCACGAAGCGGCCGCTGACCTGGCTGTCGGCATGGAACAGGCGCGCCTCGTAGATACCGCGATGGCGCAGCTCGGTGCGCATCTGCCCATCGAGACTGAAGACTTCCGGCAGGAAGTACAGCCGCCCGCGCACCTCGCGCTCCTGCAGCACGCGCTGCTGGCTCGTCTTGTCCAGCCGCCAGCCACGGATGGTGCGGGTGTAGGGCACGACCACCAGCGGGCCGGTGAGCTGCTGGCTGTAGCTGGCGCTGCGGGCGATGTCCTGCAGGACTTCGTCGCGGTAGTTCTGACGCTCGTCGACCAGGCCGTCGATCATCAGCAGGGGGATGAGCAAGAGGACGATCAACAGCGCAATGGCGCCGAGCTTGATGCCGAGGTGGCGGATCATCGAGGGTTCTCCGTAGGTGGACGACGGAGCAAGCCTGGAGCCAGCGCGTGGAAGCGCTCGGGGCGGAATGTGGAGACTGTGTGGGTTTTATGTGGTTTCGGCTCTTCGTAGGAGCGAGCTTGCTCGCGAACCGAATTCGCAGCGGGGCTTGTTCGCGAGCAAGCTCGCTCCTATTGGGGCAACCGCAGGCTCGCGCGCACGCCGCCGTCGACGTTTTCCACGCGCAATTCACCGCCATGCAGCGCCGCCACTTCGGCGACGAAGTTGAGGCCGAGGCCGGTGCTCTTGCGCCCACTCGTCGGGCGCGGCAACGAATAGAAACGCTCGGTCAGGCGCGGCAGGGCGAACTCCGGAATGGCTTCGCCCTGGTTGAACAACTCCACCCGCCAGCCCTCGCCGTCAGGCTGCGCTTCGAAGCGAATCACGCCATCGGCCGAGGTGAAATCCAGCGCATTGTCCAGGAGGTTGCCCAGCGCCTGTTGCAGCAGGAAACGCTCGCCCACCACGCTTGCCTGCTGCGGGATCGCATTCTCCAACTGCACACTCTGCACACGGACCATGCGCTCATCGATCAGCTCATTCGCCAGCTCGTGCAACGCCACCGGCACATGCTCCTCCAGTCCCTGGCGTTGCTCCACCTGGGCGAGGTTCAGCAGGCGCTCGATCAATTGCTGCAGGCGTTCGCTCTCCCCGGCGATGTTGCCGACGAAGCGCGCGCGCTGCTCGGCAGGCATCTCGCCTTCGAGCAATTCCGCCGCGCCACGGATCGCCGCCAGCGGACTCTTCAATTCGTGGGTCAGGGTATGCACGTAGCGCTCGACGTAGTCCTTGCCCTCGAGCTGCACGCGCATGTGCTCCACCGCGCCGGCCAGCTGCGCCATCTCGCCACCGCGGTAGCGCGGCAGCTCCGCGCGCTGGCCCTCGCTGACGGCCTGGGCGTAGCGGGTCAGGCGATCCAGCGAGCGGCTCAGCCACCAGGACAACCCCGCGCCGACCAGCAGTCCAAGCACGATCAGCCCGGCGCCGAGCCACGCCAAGCGACGCTGCGAGCGATCGATATAGGGCTGCAGCGTGCGGTTGGGCTTGGAGACCGAAACCACGCCGATGATCTTCTCGCCGTCGCGGATCGGCGCGGCGACGTACATCACCGAGGACTCCGGATCGTCTGCCGACTCACGGCTGGAGCGCGCACCGTACTGGCCGTTCAGGGTTCGATAAACGTCGTTCCAGCGCGAATAATCCTGGCCCACCGCCTGGCCGAGGGAGTCCAGCAGGACGATGCCGCGCGCGTCGGTGACATAGATTCGGTGATTCACCGCCGTCTTGTTCACACCCCAGATGTCTGCCTGCGGACTGCGTGCGCCATAGGCGCGGAGCATCGCCGGCAGTCGGCTCTGGTCGAGGGTGCCGCGCTTCACGTCGGCCTGGAGAATCTCGGCCAGCAGGTTGGCGGTATCCACCAGCGTCTCTTCGCTGGACTGCCGCACGCCGGGGCGAATCTCGTCCATCACCGTGCGCAGGACGAACCAGCCGGTCAGCCCGACGAAGAAGAAGTAGACCAGGAAGATCCGCAGCGACAGGCGCATCAGCTCTTGTCCGGCGCGTAGCTGTAGCCCAGGCCGCGATGGGTCTGGATAGGTTCGGCGGCGGGGGCGACCTGGCGCAGCTTGGCGCGCAGGCTCTTGATGTGGCTGTCGACGTTGCGCTCATAGCCCGCGTCGGCGGCGACACCCAGGGCATCGAGCAACTGCTCGCGGCTGAAGACGCGTTCGGGCCGTGCCAGCAGCGTCTGCAGCAGGCGGAATTCGTGGCGGGTCAGGGCCAGCGAGTGGCTGTGGTAGCGGATCTGGAAGCGTTCCTCGTCCACCTCGAACGGGCCGTTGCCGACGGGCGCTTGGGCAGCCGCTTCGCGCGGCGCGGTGCGCTTGAGGATGGCCTTCACCCGCGCGGCAACTTCGCGGGGGCTGAAGGGTTTGACCACATAGTCGTCGGCGCCGATCTCCAGGCCCACCACGCGATCGATCTCGGCATTGCGCGCGGTGAGGAAGATCACCGGCACGTCGGAGAAGCGCCGCAGTTGCTTGCAGGCTTCGAAGCCGCTGATGTCGGGCAGGCCGACGTCGAGGATGACCAGGTCGAAGGCATCGCGCTGCAGGCGTTCGAGGGCGGTGCCGGCGAGGTTCAGCCAGGTCGTCTCGAAACCTTCGGCCTGCAGGGCATAGAGCAGGGTGTCGGCGATGGCGGCTTCATCTTCGACGATGAGGATATGGGGCATGGGATTCCGATTCCCGGGAAAGTCCCGGAAGGGTCCATCATGCCCCGCGCCGCGTCAATCGAGGATCAGGAGCAGCTCGGTTTGCCGGCCACGAAGCGCTCGGCCGGGTTCACCGCGACATGGAACTTGCGCAGGCCCTTGGTCCCCATCAGGAAGGGGTAGTTGAAGTGGCTGCGGTCGGTGAGGTTGACCTCGATGGTGCGCTGGTCGCCACCCAGGCACACCGGCAGCTCGATCACCGGACGCTGGCTGAGACCGGGGCTGGCTTCTTCCTCCTCATCCTCGCCACCGGTCTCGGAGCGGTTCTTGATCTTCGAGATGCGCGACAACTTGTGCTCGTACACCGAGTCACCGCCGTCCTTGGTGGCCAGCTTGAAGCGCACCCAGTCCTCGCCGTCACGCTGGAAGATCTGGATGTCCTTGGCCGACAGCGAGGAGGTATACGCGCCGGTGTCCATCTTGGCCTGCAGGGTCTGGTCGAGCTCGGGCAGGCTGACCCATTCGTAGCGGCCGTAGAGCTTGGTCTCGGCGGCCAGTGCAAGGCCGGGCAAAGCGAGAAGGGAAAGCAGAGCGAGGGCGCGTTTCACGCGAGATCTCCGGGGGTGGAATACGTCGCATAGGACTAGCACGGCGGCCATTGGTTCGCCATACCCGCACCGCTTGGGCCGGAACAATTGTCTGCGTATCATGGCCGCGCCACCGTCGCACAAGGAAAGGACCTCATGCGGGCACGCCCTCTGCAAACGCTGGCCGGCGTCATCGCCAGCCTCCTGCTGTTGCTCAACACCGTGATCCTGATCGGACCCATGATGCTGATCGCGCTGCTCAAGCTGATCATTCCCGGCCAGGCCGCGAAGGACGCCTGCTCGCGCGGGGTGATGTGGATCGCCGAGACCTGGGCGGAAATCGACAAGGCGATCTTCGCCCTGATGACCCCGACCGTCTGGGACATCCGCGGCGCCGCCCAGTTGCGCGGCGACACCTCCTACCTGGTGATCAGCAACCACCAGTCCTGGGTCGACATCCCGGCGCTGGTGCAGGCGTTCAACCGCAAGACGCCCTACTTCAAGTTCTTCCTGAAGAAGGAGCTGATCTGGGTGCCGTTCCTCGGCCTGGCCTTCTGGGCGCTCGACTACCCCTTCATGAAGCGCTACAGCAAGGCCTTCCTGGAAAAGCACCCGGAACTCAAGGGCAAGGACCTGGAAATCACCAAGGCCGCCTGCGAGAAGTTCAAGCGCATGCCGGTGACCGTGGTGAACTACCTCGAAGGCACGCGCTTCACCCCGGCCAAGCAGGCCCAGCAGCAGTCGCCCTACCAGAACCTGCTACGCCCCAAGGCCGGCGGCGTGGCCTTCGTGCTCGCGGCGCTCGGCGAGCAGCTGGATACCCTGCTGGACGTCACCCTGGTCTATCCAAAAGGCCCGCGACCGGGCTTCTGGGACCTGCTGTGCGGGCGCGTACCGCGGGTGATCGTCGACATCCAGTCCCGCGAGATCGACCCCGCACTGTGGCAGGGCAATTACGAGAACGATGCGGAATTTCGCCAGTACGTGCAGGACTGGGTGTCGCAGCTGTGGGAGCAGAAGGATGCCCGTATCGAACAGCTGCGCCAGGCGTTCTGACGCAGCTTACGCGCCGCGCCCGGCCACCGGCGCAGCCGGCGTCAGCGGGGCTGCCGGCGTTCCCCAGAGACCGCCGAGCGTACCGAGCAACTGGCTGCTCAGGCCCTGCTCGGTGAAGTAGTCGAGGATCACCCCGGCGAAACGGCCGATCATCGACTGGTCCATGCCCAGCACGCTGAATATCTGGTCGACGTCCTGCAGATTGTTGATCCCGCCGAGCAGCGCCGCGGCGTTGCCCAACCCACCGAAACCACCCAGCGCCCCACCCAGATCGCCCAGCGAGCTGCTGCCGGCGAGTTGGCCAAGGTTGGGCAGGGACTTCTGCAACTGCGCCGTATCCGTTTCCTTCAGGCTGTTCATCGCCAGCCCCAGCAAGGCGCCGGTGCCGCCGATGGCCTGCTGCTCGCTGACACCCAACTGCCGCGTGAGATTGCCCAGCAGCGCACCGGCCGAAGGCGGCACGCTCTGCGTCTCGGTGACGGGCTCGCTGGTCTCGGTAAAAGTGGCGGCGAACACCGGGGAGGCGGCCAGCCAGGCGGCGGCCAGGAAGACGACGGAACGGGTGGGCATCGACGGCTCCGGAAAGCGGATGTCCGGCCCTAGGACAGGGCCGGATCGTCGATAGGACCGAGGGGCCGCGCGGCGGTTCCGCGCCGGCCGGCGGATATCAGGCGCCGGTGCCCCAGAGGCTGCCCAGAGTGCCGAGCAGGTCGCTGTTCAGGCCCTGCTTGCCGAGGTAGTCGAGCAGCACGCTGGAGAATTTCCCGGTCATGTCCTGGTCCATCCCCAGAGCGCCGAACGCCTTACTCACATCGCCCATGCTGCTGACATTGCCCAGCAGGCCGCTGGACGCCCCGCCGCCGAGGTTGCCGAGTTGGCCGCCGAGGCCACCCAGCGCGCTGCTGCCGGTGAGTTTGTCGAGGCCGGGAACCGTCTTCGCCAGTTGCGAGTAGTCGGTGGTGCTGAGCTTGTTCTTCGCCAGGCCGAGCAGTGCGCCGGTACCGCCAAGCGCCTGTTCGTCGCTGACACCGAGCTGGCCGGTCAGGGCATCGAGCAGGCCGCTGGTCTGCGGCGTGGAAGCGACGCGCGAGGTATCGGAGCCTGTCGCACCGGACACCGCCTTGGCGGCGTCACCCAGGTTGAAGGCAAATGCGGAGGAAGCCGCCAGCAGGGCGGCCAGTGCGAGCGTGACACGGGGTTTGACGGACATCGCTGACTCCTGGGAGATACGGAACGCCATATCGACCGGAACGCCGAGGCATTGTTCCGCCGTGGCCCGCGCGATGACGCGAAAAGGCGGCTCGGTGAGCCCGGCACGAATGGCCTGAGTCCCGGGCGCTTTCCGCGCCCCATCGCATCGCGGCACCGGCAAAAGGTCATTCGTCCAATCACGTCCCCCGCCACTGCCGGACAATCTTCGCAGCGCAGGAGCGGCGTTTTTTCCCGTGATCGCCAAAGATTCCCTAAGCTAGAGCCATTCCCGCCCGACGGACCGACCATGAGCGAACCCTTCATCCTCACGCCCCGCGTGGCTCGCCTGCTGCCTTGGCTGGTGGCCATCGCCTTCTTCATGCAGGCCCTGGACGGCACCATCCTCAACACCGCGCTGCCCAACATGGCCCGCTCGCTGGAAGAAGACCCGCTGCGCATGCAGGGCGTGGTGATCGCCTACCTGCTCACCGTGGCGCTGCTGATCCCCTCCTCCGGCTGGATTTCCGACCGCTTCGGCACGCGACGGGTATTTCTCTTCGCGATCTTCCTGTTCAGCTTCGGCTCGCTGCTCTGCGCGCTATCGCCCAGCCTCGGCACCCTGATCGGCGCCCGTGTGGTGCAGGGCATCGGCGGCGCACTGATGATGCCGGTGGGGCGCCTGGTGATCCTGCGGGTCTACCCGCGCACGGAGCTGGTGCGCATCCTCAGCTTCGTCACCATCCCCGGTCTCCTCGGTCCGCTGACCGGCCCGACGCTGGGCGGCTGGCTGGTTGAGTACGCCAGCTGGCACTGGATCTTCCTGATCAACCTGCCGGTGGGGCTGCTCGGTTTCATCGTCGCCCTGCGCCTGATGCCGGACCTGCGCGGCGTACGCGCGACACGCTTCGACTCGATCGGCTTCCTGCTATTTGGCGGCGCCATGGTGCTGATCACCATCGCCCTGGAAGGCCTGGGCGAACTGCACATGCCCCACGTGCGCGTGGTCCTGCTGCTGGTGGGCGGCCTGGTGCTGCTGGCGGCCTACTGGTTGCGCGCACTGCGCATCGAATCGCCGCTGTTCCCGCCGGCGCTGTTCCGTACCCGCACCTTCGCGGTGGGCGTACTGGGCAACCTGTTCGCGCGCCTGGGCAGCGGCTCCCTGCCCTTCCTCACGCCGCTGCTGCTGCAGATCGGGCTGGGCTTCTCGCCGTCACGGGCGGGCATGACGATGATCCCGATGGCCCTGGCGGCCATGGTGATCAAGTCGCTGGCGCGGCCGCTGCTGGACCTGTTCGGCTACCGCAAGCTGCTGGTGGGCAACACGCTGCTGCTGGGAGCGATGATCGCCAGCCTCGGCCTGGTGGACCAGAACACACCCTACGTGCTGCTGCTGGTGCAACTGGCGGTGCTTGGCGGGATCAACTCGCTGCAATTCACCGCGATGAATACCCTGACCCTGATCGACCTGCGCGACGACAACGCCAGCGCCGGCAACAGCCTGCTCTCGGTGGTCATGCAGCTGTCCATCGGCATGGGCATCGCCTGCGCGGCAGCACTGCTGGGCGGCTTCAATGGCGATCAGGAAAGCGCGCAGGGCGACGTGCTGTCGGCCTTCCACGCGACCTACTTCAGCGTCGGCATCCTCTCGATGCTGGCGGCGGCGATCTTCTTCCAGCTCAATGCCGAGGACGGCCGCACCACGCCCCGCCGGGTCGAGCCGGAGCATGGTGTCGACGAGCACTGATCAGGGCTTGCAGGTGGGGGCGACGGTCTGGGTCTTCGAGGCATCCACCGCGCCCAGGTGCTCCAGAGTACGGCGGCCGAGCAGCACCGGATAATCCAGGGTCTGGCGATCACGCAAGGTGAATTGCTCGCGGTAGACCTTGCCGCCCAGGCAGACGTCCATCAGCACCACCGGGCTGCGCTCGACACCGCTCTCGGTCTTGAACTTGAGCACGCGCTCGACGCGCCGCTCGAAGGGCAGGCGCTGCTCCTTGCCGGTGGCCGGGTCCGTGAGCATCACGTCGTACTGCACCCAGCGCTCACCGTTCTTCTTGATCCGGGTGATGTTGCGCGCGTCCATCACCGAGGTCTGCGCACCGGTATCCAGCTTGGCCTTGAGCGGCGCCTGCTCGGGCATCAACATGAGCGTCTCCACCCAGCCCCAGGTAGTGGGCGGTGCGGGCGCGTCGGCGGCCAGGGCGCTGCCCGAGACGAGCAGGCCGGCGAGCAGCAGGCGGAAGGCGGGCGATGGCATGGATGGCGGCTCCGGAAAATCGATGGCGGCACTATAGGCAATAAGAACATAGGCAATAAAAAACCCCGGATGTTTCCACCCGGGGTTTCTTGGCTGACGCCAGGAAGCGCTTTAGGCTACCTGTACGCGCTCGGCCTGCATGCCTTTCTGGCCCTGCACGACTTCGAAGGTGACCTTCTGCCCTTCGGCCAGGGTCTTGAAGCCGTTACCTTCGATAGCGCGGAAGTGTACGAACACGTCCGGGCCGCTTTCCGGGGTAATGAAGCCGTAGCCTTTGGTCTCGTTGAACCACTTGACGGTGCCGTTCTGACGATTCGACATGGTGTTCTCCTTGGAACGTATTTTTAAAATTAGCCACGAATGGCCAGGAACTGAGTTGCAAGGAGTTACAAGGAGTCGAGCAGGACGGGGTGGAATAACCGACCGCATCAGGTCACGATCGACGGCGACCCATGCAAACACAGTCCGGAAACTCTACGACAAAAATCTGCGGAAAGCGAATCTCTTGAAAAAACCACCGAGCGGCACTTCGGGAAATTCGGACGAGTGGCCTCAAACCCCTGCCATATCAGCTTCCCAGCCCTCCTGAGGGTGCTCTCCTGCTACACTGCGCGGCCATATGGATTCACCCGGGCTCCCTTCGTGACCACCTCTGCATTTTCCAGCCTCGCGCTGTCGGCCGACCTGCTGGCCAACCTCGACTCTCTCGGCTATCGCGAGATGACGCCGATCCAGGCCGCCGCCCTCCCGGCGATCCTCAAGGGCCGCGACCTGATCGCCCAGGCCAAGACCGGCAGCGGCAAGACCGCCAGGCGCTGGTGCTGTGCCCGACCCGCGAGCTGGCCGACCAGGTCGCCAAGGAGATCCGTCGCCTGGCCCGCGCCGCCGACAACATCAAGGTGCTGACCCTCTGCGGCGGCGTGCCCTTCGGCCCGCAGATCGGCTCGCTGGAGCACGGCGCCCACGTGGTGGTCGGAACGCCGGGGCGGATCCAGGAGCACCTGCGCCGCGGCACCCTGAAGCTCGACGGCCTGAATACCCTGGTACTCGACGAAGCCGACCGCATGCTCGACATGGGCTTCTACGACAGCATCGCCGACATCATCGGCCAGGCTCCGACGCGCCGGCAGACCCTGCTGTTTTCCGCCACCTACCCTGACGGCATCGATCAACTGGCAGCGAAGTTCCTGAAGAACCCCGAGCGCGTGGAAGTGGAGGCGCTGCACGACGACAGCCAGATCGAACAGCATTTCTACGAGATCGATCCCAAGCAGCGTCTCGATGCCGTCGTCCGCCTGCTTCAGCATTTCCGCCCGCAGTCCTGCGTCGCCTTCTGCCATACCCGCCAGCAGTGCATGGAAGTGGTGGAGCAACTGAATGCCCGCAAGATTTCCGCCCTGGCGCTGCACGGTGACCTGGAGCAGCGCGAGCGCGACCAGGTGCTGACCATGTTCGCCAACCGCAGCTGCAGCGTGCTGGTCGCCACCGACGTAGCCGCGCGCGGGCTGGATATCGCCGCGCTGGAAGCGGTGATCAACGTCGAACTGTCGCGCGATGCACAGATCCATATTCACCGTATCGGCCGCAGCGGCCGTGCTGGCGAAAAGGGCCTGGCGCTGTCGCTGGTCACTCCCGCCGAAGCCAACCGCGCGCAGGCCATCGAGGACCTGCAGGGCGCGCCGCTGAACTGGGAACGCATCGACTTCCTCAAGGCCAACGACACCCCGCTGCTGCCGCCGATGACCACCCTCTCCATCGCGGGCGGCCGCAAGGACAAGCTGCGCCCCGGCGATATCCTCGGTGCACTGACCGGCGACGCCGGGCTCAAGGGCACCCAGGTCGGCAAGATCGCCATCTTCGACTTCCAGGCCTTCGTCGCCGTGGAGCGTGATGTCGCCAAGCAGGCGCTGAAGCACTTCAACGAAGGCAAGATCAAGGGTCGCTCGTTCAAAGCGCGCATCCTCTGACGTCATTCCCCCTGTAGGAGCGGGCCATGCCCGCGATCGCGCGAATGGCGCTCCTACAGGGAGCTGCGGTGCGGGTTCCCGCACTCGACGCCACCAACACCAAGGTCTGTCGCGCTCGCGATAGCCGCGCCCGGAGCGATCCGCTAGTCTGAGCGGCAGACATCCGGAAGTCCCGCACGCGCATGTTTTCCTCCCCACTGCTCCAGTCTCTGCGGCGCCTCTGGGCGCTGGACAAGTTCGCTTACAGCCTGCGGGTGTTCGTCGCCCTCAGCGGGGTCATGCTCGCGTGCTGGCTGCAGGGTCGGCCGGAGCTGGTGATCCCGCTGTTCCTCGGGGTCATTGCCAGCGCCCTGGCGGAAACCGACGACCACTGGCTGGGCCGCCTGCAGGCGCTGCTGGTGACACTGGCCTGCTTCACCATCGCCTCGCTGGCCGTGGAATTGCTGTTCCCCTACCCGCCGCTGTTCGTCGCCGGGCTGGCGCTTTCCACGTTCGCCATGACGTTGCTCGGCGCCCTGGGCGAGCGCTATGCGGCGATCGCCTCGGCCACCCTGATCCTGTCGATCTACACCATGATCGGCGTCGACCAGCGCGGCGGCACGCCCACCGACTTCTGGCGCGAACCGCTGCTGCTGGTGGCCGGCGCGGGCTGGTACGGATTGCTCTCGGTGCTGTGGAACGCGCTGTTTGCCAACCAGCCGGTGCAGCAGAGCCTGGCGAAACTGTTCCTCGAGCTGGGCGAGTACCTGAAGATCAAGTCGACCCTGCTGGAGCCGCTGCGCCAGCTCGACGTGGAAGCCCAGCGCCTGGCCCTGGCGCGACAGAATGGCCGGGTCGTGGTCGCGCTCAACCAGGCCAAGGAAACCATCCTTGCACGCCTGTCCCACGGGCGGCCGAGCCCGAAGATCAGCCGCTACCTGAAGCTCTACTTCATCGCCCAGGACGTCCACGAGCGCGCCAGCTCCTCGCACTATCCGTACAACCAGTTGGCCGAAGCCTTCTTCCACAGCGACGTGCTGTTCCGCTGCCAGCGCCTGCTCAACCAGCAGGGCAAGGCGTGCAAGGCGCTGGCGAAGGCGATCCAGCTGCGCCAGCCGTTCGACTACAACGACAGTGAACTGGCCCTGGCCGATCTCAATGCTTCGCTGGACTACCTTCGCCAGCAGGGCAACCCGGCCTGGCGCGGACTGCTGCGCTCGCTCGGCGCGCTGGCGGCCAACCTCACCACCCTGGACCGCAAGCTCAGCGGCGCGAGCAACCCCGATGCACTCGACGACGAGCAGGACAGCACCCTGCTGGACCGTTCGCCACGCTCGTTCAAGGATGCGCTGGAGCGCATCCGCCTGCAGGTTTCGCCGACCTCGCTGCTGTTCCGCCACGCGCTGCGCCTGTCGCTGGCGCTGGCCGCCGGCTACGGCATGCTGCACCTGATCCACCCGACCCAGGGCTACTGGATCATGCTGACCACGGTGTTCGTCTGCCAGCCGAACTACGGCGCGACGCGCATCCGCCTGGTGCAGCGGATCCTCGGCACGCTGGTCGGTCTGGTGGCCGGCTGGGCACTGATCGACCTGTTCCCCAATCCGCTGATCCAGTCGCTGCTGGCGGTGGTCGCCGGGGTCGCCTTCTTCGCCACGCGGAGCACGCGCTACACGCTGGCGACGGCGGCGATCACGCTGCTGGTGCTGTTCTGCTTCAACCAGGTGGGCGATGGCTACGGCCTGATCCTGCCGCGCCTGTTCGACACCCTGCTCGGCGCGCTGATCGCCGGCATCGCGGTGTTCCTGGTGCTGCCCGACTGGCACGGGCGCAGCCTGCATCGCCTGGTGGGCGGCACCCTGGCCTGCAACAGCCGCTACCTGCGCGAGATCATGCAGCAGTACGCCAACGGCAAGCGCGACGACCTTGCCTACCGCACCGCCCGGCGCAACGCACACAACGCCGACGCGACGCTCTCCACCACGCTGTCGAACATGCTGCTGGAGCCTGGACACTTCCGGAAGGACGCGGAGATCGGCTTCCGTTTCCTGGTGCTGTCCCACACCCTGCTCAGCTACCTCTCCGCCCTCGGCGCGCACCGCAACCAGCTGCCGCCGGACGTCAACGACGACCTGATCGCCGAAGCCGCCGAGCGCCTGACCAGCAGCCTCGACGACATCGCTGCGCGCCTGAATGAGCGACGCCCGGTGGAGATCTACAGCGACGCCGAGGACGACCTGGCCAAGCGCCTGGAGGAGTTGCCCGAGGAACAGGACGACGCCCACCGTCTCGTGCAGACCCAACTGGCACTCATTTGCCGACAGCTCACGCCGCTGCGCACCCTGGCGGCGCACCTGCTGAAGAAGGATATCGGCGCGGAACAGGCCGAAGCCGCCTGACGCGAACCAGCGGGAGCGCGCCACGCGCGCGATCGCGGCCATGGCCCGCGCCTACAGGGGACGCTTAGAGCTCGCGCCCACCCCAATCCCTTCGGCGGAAAGAGAACCCTCGGTAACCCGACTTCCAGTGAGTGCGGCGACCGCTACAACCCGTGCTCGCGCATCAGTTCGTCGTAGCTGCCGTCGGCGCGCATCTCGCGGATCGCCTTGTCGAACGCCGCGACAATGGCGGCGTGATCCGGCACGTGGCGGCCGACCAGGATGTGCAGGCCGTTCTCCGCCAGCGGCACCGGCAGGAACTCCAGCTGCCCCTTGAGCGCCGCCAGATCACCGTTGAAGTGCACGCGGGCGGTGATCTCGTCTTCCAGCGTCAGGTCCACCCGGCCCGCCTGCAGCATCAACGCGGCGTTGACGAAGCTGAACACCGGGATCCGCTGCAACTTGGGGTCGTTGTCGAAGGCCTCGGAATAGGCGTAACCGCGCACCATGGCGATGCGGTAGGGGTAGAGGTCGGCCAGCTTGCCGAAGGTGATGGGTGAACCCTGACGCTTGATCAGGCGCACGCGATTGACCAGGTAGGGCTCGGAATACACGCCGAAGGATTCCCGCTCCGGCGTATACCAGGCGTCCGCCACCAGGTCGTACTCGCCGTTCGCCACGCCATGCAGCACGCGCGGCCAGGGCACTTCGACGTATTCGCTGGCATAGCCGGCACGCTTGAGCGCCGCCTGCACCAGGTGCACCGCCACGCCGTTGCCGGGTAGCTGACGGTCCGCATAGGGCGGCCAGCGGTCGGCAGCGATGCGCAACACTTCCCCGGCCCGAGCCGCGCTGGAAACGCACAGGAACACGAAGATCAGCAGCAGGCGCAACGGCATCGGGGTGTCGTCCAGAGAGAAGCTTTCAAGACTAGACGCTGTCCACGACGCCGCGCCAACCTCAGAACAGCATTGCCGCGCGCAGGCTCATGCCGCCGCCGGTTTCCGGCACCACCGCCACGTTGTAGCGCTGGCTCTCCGGCCCTTCCAGGAACAGGT
>CBIGPF010000130.1:0-17331 GCA_966191535.1 uncultured Pseudomonas sp. | reverse complement strand
GAGCACCTCGGCCTGCCGAACAAGAAGGACGTGAAGGACGGCATCATGGCGTACAGGATCGCCGCGCATGCCGCCGACCTCGCCAAGGGCCACCCGGGCGCGCAGATCCGCGACAACGCCGTCTCCAAGGCGCGCTTCGAGTTCCGCTGGGAAGACCAGTTCAACCTCGGCCTGGACCCGGACACCGCCCGCGCCTTCCACGACGAGACCTTGCCCAAGGACTCGGCGAAGGTGGCGCACTTCTGCTCCATGTGCGGGCCGAAGTTCTGCTCCATGAAGATCACCCAGGAAGTCCGCGACTACGCCAAGGTGAATGGCCTGACCGACGAGCAGAAGGCCATCGAGGCCGGCTTCCAGGAGCAGGCTGCGCGCTTCAAGGACGAAGGCTCGGTGATCTACAAGCAGGTGTGACCGGTCGTGCTCACCCTTGACGACAAGGGTGGGCAGACTTGTAGGAGCGAGCTTGCTCGCGAACAGTCCAACTGCGGAGCCGCCGGCGGGCACCGTTCGCGAGCAAGCTCGCTCCTACGAAAAACAACAAAACCTAATCCAACCTTCGAGCCCTGCACGCATCGTGACCACTACCGCCATCGACTATTCACCGACTTCCGCCGTGGGCAGCGCCCAGCGCGTGCTCGGCCTGCGCGACCTGTTCTCCCTCTGGTTCTCCCTGGGCATCGGCCTGATGGTGCTGCAGACCGGCGCCTTGCTGGCGCCGGGCCTGGGCCTGGCCGGCGCGCTCGGCGCGATCCTGCTCGGCACCCTGGTCGGGGTGCTGTTGCTGGCCAGCGCCGGGGTGATCGGCACTGACACCGGCCTGTCCGCCATGGCCTCGCTCAAGCTGAGCCTGGGCAGCCACGGCGCCGCGCTGCCGGCGCTGCTCAACCTGATGCAACTGATTGGCTGGGGCGCCTTCGAGATCATCGTCATGCGCGACGCCGCCAGCCTGCTGGCAACCCGTGCCTTCGGCGAAGGCAGCCTGTGGACCAACCCGGCCCTCTGGACCCTGGTGTTCGGTGCCCTGGCGACCCTGCTGGCGGTCGCCGGCCCGCTCGCCTTCGTGCGCCGCGTGCTGCGTCGCTGGGGTATCTGGCTGCTGCTCGCCGCGTGCATCTGGCTGACCTTCGACCTGTTCAGGCGCGCCGACCTGGCCGCGCTCTGGGCCAAGGCCGGCGACGGTTCGCTGTCGTTCGCCGTGGGCTTCGACATCGCCATCGCCATGCCGCTGTCCTGGCTGCCGCTGATCGCCGACTACTCGCGCTTTGGCAAGCGCGCCGCGCACACCTTCACCGGCGCGGCGCTGGGCTTCTTCATCGGCTGCTTCTGGCTGATGGGGCTGGGCGTGGCCTACACCCTGGCGTTCGCCCAGGGCAGCGACGCCAATGCGCTGCTGCTGGCGCTGGCCGGTGCCGGGATGGGCATACCGCTGCTGCTGATCCTGCTGGACGAGTCGGAGAAAGCCTTCGCCGACATCCACTCGGCGGCGGTTTCCAGCGGCATCCTGCTGCCGCTCAAGGTCGAATTGCTGGCCCTGGCCATCGGCGTGATCTGCACCCTGATCGCCTGGTTCGCGCCGCTGGAGCAGTACCAGAACTTCCTGCTGCTGATCGGCTCGGTGTTCGCTCCGCTGTTCGGTGTGGTGCTGATCGACCACTTCGTCCTGCGCCGCCGCGCGCCGGCCGCAATTCCCCATGGCCTGCGCTGGGGTTCGCTGATCGCCTGGGGTGGTGGTGTCGTGGTGTATCACCTGCTGGCGAACTACCAGCCTGATCTGGGCGCGACGTTGCCGGCGCTGGTGGTGGCGGGTGTGCTGCAGTTGTTGCTGGGGCGCGTTGGTGCCAGGGGGCCGGCTTCGGCGTGATGCTGTTCGCGGGCATGGCCCGCTCCTACAAAAGCTGAGCTATTGCTCCACGCCAAATGTAGGAGCGGGCCAAGCCCGCGACCGGGAACGCTCCTGAGCGGCCGGTGGATCGCGGACGAATCCGCGATGGCTCCCAGGCTAGTCTGATCGAGACTTACTGCGCCCCACGCCCCGGGAAGTAGTAGGTCTTCACGATGCCGTTCAGGCGCGGGTAGGGGATCTTCAGCTCCGGATGCCCGACCGAATGCGGGGCGATGCGGTCGATGTCGTACTTGAGCGTCATCGCGCCGAAGGTCAGGGCGAAGTGCTCGGTCGGCTGGAACGGCCAGTTCTTCGAGAAGTTTGGGTCCTGCTCGTCGAGCTTGTTCTGCAGGATCCACGCCTGGTGTGCCATGCGCGCCACTTTCCAGAAGTTGTCCTCCTGGCCGGGCAGGAGAATGTCCTGCAGGGTGAGCACCTTGTGGATCCGTCGATCATAATTGATGAACGCGCGGCCAGGCTGGCCGTACTCGCCACCGGTGAAGCGGTAGCTGGACAGCTCGATGATCACCAGACCGTCATGCTGTTCGCGGATCTTCGCTTGCAGGTAGGAACTCCAGCCGGGCTGCGCCGAATCGAGGAAGCGTTTCTCGTAGACATCCAGGCTGGCGGGTGCCGCACCTTCGCCGTTGCGGGCCAGCTGGAGCAACTGGGCGTTGATCGCATCATTGAGCGCCGGTTCGTCGTCGAAGCTGACGGTATCGAGGTTGAACAGCGGGCATTGCTCGCCCTGGCACCCCGGCTTCGGGTGTTCGAACGCGGTGTGTTGCGCGGGAAGCGGCTCGTCGAGCGAGGGCTTGAACAGACCCTGGCACGCCCCCAGTAACAGGCAGATGCTGCCCAGGGCGGCAAGTTTCAGAAGTCGCATGGGAATCCTTGTCGTTGACGTTCGCCGGCAATGGAGTGGTTCGACCGCCATCGGCGCTGCCGGTTCGGCGGGTGAGTATGAACCACTTTCGGTGAACGACGGCAGTGTGCGACGGTCACAGCGATCCGGCCGCCCGGCGGCCCGCGAAAGAGGCTGCGTCTGCTCCGGCGGCGCGATAGGATGGCGCGAAGTTCAATGTACGGTCAGTAGGAACGGGAGTAGGAACGGGATGTCGGAAACGTTCAAGCCAGGCCCCCAGGACATCGAGATCCAGAAGCGCGAACAGTGCTTCAAGGGCTTCTACAAGGTCGACCGCCTGCATCTGCGGCACCGCCAGTTCGCTGGCGGCATGGGCCCGGTGCTCAAGCGCGAGTTGTTTGTGCGCCACGACGCCGTGTGCGTGCTGCCCTACGATCCGCAGCGCGATGAAGTGGTGCTGATCGAGCAGTTCCGCATCGGCGCCATGGACGCCGGGGTCAATCCCTGGCTGATGGAGCTGGTCGCCGGGCTGATCGACAAGGAGGAGGAGCCCGAGGAGGTCGCCCGCCGAGAAGCGGTGGAAGAAGCCGGCCTGACCCTCGGCGCACTCTGGCCGATCGCCCAGTACCTGCCGTCGCCTGGCGGCAGCAACGAGCTGGTGCACCTGTTCGTCGGCCGCTGCGACAGCAGCAACGCGTCGGGTATCCACGGGCTGGAGGAGGAGGGCGAGGACATCCGTGTCCACGTCATGCCGTTCGAAGAAGCACTGCAGGCCGTGCGTGACGGCCGTATCAACAACGCGGCGAGCATGCTCGCCCTGCAATGGCTGGCGCTGAACCGCGCCGAGGTAAGGGGGTTATGGGTGTGAATCTGCTGCGCGAGCGCTATCGCGTCGACCTGGCGGGTCTGCAGGCGACCTGCGAGGCGAACTACTTGCGCCTGATGCGCCTGTTGCCGGAGATGCGCGAGACCCAGGTCTCGCGCCGCGTGGCGCTCAGCGAAGGCGAGCGGCTGCTCGGTGTGCTGGCGCTGGATGTGATCGAAGCCTGCCCCTACACCACCGTGCTGCAGGTGCGCCAGGAGCTGGGCCTGCCCTGGCTGCCGGCGCCGAAGCTGGAAGTGCGGGTGTACCACGATGCGCGCATGGCCGAGGTAGTCGGCGCCGAACAGGCTCGTCGCCTGCTGGCGATCTACCCCTACCCGAACCAGGCCATGCACCAGCCGGACGAGAAGAACCAGCTCAACCAGTTCCTCGGCGAATGGCTGAGCCACTGCCTGTCCTGCGGGCATGAGCTGGAGCCGGTGCTGCAGCGCTGAAATTGCGATGATGGCGATATGGCATGCCCGTGCCATGTTATCCTGCCCGCCCATCGCACACTCGTGTCCCTAACTGTGATCTGTGACGCTTTCCCGGTTTGCTCAGGGGGGCGCCTGTCACCATACTTCGTCACGAATCCCCGCACGCCCGCCTCACAGGAGAAGGCGCATTGCCCCAGCCCACCGCTTCCGATTCCGTCCTGGTCGTCCAGCTTTCCGACAGTCACCTGTTCGCCGAAGAGAATGGCCGGCTGCTGGGCATGGACACTGCCGACAGCCTGAGCCAGGTGGTACGCCTGGTGGGCGAGGAGCAACCGGCGATCGACCTGGTGCTGGCCACGGGTGACCTCTCCCAGGATGGCTCGGTCGAGTCCTACGAGCGTTTCCGCGCCATTACCTCGCCGATCACCGCACCGATCCGCTGGTTCCCCGGCAATCACGACGAGATGGGGCCGATGCGCGAAGCCGCTGCCGGCACCGACCTGCTCGAGCCGGTGATCGACCTTGGCGCCTGGCGGGTGATCCTGCTGGACTCCACCATCCCCGGCGCGGTGCCGGGGCAGATGACCGTCGAGCAGATCCACTTGCTGGAGCGTGCCATCCAGGCCGCGCCCGACAAGCACTTGCTGATCAGCTTCCACCATCATCCGGTGCCCATCGGTAGCCAGTGGATGGACCGTATCGGCATCTACAACCCGGAGCGGCTGTTTGCCGTGCTCGACCGACATCCGAACGTGCGCTGCCTGCTCTGGGGGCACGTGCACCAGGAGATCGACCGGATGCGCGGCGACGTGCGCCTGCTGGCCTCGCCGTCCACCTGCGTGCAGTTCACGCCGGGCAGCGAGGACTTCTGTGTCGACAGTCCTGCACCGGGCTATCGCTGGCTGCGCCTGCTGCCCGATGGTCGCGTGGAAACCGGCGTTTCGCGGGTGACCGACATCGAGTTCGAAGTCGACTACAGCATCAAGGGTTATTGATCGGTCACGCTTCGAACGCCTTGCGACGCTGACCCACTTGCGGCATGCCACTTGCAGCTTGTAGCCTCCCGGCCCATGACCGCATTCCTCTATATCCACGGATTCAACAGTTCGCCCGGCTCGCAGAAGGCGCGCCAGTTCACGGCCGCCATGGAGCGCCTGGGGCTGGCCGATCAGCTGCGCGTCCCTGCGCTGCACCACCATCCGCGCCAGGCCATGGCGCAACTGGAGTCCGCCGTCGCCGAACTGGGCCAGCCGTTGCTGATCGGCAGCTCCCTGGGCGGTTACTACGCGACTTACCTGGCCGAGCGCCATGGCCTCAAGGCCGTGCTGATCAACCCGGCCGTGGCGCCGCACCGGCTGTTCGACGGCCAGCTCGGCCCGCAGACCAACTATTACAGTGGCGAGACCTGGGAACTGACCCTGGAGCACGTCGCCGCGCTGGCGGAGCTTGAAGTTCCCGCACCCACCGACGGTTCGCGCTACCAGGTGTGGCTGCAGACGGCCGACGAAACCCTCGACTACCGCGCTGCCGAGCGTTATTACCGGGCTGGTGCGCTGCGCATCGAGTCCGGTGGCGACCACGGATTCCAGCGCTTCGTCAGCCATCTGCCGGCGCTCCTGGCTTTTGCCGGGGTGCCTTCCAGCCAGTGGCGCGACGTGAATTTCTCCGACTTTGAAGCCATCACTTCTTCGACTGATTAAGCAGGAACCCCATGGCCCAGCAGAACGCCTATAACGCAGACGCCATCGAGGTTCTCTCCGGCCTCGACCCGGTGCGCAAGCGCCCGGGCATGTACACCGACACGTCCCGTCCCAACCACCTCGCCCAGGAAGTCATCGACAACAGCGTCGACGAAGCCCTCGCCGGCCATGCGAAGAGCGTGCAGGTGATCCTCCACGAGGACAACTCGCTGGAAGTGATCGACGATGGTCGCGGCATGCCGGTCGACATTCACCCTGAAGAGGGTGTGCCTGGCGTCGAGCTGATCCTCACCAAGCTGCACGCCGGCGGCAAGTTCTCCAACAAGAACTACCAGTTCTCCGGCGGCCTGCACGGCGTGGGCATCTCGGTGGTGAACGCGCTGTCGACCCTGGTCGAGGTGCGGGTGAAGCGCGACGGCAACGAATACCGCATGACCTTCGCCGACGGCTTCAAGTCCAGCGACCTGGAAGTGATCGGCACCGTCGGCAAGCGCAACACCGGTACCAGCGTGCACTTCTGGCCGGACGCCAAGTACTTCGACTCGCACAAGTTCTCCGTCAGCCGCCTGAAGCACGTGCTCAAGGCCAAGGCCGTGCTGTGCCCGGGCCTGCTGGTCACCTTCGAGGACAAGTCCACCGGCGAGCGTATCGAGTGGCACTACGAGGACGGTCTGCGTTCCTACCTGGTCGACTCGGTTTCCGATAACGTCCGCCTGCCCGACGAGCCCTTCTGCGGCGCGCTGGCCGGCAACAAGGAAGCGGTGGACTGGGCCCTGCTGTGGCTGCCCGAAGGTGGCGAGTCGCTGCAGGAAAGCTACGTCAACCTGATTCCCACGGCGCAGGGCGGCACCCACGTCAACGGCCTGCGCCAGGGGCTGCTGGACGCGATGCGCGAGTTCTGCGAGTTCCGCAACTTGCTGCCGCGCGGGGTGAAGCTGGCGCCGGAAGACGTCTGGGAACGCATCGCCTTCGTGCTCTCGATGAAGATGCAGGAGCCGCAGTTCTCCGGTCAGACCAAGGAGCGCCTGTCGTCCCGCGAGGCCGCCGCGTTCGTCTCCGGCGTGGTCAAGGATGCCTTCAGCCTGTGGCTCAACGCCCACCCCGAGCTGGGGCTGCAACTGGCCGAGCTGGCCATCAGCAACGCCGGCCGCCGCCTCAAGGCGGGCAAGAAGGTCGAGCGCAAGAAGATTACCCAGGGCCCGGCGCTGCCCGGCAAGCTGGCCGACTGCGCAGGGCAGGACCCGATGCGTGCCGAGCTGTTCCTGGTGGAAGGTGACTCCGCCGGCGGTTCGGCCAAGCAGGCGCGGGACAAGGAATTCCAGGCGATCATGCCGCTGCGCGGCAAGATCCTGAACACCTGGGAAGTGGATGGCGGTGAAGTCCTCGCCAGCCAGGAAGTCCACGACATCGCCGTGGCCATCGGCGTCGACCCGGGCGCGGCCGACCTCAGCCAGTTGCGTTACGGCAAGATCTGCATCCTCGCCGACGCCGACTCCGACGGCCTGCACATCGCCACCCTGCTGTGCGCGCTGTTCGTCCGTCACTTCCGCCCGCTGGTGGAAGCCGGCCACGTCTACGTCGCCATGCCGCCGCTGTTCCGTATCGACCTGGGCAAGGAGGTCTTCTACGCCCTGGACGAGGCCGAGCGCGACGGCATTCTCGACCGCCTGGCCGCCGAGAAGCGCCGTGGCAAGCCGCAGGTCACCCGATTCAAGGGCCTGGGCGAGATGAACCCGCCGCAGCTGCGTGAAACCACCATGGACCCGAATACCCGCCGTCTGGTCCAGCTGACCCTGGAAGACGCCGAGAGCACCGTGGAAATCATGGACATGCTGCTGGCCAAGAAGCGCGCCGGCGACCGCAAATCCTGGCTGGAAACCAAGGGCAACCTGGCGGACTTCGCCTGATGCGCTGGTTGCTGGCCTCCCTCTGCCTGTGCGCCGGCCTGGCGGTCGCCGCCCAGCCGGCGGCGGAGTCGCCCAGGACGGCGGCACCGGCTGCTGCACCCATTGCGGCGGCTTCGTTGCAGTTCGTTGCCGAACACCCGGTGGAGGGTATGCCCAGTGGCAACCTTTCCGGCCTCGCGCTGTGTGGCAACGAGATGTGGACCGTGTCCGACCGCGACGACGACCGCATCTATCGGCTGCTGATCGACGAGACGCCGGGCAAGGCCTGGCAGGCCACCGCCGAACCCTTCGTGGTGCCCGGCACGCCGGAAAGCGGCCTGTCCTGGGGCACCCGCGCGCGGGTCAGCATCGGCGGCCTGCTGCGCGGCGGCGCCATGGACTTCGAAGGCATCAGCTGTGATCAGACGGGCAACCGCTATGTGGTCAGCGAAGGGTATGCCGCAGTGCTGCTGCTGCCCGCCGTCGGCGAGCCGAGCTGGCTGCCGTTGCCGCAGAGCCTGCTGCGCCAGGCGCGTGCCAGCGGCCTGCTGATGGAATTCAATGCGCTCTACGAGGGCATCGCCGTCAGCGCCGATGGCAAGCAGTTGTGGCTGGCCGCCGAGCGTCAGCGCCGTGGATTGCTCAAGGTGCGCAACGAGAACGGTACCTGGAAATGCGAAGGCAACTGCGTGATGCTCAGCGAGGGCGGCACTGCGCTGCCGCCGCCGGAGCTGGGGGGTGAGCGCGCGCTGCCGATCGATTTCTCCGACCTGGCGCTGTACAAGGACAAGCTGTTCACCCTGGAGCGCCTGGCGCACCAGATCTGCCGCCGCGATGCCAAGACCGGTGCGCAGGAGCTGTGCTGGTCCTTCGCCGCCGGTGCACTGGCTCCAGAGCGCCGCTATGACCTGCCGTACGGTGTGGCCGAGGCGCTGATTCTCGACGACCAGGGGGCCTGGATCGGCCTGGACAACGGCGAGCACGCGCGTGCCGATGGCGACGGACGCCCCTACGTGCTGCGCTTCGCGGCGCCGGCCGGCGGCTGGCTTGGTGGCAAATGAGCGACGCGGTGCCAGGCAAGCGGGTTGGCAAGGTCATGATGCTCCTCGCCTGGGGCGCGGGCATCCTGCTGGCCACCCACTATTTCGGCGCCTGGGAAACCCGTCAGCACAATCCCAATCCACAGCCGCAGTCGACCCGTGGCGAGGGGTACGTGGAAGTGCGGCTGATCGGCAATCGTGCCGGCCACTACGTAGTGGATGGCCGGATCGGCGGCGAGACGGTGACCTTCATGCTCGACACCGGCGCCACCCAGGTGGCCCTGCCGCAACGCCTGGCCGACCGCCTCGGCTTGGCGCGCGGGCTGCCGGTGACCCTGGACACCGCCAACGGCCGCAGTCAGGGCTGGCGCACGCGCCTGCCCAGCCTGCAGCTTGGCGACATCCGCCTGACCGATGTGCCGGCGTTGATCGCGCCGGGCATGGAAGGCGACGAGGTGCTGCTCGGCATGAGCGCACTCAGACAACTGGATTTCACCCAGCAGGACGGCACCCTGGTGCTGCGCCAGCGATCTACCCCGTGAGGCACGCATGAGCGAAACCCTCGATCTGAGTCTGGAGGGCGTGGAGCGCCGGTCACTGGCCGACTTCACCGAACAGGCTTACCTGAACTACTCCCTGTACGTGATCATGGACCGCGCCCTGCCGCACATCGGCGACGGCCTGAAGCCCGTGCAGCGGCGCATCGTCTATGCCATGAGCGAACTGGGCCTGGACGCGGACGCCAAGCACAAGAAATCGGCGCGTACCGTCGGTGACGTACTGGGCAAGTACCACCCCCACGGCGACTCGGCGTGCTACGAAGCCATGGTGCTGATGGCCCAGCCGTTCTCCTACCGCTACCCGCTGGTGGATGGCCAGGGCAACTGGGGTGCGCCGGACGATCCCAAGTCCTTCGCCGCCATGCGATACACCGAAGCCCGTCTGTCGCGCTACGCCGAGACCCTGCTGTCGGAGTTGGGCCAGGGCACTGCGGACTGGGTACCGAACTTCGACGGCACCATGGACGAGCCGGCCGTGCTGCCGGCGCGCCTGCCCAACCTGCTGCTCAACGGCACCACCGGCATCGCCGTGGGCATGGCCACCGACATTCCGCCGCACAACCTGCGCGAAGTGGCCGCCGCCTGCGTGCACCTGCTGGACAATCCGGGCTCCACCGTCGCCGACCTGATCGATTTCGTCCCGGGTCCGGATTTCCCCACCGAAGCGGAAATCATCACCCCGCGCACCGACCTGCAGAAGATCTACGAAACCGGCCGTGGCTCGGTGCGCATGCGCGCCGTGTACCGCGTCGAGGACGGCGACATCGTCGTCACCGCGCTGCCGCACCAGGTCTCCGGGGCCAAGGTGCTGGAGCAGATCGCCGGCCAGATGCAGGCCAAGAAGCTGCCGATGGTGGCCGACCTGCGTGACGAGTCGGACCACGAGAACCCGACCCGCATCGTCATCATCCCGCGCTCCAACCGGGTGGATGCCGAAGAGCTGATGACCCACCTGTTCGCCACCACCGACCTGGAAAGCTCGTACCGGGTGAACATGAACGTCATCGGCCTGGACGGCAAACCCCAGGTCAAGGACCTGCGCCAGGTACTGAGCGAGTGGCTGACCTACCGCACCGACACCGTGCGCCGTCGCCTGCAGTTCCGCCTGGACAAGGTCGAGAGACGCCTGCACCTGTTGGAAGGCTTGCTGGTCGCCTTCCTCAATCTCGACGAGGTCATCCACATCATCCGCACCGAGGACCAGCCCAAGCCGGTCCTGATGCAGCGCTTCGAGCTCTCCGAGCTGCAGGCCGACTACATCCTCGACACCCGCCTGCGTCAGTTGGCGCGCCTGGAAGAGATGAAGATCCGCGGCGAGCAGGACGAGCTGGCCAAGGAGCGCGCCAAGCTGCTGGCGATCCTGGGTTCCAACGCCAAGCTGCGCAAACTGGTGCGCGACGAGTTGGTCGCCGACGCCGAAACCTACGGCGACGACCGCCGTTCGCCCATCGTCGCCCGTGCCGAAGCCCGTGCCCTGTCGGAAACCGAGCTGATGCCGACCGAGCCGGTGACCGTGGTGCTCTCGGAGAAAGGCTGGGTGCGTTGCGCCAAAGGGCACGACATCGACGCCACCGGCCTGTCGTACAAGGCCGGCGACGGCTTCAAGGCGGCCGCGCCGGGCCGCTCGAACCAGTATGCGGTGTTCATCGACTCCACGGGGCGCAGCTACTCGCTGGCCGCCCACAGCCTGCCCTCTGCCCGTGGCCAGGGTGAGCCGCTCACCGGCCGCCTGACACCGCCGCCGGGCGCATCCTTCGATCGCGTGCTGCTGCCGGAGGATAATGCCCTGTATGTACTGGCCTCCGACGCCGGCTACGGCTTCGTCGCCAAGGGCGAGGACATGCAGGCCAAGAACAAGGCCGGCAAGGCGCTGCTCAGCCTGCCCAACGGTGCGCAGGTCATGGCGCCGCGGCCGGTGAATGATCTGGAGCAGGACTGGATCGCTGCCGTCACCACCGAAGGCCGGCTGCTGCTGTTCAAGGTGTCCGACCTGCCGCAGCTGGCGAAGGGCAAGGGCAACAAGATCATCAGCGTGCCGGGCGACCGCGTGGCGAGCCGCGAGGAGTACCTCACCGACCTCGCCGTTCTTCCGACGGGCGCAACCCTGGTGCTGCAGGCCGGCAAGCGGACGCTCTCGCTCAAGGGCGACGACCTGGAGCACTACAAGGGCGAGCGGGGCCGTCGGGGCAACAAACTGCCGCGCGGTTTCCAGCGAGTGGACGCCTTGCTGGTAGAATCGCTGTCTCAGGATTGAAACGCGGCTCGATACACTCTGCCTCTGGAGCTGAGGCGCCGGTTAAGGGATGATACGTCCCTTTGGGTAACCGGCGCCTTGGCGCGTTGCCTGAAGTCATATTCGTTTTGTTGGAAGTAGCGCCGAATTTCGGCGAATGACGGTGATCCAGATGAGCGCTTTGCGCGTCTTGGCCTATCTTTCCCTCGCCAGCCTCCTGGGGCTGGCGGGTTGTACAGTGAATCGCCCCACCCAGCTGTACCAGCTGGATGCAGGTGCCGTTCCGGTTCCGGAGCGGGACAACGGCGTCGCTGTACTCCTCGGTCCGGTATCCCTGGCCGATTACCTGAAGCGCGAGACCATGGTCCAGCGCCAGGCTGACGGTATCCTCAACCTCTCCACCGAGGCCCGCTGGGCCGGCAGCCTGGAGACCAATGTCAGTCAACAGCTGATGCGCCTGCTGTCCGGCGAGCTGGATAGCACCCGTTTGGCGCTGTTCCCGGAGAAGCCGGGCTTCACGCCGCAGGTGCAGGTCATGCTGACCATCAGTCGCCTGGATTCCGGCCCCAAGGAGCCTGCGGTGCTGGAGGCACGCTGGCGCCTGCTCGATCCGAAGGGTGAGCTGCGGGACAGTCGCGTCTTCCGCGAGGAAGAGGCGCACTCGGGGAGCGTGCAGGATCAGGTGCGTGCCCAGGGCGACCTGCTGCGCAAACTGTCCGTGCAACTGGCTCGTGACGTGCGTCCTGTTGCCGCAGCGGTCGCAGAGCAGCAGGCTGCGCCCGTGCGCAAGCCGGTGGTGGCCAACACCGAACAGGCCGCCAAGCCGAAGGAAGAAGGGCCGAAAATCCCGCTGGTGGTGCCGATCCGCACCGATGTCGAGGTCTATCGCTTCTAGGTCGACCCGGACGATCGCAGTACGAACGGCCCGCAAGGCATAGCTTTGCGGGCCGTTTTGCTTCTGCCGTGGCCTGTTTTGACATCTTCTTGACGGCCCTTGTGGTATCTACGGGCGCTTGTGCAGGTTATTGGCGCCCGGACGTTTTCCGTGCGGAACCTGCGAGAGACTCTCGCGTGTCGTCACTTCCCAACATTCCCGGTGTTCAGGCGGATCCCGCCCTGAGTCGTCAGACGCTTTGCGTGATGCTGGCAGCGCTGGTGCTGTTCCTGCTCGGCGTGCAAGGCGACGCCTTCGTCGGTTTCGACTCGCGCTTCGTGCTGTTCGCGCGCGAGATGTTGCGCCATGGGCCGAGCTGGTTCCCGACCACCTACGGTGCCCCCTATCCGGATTACCCGGCCACCTCGACCTTCCTGACCTACCTGCTGTCGCTGCCGACTGGGCGGGTCACGGAGCTCACCGCCTGGCTGCCCACCGCGCTGGCGGCAGCGGTCTGCACCGGCGTGGTGTTCCGCCTGGTGGCGCCGTTCTCCCGCTCCTGGGCGCTGATCAGCGTGGCCATGCTGCTGCTGACTGCGACGTTCGTCAGCGAAACCCGCGCGGTCTCCCTTGACCTGATGGTCGCCGCAGTCGGTCTGCTGGCCTTTTATGTCGCATTCCACGCTGAGCGCCATGGCGTGGCAGGTTTGCTGCTGCGTCTGCTGCCCTTGCTGCTTGCTGGTTTCGCGCTGCGCGGCCCGCTGGGGCTGGTGGTGCCCGCGGGCATGGTGTGCAGCCAACTGTTGCTGGATCGGCGCTGGAAGCCGCTGTTCGCCTTCTCGGCGAGTGCGCTGGCGCTGCTGATCCTCTGCGTGTTCGCCCTGATTGGCCTGGCTCGCGCCGCCGGCGGCGAGGTCTTCGTCCAGGACGTCCTGCGGATGCAGGTGATCGGCCGCCTGGACGGCTCCGCCGGGTCCAGCGATGCGCTGTACTACTTCCGCAGTTCGCTGGGCAACTACGCCCTGGCCTTCCCGCTGGCGCTGCCGGCACTGGCGCTGGTCTGGCAGCGACGCCGTGAACCGGCGTTCCGGCTGGTGGCCGGCTGTGCCCTGGCCGCGCTGGTGGTGATGGCGGGCCTGTCCGTGCCACAGGCCAAGAAGGCCCGCTACATCATTGCCTTGGCGCCGCTGGCGGCCATTGTCGCGGGCTATCCCTTCATGGTCGTCGGCAGTCGCCTGGCGCAGGTGCTCCGCGGCCTGCTGCGGGTGCTGTGGCTGGCGTTGCCGGCTCTGTTGCTGACCGGCTTGTGGCTGGCCTGGAAGCGCTACCCGCAGGAGCTCGCTGCCCTGGGCTGGCGCCTGCCGACCGCCATCGTGGTGCTCGCGGCGCTACTGGCATTCGGCGCGCTGCGCTGGCGGCAGCCGGCGGCATTGTCCCTCGGAGCGGCGCTGGCGCTGTGGGCGAGCTACATCCTGGTGTTCGAACCGGTGGAGCATCGCCTGTACGACAGCCAGGCATTCTCCCGCGAGCTGGTCCGCCAGCTCGACGCACAACCCGCACCGCTGGTGCTCTATGGCATGGCGCCGGATGCGCGGGCGATCAAGCTGATGGTCAACCTCGACCGAGACCTGCAGCCGTTGTTCGCCGATCGTCCCGAGGCATTCGCGGCGCAGCCTGGTCCGTTCTACCTGATGATCCAGGTGCGCGATGTCGAGCGTGTCGCTGCGGCTCTGCCGGCGGCCGCGCAGACATTGTTCGAAGGGCGCTTCGACAACGATACCTACCGCCTGCTGCGACTCCCGGGAGCGGGCTCCAAGCCGTGATGAAAGCACTGACCTCCCTGTTGGCCTGCTGTCTGTTGCTGGGCGGCTGCGGCGATTCCGATACCCAGGACGTGGTGGAGCGGGACCAGGCGTTCTTCCGCCAGCACCCGCTGCCGCCCCTGGAGATCGCCTCCGGCGGCGGTAGCTTTGTATTGCCGCTATTGCCGGACACCCAGTTCTACGCAGAGAACAACCACCGCAGGCGCCCCCTGTTCCGCAGTGAGCAACGCTTCCCGGGCCTGCCGTATCAGCCGGCGCTGGCATTCTTCGCCCAGACCTTCTGGCTGGCCAAGTATGCCGAGGCGCTGCAGGTTCCGATGGTGGTGCATCTGGGCGACGTCGTGGAAAACGCCGGTGTTGCCGCCCAGTGGCAAACCGCCAGCGGCGCCATGCGGACACTGGAAGAGCGTGGCGTCCCCTACAGCATCGCCACCGGCGAGCGTGACGTGCACGAGGAGGCGAGCAGCGATGATCGTCGCTCCTTCCTCGACCGCTTCGGCGATCACTTCGGGCCCGAGCGCGCGGCCTGGCAGAGCACGTACGTCGGCAGCGATCCGAGGGGGCTGAGCCAGGTGCACCTGTTCCAGCGCTACGGCCAGTCCTTCCTGCTGCTGGCGCTGGACTGGAGCCCTTCCGAGGCGACTCTGGCATGGGCGCAGAGCATCATCGACGAGCATCCCCATGTGCCGGTGATCCTTGCCTCCCACAGCATCCTGCGGCGCAGCGACGTCGGCGTTGCGGAGCTGTCCCACGAAGAAAACTCCAGCGGCAGGTTGCTGTGGGACCGCCTGATCCGTCGCAATGACCAGATTTTCCTCACCCTCAATGCCCACTCCGACGGTGCTGCGCACACCCGGATGATCAACGACCGGGGGCACAGCGTGGACATGGTGATGGTCGACTACCAGCACCAGTATCTGGGGGGTAATGGCCTGATGCAGTTGCTGGAACTGGATCTGGGGCGCAACAGCCTGGCCGGGTTGTCGCTATCGCCCTGGGTGCTGTGGAAGCGTCAGGTCTATCCGCAGGCCTACAAGCCCTGCGAGTCCTTGGAGGCGATTCATGACTGCGACCAGTTGATGCCGGAGGATTCACCCGGCTGGGACAACCGCTTCCAGGTCGAGCTGGATTACCAGGCGCGGTTCAGCAGCTTCCAGGGCTACAGTGCCCAGCTTCCCTTGCAGAGCCAGCAGGCGCCGTTGCTCGAGCAGCTCCACGCACAGCTCGGCAAGCACTGACTCCGGCGCTGCGGCGCGTCAGTCGTTGCGATCAAGCAGGCGGCGCAGGCTGATGCCGGCCAGTGCCACGGCCAGGCAGGGTAGCCCCACCCAGCGCGCCTCGGAGATCAGCACCTCCAGCCCTCGCGGGCTGAAGAAGCGTGACAGGCCGATCGGCGAGACCTCGATGGGGTGCAGCGGCAGGAAGTAGCGCTGATCGCTCCAGGGCCAGAACCAGGCGACTCCCAGGCCGCCGTCGGTCATTGCATCCAGCACGCTATGCGAAGCGGCCGCCAGGCCGACCCACAGCCCGGCTTTCAGCGGGCCACTGCCCAGCAAGCGACAGCACAGCGCGCCAAGCAGGCCCATGCACGCGGCGAACAGCAGGGAATGGCTGAAACCGCGATGACCGAAGGCGTCGTGGTAGGCGATGCCCAGCTTGAAGGCGACCACGTCGAGGTCGGGCAGGCAGGCGGCGATCATGCCGGCCAGCAGCAGGCGTGGCGGAATGCAGCGCGAGCCGAGCGCCAGGCCTACGGCCAGTGCCGGCAGGGGATGGGTGATGAGGGTGGTCATGGAATCCGTTCCACGAGGGGCCGGCTGGCCCCGCTATCAGGTGGTGCGCAGGGCGCGCATGCGCGAGAGCTGGCGCTCCAGCATCGACGGGTAGGGCTCCTTCAGCCATTCCACGCAACAGGCGTTTTCCGGGCTGGCGATGGGGCGGATGCGTGCCCGCTCGCGGACCTTCTCGTCGTCACCGATGGATTTCTCCACCAGCAGCAGGTTGCGGCTGTGCTGGCTGAGCGCCAGGGCGTCCTGGGCGGAGGCATCCTGCAGCAGGTCGGCCTGCTCCAGGTCGGCGACGTCCTCGCCGAGCACCAGGCCCAGTTGCAGCTGCAGGGTAATGCCGCTGTCGGCTACTTCGATCTGCAGGGCATGGCCCAGAGCGCGCATCAGCTCGCCGCAGCACAGTGCGTTGGTGAGGAACTCCTCGTCCTGGTCACGGCTGTGGAAGAGGATCAGGCTGCCGCCGTCGCTGAGGGTGTAGAGCGTGCCCTTGTACAGGCGCGCGGCCTGTTCCAGGCAGTCGCGGTAGCGCTCCAGCAGGTCGACCAGGCGGGCACGCGGCAGACGGCGCAGTTGTTCCTGGGCGCCCAGTTGCACGGCCAGCACCGCGCTGGTGCCGGCGGAGATCGGTTCAGGCTCGGCTTCGGGTTCTTCCTCGACGCCGATCTCGTCTTCGACGTCGTCTTCCGTCACGGCTTCGAACCCTTCCTCGGGGAAGTCGTCGTCGGCCTCGGCATCGACCTTGCGGCGTGCGGCGGGAGCGAGCAGTTCGTCGTCGGAGAAGATGTTCTCGTCGAACTCGTGTTCGTCAGCGGCGCCGGTGTCTTCCAGTACCGGTTCCTTGGCAGCGGCCCTGGTGGGCTTGGCTGGCGCTTTCGGGCGCGGCGCGGGGGCGCTGACCACCGGCTCGGGGGCCGGCGGCTTCTCTGGCGCCAGGCGAGCCTGCAACTGGCGGGCGAGGTCGCCGATCTCGTTCTGCAGGCCGGCGCCCGGCGCACTGTCGTCCGGATCGCGCAGCCAGACGCGAAGTTGTAACAGTGGTGTGGAAATCTGCCGGCCCAGACGCAAGCCGAAGGTCAGGGTGAGCAGCAGCAGGATCAGGCTGATCAGCCCCATGCTCTGCAGACTGACGGTCATCGGCTGCTCGAACTGGTGCATGTCGAGGCTGATGCGCAGGTGACCGGCGATCACTTCCTGGAAGGTGATGGGCGTGGAGTACAGGCCTTCGGCGTCGCCCAGCAGGCCCTGCTTGGGGCGTGTGCCGGACTCGGCGAGGATGCGGTTGTCCACGCTGTAGATCGCCGCGTGGGCTACCAGCGGGTTCTTCGTCAGGTTGTTGAGCAGCACGTTGAGGCTGAGGATGTCATTGGACACCAGCAGCTCGG
>CBIGPF010000129.1:0-17597 GCA_966191535.1 uncultured Pseudomonas sp. | reverse complement strand
CGAAAACACCTTCATGATGTACCTGCCGCGCCTGTGCGAGCACTGCCTGAACCCGGCGTGCGTGGCCTCGTGCCCGAGCGGCGCGATCTACAAGCGCGAGGAAGACGGCATCGTCCTGATCGACCAGGACAAGTGCCGTGGCTGGCGCATGTGCATCAGCGGCTGCCCGTACAAGAAGATCTACTTCAACTGGAAGAGCGGCAAATCCGAGAAGTGCATCTTCTGCTATCCGCGCATCGAGGCCGGCCAGCCGACCGTCTGCTCGGAAACCTGTGTGGGCCGTATCCGCTACCTCGGCGTGCTGCTGTATGACGCCGATCGCATCCACGAAGTGGCCACCTGCGAAAACGAGCGCGAGCTGTACCAGAAGCAGCTGGAGATCTTCCTCGATCCGTTCGACCCGAAAGTGATCGAGCAGGCCCGCAAGGACGGCGTACCGGACAGCGTCATCGAGTCCGCGCAGAAGTCGCCGGTGTACAAGCTGGCCATGGACTGGAAGCTGGCCCTGCCGCTGCACCCGGAATACCGCACGCTGCCGATGGTCTGGTACGTGCCGCCGCTGTCGCCGATCCAGAACGCCGCCTCCGAAGGCCACATCGGCAGCGACGGGGTGATCCCGGATGTCGAGTCCCTGCGCATTCCCGTGCAGTACCTGGCGAACCTGCTGACCGCCGGTGACACCGCGCCGGTATTGCTGGCCCTCAAGCGCCTGCTGGCGATGCGCGCCTACAAGCGTGCCGAGCACGTGGAAGGCAAGCAGGACCTGGAGGTGCTGAAAAAGGTCGGCCTGACCGTGAACCAGGTGGAAGAGATGTACCGCTACCTGGCGATCGCCAACTACGAAGACCGCTTCGTCATCCCCACCGCGCACCGCGAGGAAGCGCTGTCGGATGCCTTCGCCGAGCGCTCGGGTTGCGGCTTCAGCTTTGGCAACGGTTGCTCCAGCAACTCCGGCGTGAACCTGTTCGGCGGCAAGGCCGTGGACAAGCGCAACGTCATCCAGACCGTGCAGATACAGGAGTGACAGCGATGGACACTCATAGCCAACTGCTCAAGCTCAGTGCGCTGATGCTGGATTACCCGCGCGTCGAACTGCGCGAGGAAAGCCTGGCGCTGCACGCCCTGATCCGCACCTGCGACCTCTCGGAAAAACAGCGCGACGGCCTCGCCGCTCTGCTCAACGAGCTGTGCAAGGGCGACATCCTCGACGTCCAGGCCCGTTACGACGGGCTGTTCGAGCGCGGTCGCTCGGTCTCCCTGCTGCTGTTCGAACACGTGCACGGCGAAAGCCGTGACCGTGGCCAGGCGATGGTCGACCTGATGGACCGCTACACCCAGGCGGGGCTGGTGATCGACGTCAACGAGCTGCCGGACTACCTGCCGCTGTACCTGGAGTTCCTTGCCCTGCAGGACGCCGAGTCCGCCCGTGCCGGCCTGGCCGAAGTCGCGCACATCCTCGCGCTGATCGCCCTGCGCCTGGAAGAGCGCGGCAGCAGCTATGCCACGATCTTCAACAGCCTGCTGGAGCTGTCCGGCGAGCAACCCGATCTCGGCGCGCTCAAGCGCGACCGCGAGCAGGAAGTGCGCGACGACAGCCTGGAAGCCATCGACAAGGCCTGGGAGGAAACCCCGGTGAGCTTTACCGAGCCCGCCGTTGGTTGCCCGTCCACCAGCGCCCGGCGGATTTCCTCCGCCGCAGAACAACCCATGCAGTGGGTCGCCCAGCCGGTGCCGCAGATGCAGTACCGGGCGGCCAGAGAAGGAGTCTGAACATGTCCCTCGATCTTCTAGCGTTCGGGATCTACCCCTATGTCGCGGTCGCCATCTGCCTGATCGGCAGCTGGGCGCGCTTCGACCTCTCGCAATACACCTGGAAAGCCGGCTCCAGCCAGATGCTGAGCAAGAAAGGCATGCGCGTGTACAGCAACCTGTTCCACGTCGGTGTGCTGTTCATCCTCGCCGGTCACTTCGTCGGCCTGCTGACCCCGCACGCGGTCTACGAGCACCTGATCAGCACCGAGCAGAAGCAACTGCTGGCAATGGTCTCCGGCGGCTTCTTCGGCATCCTCTGCTTCATCGGTCTGACCGGCCTGATCCTGCGCCGCCTGACCAATGAGCGCGTGCGGGCCACCGGCAACGCGTCGGACCTGATGATCCTGCTGGTGCTCTACGTCCAGCTGATCCTCGGCCTGTCCACCATCGTCGCCTCCACCCATCACCTGGACGGTTCGGTGATGGTCATGCTCGCCAACTGGGCGCAGTCCATCGTCACCTTCCAGCCGCTCGCCGCCGCCGAGGCCATCGCGCCGGTCTCGCTGGTCTACAAGCTGCACGTGACCCTCGGGCTGACCCTGTTCGTGCTGTTCCCCTTCACCCGTCTGGTGCACATCGTCAGCGCTCCGGTGTGGTACTTCGGCCGCCGTTACCAGGTCGTCCGTACCAAGCGTCGCGCAGCGTGAAGAAGCGGCGGATGACGCTGGCGCGCCGTCCGCCCCACCTGAAGCTCTTCCCCCTCTCCCTTCAGGGAGAGGGCAGGGGAGAGGGTTACCGGAGGTAAGCGAAATGAGTTGCTCCCACTACGAAGCCAAGGTCGAACACGTCGACCTGCCGAAGATCGAAGTCAACGGCGTCGCCATTGCCGAAGACGAACTGGCCCGCGAGCTGCAATACCACCCCGCCGCCAGCCATGCCGAAGCCTTGTACTCCGCCTGCCGTGCGCTGGTCGTGCGCCAGCTGCTGGTGCAGCGCGCCGACGTGCTGGGCCTTGAAGCCGACGCGGAAGAGGGCGAGGCCCCGGAAGAGGCGCGCATCCGCGTGCTGATCGACCGTGAAGTCGGTGTTCCCGAAGCCGACGAAGCCAGTTGCCGCCAATGGTACGCAGCCAACCCCACCCGTTTGACCGCGCCCTGGCGCATGCGCCTGCGCCACGTGCTGCTGGGCTGCGCACCGGACGACCTGGAAGGCCGCGCCAAGGCCCGCGAACAGGCCGAGGAGCTGCTGGCCGAACTGCGTGAACATCCCGAACGTTTCGCCGAGAAGGCGATGCGCTTCTCCGACTGCCCGTCCCGCGACGACGGCGGTGACCTGGGCTGGATCGAGCCGGGACAGACCGTTCCCGAGTTCGAGAAACGCCTGCTGCAACAGCAACCCGGCCTGCTCGGCCATCCGCTGGAAAGTCGCTACGGCCTGCACGTGGTCGAGCTGATCGAGCGCGATGGTGGCGAGCCGCTGGACTTCACCGAGGCGCGCCCGCGCATCGCCGCTTACCTGCGCGCCCAGGTGCTGCAGCGCGCGGTGAGTCAGTACATCAGCGTGCTGGCCGGCGAGGCGCAGATCGACGGTTTCGTCTTCGACGGCGCCGAGAGCCCGCTGGTGCAGTGAACCGGTTCCGGGCCCCTCTCTCCCAATTCCTCCCCCAGCGGAGAGAGGGGCTTCGGAAACGGCCATGAATTTCGGCTTTCACCGTGGATAGTGAAGGCCGGCCGGAGTGAAACACCATGTCCGAATGGATCGACGGCCAGGGTCGCAAAATCGACTACCTGCGCCTGTCCGTAACCGACCGCTGCGACTTCCGCTGCGTCTACTGCATGTCGGAAAACATGCGCTTCCTGCCGCGCCAGCAGGTGCTCACCCTGGAAGAGATCGAGCGGGTAGCGCGCATTTTCGTCGAGCGCGGCGTGAAGAAGCTGCGTCTCACTGGCGGCGAACCGCTGGTGCGCCCCGGTATCGTCCACCTCTGCGAACGCCTCGCGGCGCTGCCCGGCCTGCGCGAACTGTGCATGACCAGTAACGGCTCGCAGCTCACCCGGTTGGCCGGTGACCTGCAGGCCGCCGGCCTGACGCGCCTGAACATCAGCCTCGACACCCTGGATGCGCAGCGCTTCGCCGCCATCACCCGTACCGGGCGGCTGGAGCAGGTGCTGCGCGGAATCGACGCTGCCCAGCAGGCCGGTTTCGAGCACATCAAGCTGAACTGCGTGGTGATGAAGGGCCGCAATGCCGACGAGGTGCCGGCACTGGTGGACTACGCCATTGCCCATGGGCTGGACATCAGCTTCATCGAGGAAATGCCCCTGGGCCAGGTCGGCCGTGAGCGCGAGGAGAGCTTCTGCTCCAGTGACGAAGTCCGCGCACTGATCGCCGAGCACCACGCGTTGCTGGACAGCGCCGAACACAGCGGAGGCCCGGCGCGCTATGTACGCCTGGCGCAGCATCCGGGCACGCGGATAGGCTTCATCTCGCCGCATTCGCACAACTTCTGCGCCACCTGCAATCGCCTGCGCCTGACTGCCGAGGGCCGCCTGCTGCTGTGCCTGGGCCACGAGAACTCGCTGGACCTGCGCGGCCTGCTGCGTCGTCATCCGATCCACGACGAACCCATCCTTGACGCCCTGCGCGGTGCCTTGCAGCGCAAGCCGGCGCGCCACGAGTTCACCGTCGGCGACGTGCAGGTGCTGCGCTTCATGAACCTCAGCGGAGGCTGAAACCGACCTCCCTCGGCGGGCCTTGTGCCCGCCTCTTGCCTTGCGTTCCTGAACATTCCCCGGAGCGAACAAGAGACTCCGAGCGCCCACTTGTAGAAGCGGGCCATGCCCGCGATCGCGCGCATGGCGCGCTCCTGCAGGTCGGTCGCGGGTTGCTTGGGCACAAAAATAGTCAGGCATAAAAAAGCCCCTGCGACATGAGCGTATCGCGGGGGCTTCGGGCATCTGCCAAATGTATAACCGTGGAAGCTACGGTAAATCATGCGAAAGAATCGTTTCGAATCCTCCCTGTATCGCTTCGGAACGCTTCCAGACTAAGGCGCGAGCCCGGCAGGTGACATTCCTCCGAAGGAGTAGCGAGAGGGGCGCAGAGGGGAGTGTGCCGCGCGGTCGCAGGGCGATTGACGTTGTGTACTTTTTAGTCCAGATTGGATTTTATGTTTACGCGCGCCCGCGCGTGGACGGACCAGAACAAGCCAGAACAAGAAGTCGTTCGCCTGGGTGAGGGCAAGGCAATGCCGCCGCGACCGTCCGCGTCGCGCCCCTGGACGAAACAAGCAATGCCGTACTCGCTGCCAAGACGTACCGGCCGGCGCTCGCCCCGGCGACCACACAACGGAGTTCATCGATGAATCGCAAAGCCCTGCTGGGCGGCCTGATGCTGGCCGCCTTCGCCACCTTCTCCCATGCCGACGACAAGCCGCTGCGCATCGGCATCGAGGCGGCCTACCCGCCCTTCGCCTACAAGACCCCGGAAGGCGGCATCGCCGGCTTCGACTACGACATCGGCAACGCGCTGTGCGAAGAGATGAAGCGCAAGTGCCAGTGGGTCGAGCAGGAGTACGACGGCCTGATCCCCTCGCTGAAGGTGCGCAAGATCGACGCCGCGCTGTCCTCCATCACCATCACCGAAGAGCGCAAGCACTCGGTGGACTTCACCCACAAGTACTACTTCACCCCGGGCCGCCTGGTGATGAAGGAAGGTTCGCCGCTGGATGAACAGTTCAGCCAGCTCAAGGGCAAGAACATCGGCGTGCAGCGCGGCTCCACTGCCGACCGTTTCGCCACCGAGGTGCTGGGCAAGGCCGGCGCCAACGTGGTGCGCTACACCAGCCAGGACGAGATCTACCTGGACCTGTTGGCGGGTCGCCTGGAGGGTACCTTCGCCGACTCCATCCCGCTGGAGATCGGCTTCCTGGAAACCCCACGCGGCAAAGGCTTCGCCTTTATCGGTCCGGAGTTCAAGGACCCGAAATACTTCGGCGAGGGTGCCGGTATCGCGGTGCGCAAGGGCAATACCGAACTGGTCGGCCAGCTCAACGCCGCCATCGACGCACTGCGGGCCAATGGCAAGTACAAGGAAATCGAAGGCAAGTACTTCAAGAGCGATATCTACGGCGATTGATCCTCCGCCGAGCCATGCAAAAGGCCGCCTTCGGGCGGCCTTTTGCATTTCGTAGGACCGAGGGGGACGCATGGTCCTCGCCCGCGAACCGCATGGCATTTCCCTGTAGGAGCGGGCCATGCCCGCGATCCGTTGGCAGGGCCGACGTTTCAGGCGGGTTCATGATGTAACCGGGAATGCCGAAATCAACCAGCAACAGCGCGCGGGCATGGCCCGCTCCTACAGGGATGTTCGAGTCAGGGCTTGCCCACTCAAACCTCTTCTTTCAGCTCTTTCAAATGCTTGTACACCGTCGCCCTGCCCATGTTCAGCACGTTGGCCACGTAGTTCGCAGCGCTCTTGCCCTTGAACGCGCCTTCGGCGTGCAGCGCCAGGACCAGCTCGCGCTTGTGGTCGCGGCTGAGGGTGGAGAGGCTCAGCTGGCGCTGCTGCAGCCAGCCGTGCAGGAAGGTGTTGATGCGCTCCTGCCAGTCGTCGCGGAACAGTGCGTCCGGCTGCGGGATGACCTTGCTGGAGGAGAGGAACAGGTCGAGCGCCGCCTTGGCGGTCTCGAACAGCGTGATGTTGAGATTGATGCACAGCACCGCCAGCGGTTCGCCCCTGGTGTCGCGCAGCACGGTGCTGATGGAGCGGATCTTCTGGCCGTCCCAGTTGAGCTTCTCGTACGGGCCGATGTTGCGCTCGTCATGGCCGCCTTCGAGCATGTCTTCCAGCGCCGAGTCGTCACCGATCTCGCGCTTGGAGATGTTGTTCGCCAGGTAGGCCACGCGCTGGTTGCGCAGGTCATGGATGACCACCTCCGCATGGGGAAAGAACAGCGCGGCGATGGCGTCGGCGATGGCCTTGTAGTTGTCCAGCGGATCAGCAGCGGTCATGGTCAAGGCTCCCGGTGCGATGGGGTGTGCGATGAGGCGGGCGCCGGCGAGTGTGCCGCAAGCGCCCGCGGGCTGTCACGAGCAGCGGCTCACTTGGCCTGCAGGCGCGCCGGGGAAAGCATCTCGGCGGTCAGGCCGTGGCGAGTCAGGTGTTCGGGCAGTGCTTCGCGGCGGATCAGCGCAGCACTGGCCTCGCCCATCGCCGCCGAGGTCTGGATGCCATAGCCGCCCTGGCCGGCGACCCAGTACAGGCCAGGCGTGGCCGGGTCGTAGCCGGACACCAGGTCGCCGTCGGCGAAGAACGAGCGCAGGCCCGCCCAGGTGTGGCTTGGGCGGCGGATGCTGAGCGTGGTGTGCTCCTCGATCTGGTAGATGCCCAGGGCGATATCCAGCTCTTCGGGCTGCACGTCGTGGGGCTCCACCGGGTCGGCGTTGGCTGGAGAGCCCAGCAGCATGCCGGCGTCGGGCTTGAAGTAGAAGGATTCGTCCAGGCTCACCAGCACCGGCCAGGCGTGACTGTCCACGCCCTCCGGCGGGCTGAACAGGAACGCGGCGCGGCGTTTGGGCGTGAGGCCCAGGGGCGCGGCGCCGGCCCGTTCGGCGACCTTGTCGGCCCAGCTGCCGGCGGCATTGATCAGCACCGGTGCACGGTAGGTCTGCTGCGCGCAGCGTACTTCCCAGGCGCCGTCGATGCGGCCGATTTCCAGGGCTTCGCTGTCCAGCTGGACGCTGCCGCCGTTGCGCCGGATGCCGCGCAGGTAGCCTTGCAGCAGGCCGTCGGTGTCGATGTCGGCGGCGCTGGGGTCGAGCATCGCGCCGTGGACTTTCTCGCGGCGCAGTACCGGCACGATGGCGCAGGCTTCGTCGGCATCGAGCAGGCGCATGTCCGGCACGCTGTCACGGGCACTGTCGAACTGGCGCTGTAGTTCTTCCGGGTTGCCCTCGAAGTCGACGGTCATTTCGCCGCGCGGGGTGAGGATCGGGTGTTCGACGAAGCCTTCGGGCGGGTTGTCGAAGAAGGCACGGCTGGCGGCGGTCAGGGCCCGTACCTGCGGTGTGCCGTAAGCAACGGTGTAGAGCGCCGCCGAGCGGCCGGTGGAGTGGTAGCCGGCGTGGGACTCGCGCTCCAGCACGACGACCTTGCCGTGGCGGGAGAGGAAGTAACCGGTGGAAGCGCCGGCGATACCGCCGCCGATGATGAGGAAGTCGACTTCGATCATGTTCGTCTCCGGCTCAGGCGTGCTTGCGTTGGAGATGGTAGAGCGCATTGGCCAGCGCGACGTCTTCCAGGCCCAGACCGATGGAGCGGAAGAAGGCGTGGCGCTGGTAGTCCGGCTTGGCGGCCTGGCCGCTGACCAGCTCCGGCAGGTCGCCGCGCAGGGTGCCGTCCCAGCCATGTTCCTCGCGGGCCAGGCGCATCTCGCCGGCGGCAGCCGGCGTGGTGGCGCGGTAATCGCAGTACACGTCCATCTGCGCCAGCGATTGCGGCGGCACTTCGTGAGCGCGGGCGACGTTGGTGCTGATGGAGGTGATCAGCGCGGGCTTGCCGAGGATCGCCGGATCGAGCACCGGGGTGCCCGAGGAGGTGCACAGCAGCACCACGTCGGCGTCGGCCACGGCGGCTTCGACACTGGTGGCGGGTTCCGCGCGGGCATCGATGGCACCGAACTGGGCCAGCACGCCGGCATTCAGGTTCGGCGAGTAGACGCGGATGCTCTGCCAGTCGCGCAGACCGGCTACGTAGCGCAGGTGCGCACGGGCGACCGGGCCGCTGCCGACGATGGCCAGGCGCTTGGCGTCCGGGCGGGCCAGCTCCTGTACCGCCAGGGCAGTGGTGGCGGCGGTACGCGCGGTGGTCAGGCTGCCGGCGTCGCACAGCAGCAGCGGCTGGCCGCTCTCCATGGACATCAGCAGGCTCCACGCAGTGACCAGCGACTTGGGCTGGCGCACGATGTACGGCGAGGTCTTCACGCCGTAGACCTTCTGCGAGGCCAGTACGCCGAGGTAGTTGATGAAGTCGCCGCCGCCGTTGGGGAATTCCACCAGTTGCTGCGCGGGCTGCACGGCGCTGCCGCTCGCCAGCTCGACGAACATGTCGCGCATCGCCTGGAGTACGTCGACCTGTTCCAGCAGGCGTTCGGCGTCAGCCTGGTTGAGGGTGAAAGGCGTGGCGGCGGACATGGCGAGACTCCGGATATGGATTTATTTTTCCATTCTGGACTCTGCTGTCTTTGTCGGCAAGGGCGTGTGGTCGGTTGGGCGGTTGTCGTAGGAGCGAGCTGGCTCGCGAACCGCACGGTACCGGAATGACCGGCAGAACGCGTTCGCGAGCAAGCTCGCTCCTACAGGGTGAACCCCGGCTGAAGGCTCACAGCTTGAACTGCGCCACCAGCTCTTCCTGGCTGCCGGCCACGCGGCGCAGGTGTTCGCCGCAGTCGCGGGTGTGCGCGGCGGTCTTGCGGTTTTCCACGGTCATGTCACTGAGGCGGTGCATGTGCTGGTTCACCTCCTGGGTCGTGGCGGCCTGCTGTTCGGCGGCAGCGGCGATCTGGAAGGCCATGGCGTGCACGCCCTGTAGCGAGTCGTCCAGCGCGCCGAGGGCTTCCAGTACGGCCTGAGTGTCCTGCTCCAGGGTGTGGGCCTGTTCGCTGGCGCCGCTCATGCTCGACTGCGCCTGGACAGACGAGTCGCCCAGGCTGCCGACGATGGCGACGATCTCGTCGGTGGCGCTGCGGGTACGCTGGGCGAGGCTGCGCACCTCGTCGGCGACCACGGCGAAACCACGGCCCGCTTCGCCGGCGCGGGCGGCTTCGATGGCGGCGTTGAGGGCGAGCAGGTTGGTCTGTTCGGCGATCGAGCGGATCACGTCCAGCACCGAGCCGATCTGCTGGCTCTCGCCGGCCAGGGTCTGCACCACGCCGTCGGCCTGGCGCAGGCCGACCAGCAATTGGTCCTGGCGACCGATCATGTGCTGCAGGGTGCCCTGCATGGCGACGAACGCCTCACGCGCGGCGGCGCTGCCGTCGGCGCTACGGCTGGCGCTGCCAGCGATTTCCTGCACAGTGGCGGCCATCTGGTCGACGGCGCTGACTACCATCTCCAGTGCTTCCTGTTGCTGGTCGAGATGGTTACTGGTGCGTCCGGCGGCATCGAGGATGTCGCCGCTGGCGTCACCCACGGCCTCGCTGGCCTGGCGCAGGCGCTCGACCACCTGGCGCCAGGCCGTGGTCATCTCGCGTAGCGCCTGCATCAGGCCGCTGCTGGCACTGGCGTCGTCGCTCAGGCGCAGCTCGCCGCTGGCCAGGCGCTGGGCCAGTGCGGCCATGCTGGCCGGCTCGCCCCCCAGTGGGCGCATCACGCTGCGGCTGACCAGCCAGGTGCCGGCGGCGACGCCGACCAGGGTCAGCAGGCCGAGTACGAGGATCTGCCACATCAGCTTGCGCACCGGGGCGAAGGCCTGGGCCTGGTCCATCTCGGCCACCAGTGCCCAGTGCAGGCCGTCCAGGTTCAGCGGGACGAAGGATTTCAGCGCCGTCTCGTTGCTCAGGCCGGGCTCGGCGAGGCGGCCCTGTTCGCCGGCCAGGGCTTTTTCGATGGCCAGGCCGGGGAGGCTGACCGGGGCTTCCTGGTCGCGGCGCACGTGGTGTTCGGTGAAGCGCGCGGAGTCCGAACGCAGGCTGCCGTCGCTGCCCACCAGGTAGGTTTCCCCGGCTTCACCCAGGCCCTGGCGGTTCTGCATCACTTCGTTGATCGCGGTCAGCGGCAGTTCCAGCACCAGCAGCAGTTGCAGCTTGCCGTTGTCCTTGATCGGCGCGGCCAGCCACTGCACTGGCTGCGGATCGTCAAGGGCGGTCTCCAGATCGCTGATGCTCGCTTTGCCGCTGCTCAACGCGGCGTGGATGAACGTGCCGAACGGGGTGTCGCGCCATTTCGGGGCGTCCATGTTCTGCTGGTAGTCGACGCCGCGGCCGAGGCTGAAGACCACGGTGCCGTCGCCGGCGACCAGGCGCAGTTCGCGGTAGCCGAAGGTCTTGATGAAGTTCTCGAACACCGGACGGTCGTAGTTGGCCGTGGTCACCAGGGACTCGCTGTCCAGCCCGGCGTAGTTGCTGCCCAGGTTGGTGGCGAGGCTGCTGAGCTGGTCGTTACGGGCCTTCCAGGCATCCATCAGCTGCCGCTGCTTGATGCTGGCGACCGCCTCCAGGGCGTTCAGGCTTTGTTCTTCGAGGGCTCGGCTGGCCTGGAGGTAGACCACGATGGCCATCACCAGCACAGGAATGAGGCCGACCGAGAGGAAACTCAGAGCAAGTTTGGCGCGCAAGGGCATGGGAGGATTCCGACGAGTTCTTGGAATTGTTCTCGCGTGCTTTGCAAGAAGCGTGCGAATTTTTTTACGTCTGTAAATAAATCTGAGCAGAAATGGCCGGGGCGGGGCTGATTTCGCTGGGAGATGGCGCGGTGCCATTGTTTGCGCGGAATGCCGTACGGTCGTCCCAGCGGGTCCGGCGGGAAAAACGCGGCGCTCTGGCATGGGGATGAGCGCGGTCTTTCAGGAAAGAGGGGTGGGGACGTCACCGGATGTAACGCTTGCGGGAAACAGTCCGGCGGAAACAAAAAAAGGCGAAGCCGGGTGGCTTCGCCTTCTTCTGGTGCAGGCAGCAGGTGCAGGTCGCGGGCGCGACCCGCGATCAGTGCTTGCGCGGGACCGGCTTGAGCAGTTCGGTCGGCGGCATTTCGCAGTTGATCTTGCGGCCCAGCAGTTCTTCGATCGGCGGCAGGGCGAAGGCATCGTCCTCGCCGGCGAAGCTGATCGAGGTGCCGGTGCTGCCGGCACGGCCGGTACGGCCGATGCGGTGCACGTAGTCGTCCGGATCTTCGGGCAGGGTGAAGTTGATCACGTGGCTGATGCCGTCGACGTGGATGCCGCGGCCGGCGACGTCGGTGGCGACCAGGACGCGGATCTTGCCTTCGCGGAAGCCTTCCAGAACCTTGATGCGCTTGTGCTGCGGGACGTCACCGGACATCTGGGCGGCGCTGATGCCGTCCTTGGTCAGGCGTTCCTCGATGCGGCGCACCTCGTCCTTGCGGTTGGCGAAGACCATGACGCGGGTCCAGTCGTTCTGCGCGATGAGGTTGTACAGCAGCTTGTACTTGTCGCTGCCGGCAACGGCGTAGACGTGCTGCTCGACGGTGTCGCTGGCAACGTTCTCCGGCTCGATCTCGACGATGGCGGGATCGACGGTCCACTGCTTGGCCAGGTTCATCACATCGTCGGTGAAGGTGGCGGAGAACAGCAGGGTCTGGCGCTCGCCCTTGTACGGGGTCTGGCGGATGATCTGGCGGACCTGCGGGATGAAGCCCATGTCGAGCATGCGGTCGGCTTCGTCCAGGACCATCACCTCGACCATGTCCAGGTGCACCTCGCCGCGCTGGTTGAAGTCCAGCAGGCGGCCCGGGGTGGCGACCAGGATGTCGCAGAAGCGCGATTCCAGGGTCTTGAGCTGCTTGTCGAAGTCCATGCCGCCGACGAAGCTCATGACGTTCAGGCCGGTGTACTTGGCCAGGCCGATGGCGTCATTGGCGATCTGCACCACCAGCTCGCGGGTCGGCGCGATGATCAGCGCACGCGGCTCGCCCATGTAGCGTTCTTTCGGCGGCGGGGTCTGCAGCAGCTGGGTAATGATCGAGATGAGGAACGCCGCGGTCTTGCCGGTGCCGGTCTGGGCGCGACCGATGGCGTCCTGGCCACGCAGGGTGAAGCCCAGTACCTGTGCCTGGATCGGCGTGCAGTACGGGAAGCCCAGGTCATGGATGGCGTGCATCAGGCGCGGATCGAGGTTGAAGTCGTGGAAACGGGTCTTGCCTTCGGCAGGCTCCACCACGAAGTCTTCCAGCTTCCAGTTGTCGACGACCGGCGGACGCGGCTTGCGCTCGCGGCGCGGCTTGTCGGCACGGGGGGCGCGGGGCTTGTCGGCGCCTTCGGCCTTGGCGTGCTCCTGCTTCGGAGTGTGCTCGCGTTTCTCGCCGCGTTCGCCTTTGTCGGAACGCTCGGCGCGGGGTTTGTCGCTCTTCGGGCCGCGGGCCGGCTTCTCGGAGGCGTCGCCTTCGGAGCGCGGATTGCGCGGTTTGCGCGGACGCTTTTCGCCGCTCTGGGCGGGCTGGGAGGCAGCGGGAGCGGGGGCTGCCGGCGTGGTGACGGGCTGCTCGCCATCACCCTTGCTGAAGATTTTCTTGAGTGCTTTGAGCACGTTGGTCTCGTACTGGTTAAGGAATGAACGGCCGCCAGTGTAATGCAAGATGCCCGCAGGGCGAAGTGCCACGGGCATTCTGGCTATTGACTTGGCCTACGGAAGGTTCTCCAGCAGCAGCCGGCGGACGTTTCCGCCCATGATTGCGGCAATGTCCTGCTCGCTGAAACCGGCCTTGGCCAGGCCCTGGGTCAGTTGCGCCAGGCCGGTGGTGTCGAAGGGCGCATTCACCGCGCCGTCGAAGTCCGAGCCCAGCGCCACGTGCTCGACGCCAACCTTGTCGGCGGCGTAACGCATGGCCTTGACGATGGCGTCCACGGACGTCTCGCAGACGGCGCCGTCCCAGTAGCCGATGCCGACCACCCCGCCGGTACGGGCGATGCCGCGCAGGTGGGCGTCGGTCAGGTTGCGTGGGCCCGGGCAGGTGCCGGCGACGCCGGTGTGGGAGACGATCACCGGGCGTTTGGCGATGGCCAGGACGTCGTCGATCAGCGGACGTGAGGCGTGGGCCAGGTCGATCAGCATCTTCCGGTCTTCCAGGCGCGGGATGACCTCGCGGCCGAACTCGGTCAGCCCGCCTTTCTTCAGACCATGGGCGGAGCCGCCGACTTCGTTATCGAAGAAGTGGGTCAGGCCCATGATGCGGAAGCCGGCGTCATACATGCGGTCGATGTTTTCCAGCTTGCCTTCCAGCGGATGCAGGCCTTCGGTGGCGAGCACGCCGGCGAGGCGGTTCGGATCCTTCTGCCAGGCAGCGAGGTAGCGGGTGAGGTCGTCGCGGCTGCGGATCAGGGTGAGCTTGCCCTGGCTGTCGGCGGCGGCCTTGTCCAGCAGCTCGCCCTGGTAGAGCGCGCGTTCGAGCAGGCTGTTCCAGGTGCGCGCCGGCCAGCGCTGGGCGATGACCAGCGGGGTGATGTTGTCGCTGTCGGCGCCGTTGCTTTCGTAGTTCAGGCCGCGCGGGGTCTTGGTGACGGTGGAGAACACCTGCAGGCCGACGTGGCCTTCGAGCAGGCGCGGCACGTCGGTGTGGCCGTGGTCGTGGCGATCCAGCAGGTTGCGGTCCCAGAGCAGGGCGTCGTCGTGCAGGTCGGCGACGAACAGGGTCTGGTGCAGCGCCTGGGCCTCGGGCGAGGCGGGGTAGGGCGGTGGGCTGGCCACGGTGTTCATCTTCCGGTCCATGTAGCCCGGCAGGTTGAAGAAGATCCCCAGGCCAACAGCCAGCAGGACGAGCAGGACGATCAGCAGTTTGCGCATGTCAGCTTCCCAGCTTTGTTGTTATTCGTTCGTTAGCTGGGCGCAATCTAACAGAAGGGAAGGTGAAGGGAAGCGGGCTCAGCCGCAGAGGCAATTGCGGCCCTTCTGCTTGGCCTGGTAGAGAGCGCCGTCTGCGCGCAGGATCAGGCTGGGCAGGTTTTCCTGGATGTCCATCTCGGCAAGTCCGAGGGACACGGTGACACCGGGCAACACGCCCACCGGCGAATAGAAGGAGGCGACCTGCTCCAGGCTCTGGCGCAGGCGGTTACCAATGCGCCGGGCTTCCTCGATGGCGATCTCCGGCAGGAGGATGACGAATTCCTCGCCGCCATAGCGCGCCATGCTGTCCTTGGGCCGCAACTGGCTGCGCAGGGTGTGCGCAACCAGGCACAGCGCGTAGTCACCGGCCAGGTGGCCGTGCTCGTCGTTGTAGTTCTTGAAGTGGTCGACATCGAGCATGAGCATGCACATGGGCTGTTCGTTGAAGGCGCAACGCGTGCTTTCGCGGTCGTAGATGTGCTCCAGCCAGCGACGGTTGAACAGCCCGGTGAGGGTGTCGATGTTGGCGTTCTGCTCGGTGTCGAGAATGATCCGGTTACCCTCGCGAACCTTTTCACAGAGCACCGCCAGGAGGTTCTGCATGACCTGCGGGGAATGCTCGAACAGGCCGATCAGCGCTTCGCGGTGCAGGCGCAGCACCGTTGTCGGTTCACTGGCGACGACGTAGGCCGAAGGGTGGTCGCTGTCGATGAAGCTGATCTCGCCCGCGCAGTCACCCGGGTGCAGCGTGCTCACCGGCTGGTTGTCCAGCGAGCCCAGGTACACCGTCAGGTGCCCGGACAGGACCATATAAAGGAAGTGGTTGCGGTTGAACGGCGACAGCAGGATTTCCCCGCGCTCCAATTCGCAGGCGCGGAAGTCCTTGAGCAATTGCTGCAGGTTGGCCGCGGCCACGTTCTGGAACAGCCGCAGATGCTGAAGCTGACGAATGTCCTCGTTCCACTGCGCCGCTTTCATGGCGCAGCGAGGATTGGGTGGCGACTGATGATGTGCACGACTGACTCTCCCTGTAGTCCTCTTCGCACATTGAGCCATCAGTATTAGTCAGATTTGACTACTGGCAATTCGGTCCCTGGCCCGGCCGACCGGCGGTCGGCCGGGTGTTTCATCAGCTTTCCAGTAGCTCCACGTGCACCGCATAACCGCCCAGGCGATCGGCCAGTGCGGCGCGCGAGTCTAGGTCGAGGTTGCCGACGAATAGACGTGCCTTTTGCCCGTGGCGGTCATCGGCGATCACCTCGACGCGCGGCGCCGGGGACAGGTGCCGGGTCTCGTCTTCGAACACGCGACGAATGGCGTCCAGGCGCAATGCCGGCTTGAAGGTCTTGCCCACCGCGGTGACCGGGATGGCGTCCAGCAGCCAGACGTCCTTGGGTACCGCTGCGCGCTCGGGGACATGCTGCGCGGCGTGCGCCAGCAGTTCTGCCTCGCTCGCCTGCATGCCCGGTTTGAGCTGGATGTACACCACCGGCAACTCGCCGGCCTTCAGGCACGGCTTGCCGACGGCGGCGGCCATGGCCACGGCGGGATGGCGGTGCAGGGCTTCCTCGATCATCTGTGGGTCGATGTTGTGGCCGCCGCGGATGATCAGGTCCTTGCTACGGCCGGTGAGCCAGATGTAGCCGTCAGCGTCGATGCGGCCGAGGTCGCCGGTGTTGAACCAGTCGCCGTCGACCCAGATGTCCTTGTTCTTGCTGGCCTGCAGGTAACCCTTGAACACGGTGGGGCCGCGCAGGCAGATGTTGCCGATCTCGTCCACCGCGGCATCGCGCAGGTACTGGCCGTCACCGCCCAGGATCACTGACTTGAGCTCGCAATAGGGCAGGCGCAGGCCAATGGAGCCGGGCCGGCGTTCGCCGCCGCGCGGGTTGCAACTGGTGCCGCAGGTGCCTTCGGTCATGCCGTAGCCTTCGATGACTGTCAGGCCGGTCTTCGCCTCGAACTGGCGAATCAGCTCCACCGGCATCGGCGCGGCGCCGCACAGGGCGAAACGCAGGCTGGAGAGGTCGCGGCCCTCGCTGGGCACCTGCAGCAGGGCGGCGTAGATGGTCGGCACACCGCTGAAGCTGGTGACCTTGTAGCGCTCCACCAGTTTCCAGAAGTCCTGGATCAGCGTCGGGTTGCGATAGCCCTGCGGGCCGGCCAGCAACACTTCGCCGCCGCGCATGAAGGGCGCGAGACCGCTGACCATCACGCCGTTGACGTGGAACAGCGGCAGGCCGCAGAGCAGCACGTCGTGGCCGTCGTAGTCGGAGTTCAGGCCCATGATCTCGGCCATCGCCACTTCGTTGAAATGGCTGTGCGGGGCGAGCTTGGGCGTACCGGTGGTACCGCCGGTGTGGAAGTAGGAGGCGACTTCGTCCGGGCCGATTACCCGGCCGCTTTCCAGGTGGTCTGCCGGGCACTGGGCGAGCAGTTCGTCGAAGTCCAGCACGCCCTCGGGCAGCACGCCGCGAGCGGCCTTGATCGCCGAGCGCTGCGGTTCGGGCAGCAGGTTGGCGATGTCGACGGTGACGATGGCATTGAGGTCCGGCAGGTGCTCGCGCAGGCCGGCGACCTTGTCCCACAATTCTCCGCCAGATGAAGGCCCTGTGCCGGGGAAGGGCGCCAGTGTGACCAGCACGCGCGAGTCGGCGGCGCGTACCAGTTCGGCGATGTGCTCGGGGTCGAGCAGCGGGTTGATCGCGTTGACGATTCCCGCCGCTTCGCCGCCCCAGATCACATAGTGGGTCTGCGGCAGGTTGGGAAGCAGGAACGACACCGAAGTGCCCGGCCTGACGCCCAGGCGGTGGAAGGCGTTGGCTGCCTGGGTGACACGGGCGAACAGCTCCGCGTAACTCACCCGTATCGGTTCCTCCGCCGCCGAGCCCTGCAGCAGGCAGCTCAGGGCGGTGGACGGGCCGAACTGCTGTGCCGAGCGGCGCAGCAGTTCATAGGTGTTGGGCGGCAGGTCGCGGTCGTGCAAGGGGACCTGTTCCAGGGCTTCGACGTCACGCAGGCTGCTGATCGGGGCGTTCATGCTTCTTCTTGTTCTCCGCAGGGTCAGGGGATCACAGACGCTCCCGCAGCCAGGCGCCGATATCGCCAAGTTCCTCGTTGCTCACTTCGTGGCTCATCGGGTAGGTGCGCCACTGGGCGGGCACCTCGTTGGCCTGCAGGAAGTCATACGCGGCACGGCCCATGGCCGGCGCTACCACGTCGTCGAAAGTGCCATGCAGGCAAAGTGCGGACAGTTGTCTTTTTGTAGCCGGCAGGCTTATGTCGTCGCTGA
>CBIGPF010000128.1:0-17716 GCA_966191535.1 uncultured Pseudomonas sp. | reverse complement strand
GGCGAGTACCTGCTGGGTACTTCCATCGCCCGTCCGCTGATCGCCAAGCGCCTGATCGAGATCGCCAACGCCACCGGCGCTGACGCCATCTCCCACGGTGCTACCGGCAAGGGCAACGACCAGGTGCGTTTCGAGCTGGGCGCCTACGCGCTCAAGCCGGGCGTGAAGGTCATCGCTCCCTGGCGTGAGTGGGACCTGCTGTCCCGCGAGAAGCTGATGGACTACGCCGAAGCCCACAACATCCCGATCGAGCGCCACGGCAAGAAGAAATCGCCGTACTCCATGGATGCCAATCTGCTGCACATCTCCTATGAAGGTGGCGTGCTGGAAGACACCTGGACCGAGCACGAAGAGGATATGTGGAAGTGGACCGTCTCCCCGGAGAAGGCCCCTGACGCTGCAACCTACATCGAGCTGACCTACCGCAAGGGCGACATCGTTGCCATCGACGGCAAGGACATGACGCCGGCCCAGGTACTGACCGAGCTGAACCGCATCGGCGGCGCCAACGGCATCGGCCGTCTGGACATCGTCGAGAACCGTTACGTCGGCATGAAATCCCGTGGCTGCTACGAGACCCCCGGTGGCACCATCATGCTCAAGGCGCACCGCGCCATCGAGTCGATCACCCTGGACCGCGAAGTCGCTCACCTGAAAGACGAGCTGATGCCGCGCTACGCCAAGCTGATCTACACCGGCTACTGGTGGAGCCCGGAGCGCGAGATGCTCCAGCAGATGATCGATGCCTCCCAGGAACACGTGAACGGCGTCGTGCGCCTGAAGCTGTACAAGGGCAACGTCATCGTGGTCGGTCGCAAGTCCGACGACTCGCTGTTCGATGCCAACATCGCGACCTTCGAGGAAGACGGCGGCGCCTACAACCAGGCCGATGCCGCTGGCTTCATCAAGCTCAACGCGCTGCGCATGCGTATCGCCGCGAACAAGGGCCGCAAGCTGTTCTGATAAGCTTGCGTCTCCCGTGACAAGCAAACCCCGGCCACGAGCCGGGGTTTGTGTTTATAAGCCCGCTGACCGGGCACCTGATGAGGAAAGAATCGATGAGACTGCTGCACACCATGCTGCGCGTCGGCGACATGGACAAATCCATCGCCTTCTACACCGAAGTCCTGGGCATGACCCTGCTGCGTCGCAAGGATTATCCGGACGGCCAGTTCACCCTGGCTTTCGTGGGCTACGGCAACGAAGACGACAACAGCGTCATCGAGCTGACCTACAACTGGGGCGTGGACCAGTACGAGCTGGGCACCGGCTACGGCCACATTGCCCTGGAAGTGGCCGACGTCTACAAGGCCTGCGAGGACATCCGCTCCCGTGGCGGCAAGATCACCCGCGAGCCGGGCCCAATGAAGCACGGCACCAGCATCCTGGCCTTCGTCGAAGACCCGGACGGCTACAAGATCGAGTTGCTGAGTCCGCAGCGCAAGGACTGATCCTTCGCCTGAAGGCGATGCATCCCTGGCAAAACCCCGCTCATCTGGCGGGGTTTTTCTTTTCCGGCTGTCATCAGAAAGTCACCACAGCGTTCATACTCAAGGGGCATCGACGTCGGACGCGTCGATTGCGGAAGCAGTTTCCGCCATTCGCTTGTCAGAGTCAGAAGGAGCGCGCTGCGGGCTGGAGAATCCCCGCCGTGACGCCCCCGGCAATGACGGCCGAATGGACGGCCGCATCGATTTATCGGAAAGCCCCGCGCCACGGCGCCCGGCTTCCATCGTCAAGGAATACAGCATGTCCCCAAGACCGGTAAACAATGCCTCGGTCAGCCCCAAGGGCAGCCTCGAAACTCTCTCCCAGCGTGAAGTGCACCAGCTCAGCGAAGCGGGCTCGGGCAGCACCTACAAACTCTTCCGCCAGTGTGCCCTGGCCATCCTCAACACCGGCACGCAGATCGACAACGCCAAGCACATCCTCGACGCCTACCGTGATTTCGAACTGGAAATCCACCAGCAGGACCGCGGTGTTCGCCTGGAGCTGTTCAACGCGCCGGCCGACGCCTTCGTCGATGGCGAGATGATCGCCAGCACCCGCGAGATGCTCTTCAGCGCCCTGCGCGATATCGTCTACACCCAGAACGCGCTGAACAGCCGGCGCTTCGGCCTGGACAGCTCGGCCGGCATCACCGACTACGTCTTCCACTTGCTGCGCAATGCCCGCGCCCTGCACGCCGGCGTGGAGCCGAAGATCGTCGTGTGCTGGGGCGGCCACTCCATCAGCACCAACGAGTACAAGTACACCAAGAAGGTCGGCCACGAGCTGGGCCTGCGCAGCCTCGATGTCTGCACCGGTTGCGGTCCGGGCGTGATGAAGGGGCCGATGAAGGGTGCCACCATCGGGCATGCCAAGCAGCGCATCACCGACGGCCGCTACCTGGGCCTGACCGAACCGGGGATCATCGCTGCCGAGGCGCCGAACCCCATCGTCAACGAACTGGTGATCCTGCCGGACATCGAAAAGCGCCTGGAGGCCTTCGTTCGTGTCGGCCACGGCATCATTGTGTTCCCCGGTGGGGTCGGCACGGCGGAGGAGTTCCTCTACCTGCTGGGCATCCTCATGCACCCGGAAAACCAGGACATGCCGTTCCCCCTGGTGCTCACCGGCCCGCGCAGCGCGGCGGCCTACATCGAACAGCTGCACGCCTTCGTCGGCGCGACGCTGGGCGAGGCCGCGCAGCAGCGCTACCGGATCATCATCGACGACCCGGCGGAAGTGGCGCGGGAAATGAGCGCCGGCCTGAAGCGGGTCAAGCAGTTCCGCCGCGAGCGCAACGACGCCTACCACTTCAACTGGCTGCTGAAGATCGACGAGGGCTTCCAGCGCCCGTTCGAGCCGACCCACGAGAACATGGCCAGCCTGGACCTGGGCCGCGACGTGCCGCCCCACGAATTGGCGGCGAACCTGCGCCGGGCGTTCTCCGGCATCGTCGCCGGCAACGTGAAGGACCGCGGTATCCGCATGATCGAGGAGTTCGGCCCGTACGAGATCCACGGCGATGCGGCGATCATGGAGCCGCTGGATGCTCTGCTGCAGGCTTTCGTCGAGCAGCACCGCATGAAGCTGCCCGGTGGCGCGGCGTATGAGCCGTGCTATCGGGTGGTGCAGCGCGCTGGCGTCGCTGTGTGACCTGGTTGCCTGTGATGTCCCCTCTCCCCCGAACGGCGAGGGCGGGGGAGAGGGCCGCCCCCAGACGTGGAGCTTTCCGGGTAGACGCGAGTTCGTTCCTGCGATAAGCAAAAAAACAAAAGCCCCGCCAGTCTGCGGGGCTTTTTCATGCAGGTATTTCGCTTAGGAGAAGGCTTACAGATCGAAATCGTAGTCGGACAGTTGGCGTTGCAGGCGACGCTCTTCCAGGTAGTTGTCGATGATGCGGCGCTTGGTCAGGTTGGTCTTGGCGACCTCTGCCGTCGATTCTGCGCCGTCATCGCTGTCGTCTGTGCTGACATCGTCCTCGAGTTCGAGGTCTTCTTTGTCGTTTGCCATTCGGTGCACTCCACAACACGGGGTGTGTTGGCGCCCCTTATATCGACAAAGGCGTAAGCGGTAAAAAAGATTTTTTCAATCAGCCTGAAGGAAATTTCCCATAACGCTCAATCGTCCGAAGTCTTGTGCTTGTACTCGCACAGGTCCTCGATTCGGCAGCTGCCGCACTGCGGCTTGCGCGCCTTGCAGACGTAGCGACCATGCAGGATCAGCCAGTGGTGCGCATCCAGCAGGTATTCCTTGGGCACGAACTTGAGCAGCTTGCGCTCCACTTCCAGCACATTTCGCCCCGGCGCGATGTTGGTGCGGTTGGAGACGCGGAAGATATGGGTGTCCACCGCCATCGCCGGCTGTCGGAAAGCCGTGTTGAGGACCACGTTGGCGGTCTTGCGACCCACGCCCGGCAAGGCTTCGAGGTCTTCACGGTTCTCCGGCACCTGGCCGCCGTGTTTCTCGATGAGGATGCGGCAGGTCTCGATGGTGTTCTTCGCCTTGCTGTTGTACAGGCCGATGGTCTTGATGTACTCCGACAGGCCTTCCACCCCGAGCGCGTAGATCGCCTCCGGGGTATTGGCTACCGGGTAGAGCTTGGCGGTGGCCTTGTTCACCCCGACGTCGGTGGCCTGGGCGGAGAGCAGCACCGCGATCAGCAGCTCGAAGGGGGTGCTGTAGGCCAGCTCGGTTTCGGGGTTGGGATTGTCTTCCTTGAGTCGGCGGAATATCTCCGCGCGCTTGGCGGCATTCATTCGATCACTCCGGTCACGCGGACGCGTTGGCGCTCGGTCGCGGGTGCGTCGCCCGCTGGCGCCTTGGCGCGGTCCGCCAGGCTTTCATCAATACGGTTCTTCAGTGCAAGCAAAAGGCCCAGCACCAGGAAGGCGCCGGGCGGCAACACCGCCAGCAGCAGGCCCTGGTAGCCGGGAATCTGCAGTTTCCAGCTGGCGGCGCCGGGGCCGAACAACAGGTCCATGCCGGCCAGCAGGGTGCCATGGCCAAGCATTTCGCGCAGGGTGCCGATGGCCAGCAGGACGAGGGCGAAACCCAGCCCCATCATCAGCCCGTCGAAGGCCGAGCGCACCACGCCGTTGTTCACGGCGAAGGATTCCGCACGGCCGAGGATCACGCAGTTGGTGGTGATCAGCGGCACGAAGATGCCCAGCACCTCGTACAGCTCGTAGCGCCAGGCCTGCATCAGCAGTTCGACGCAAGTGGTCAGCGTCGCGATGATCAGCAGGAAGGCTGGCAGGCGCACGGCCTCGCTCAGCGTGCCGCGGATCAGCGCCACGCTGATGCTGGAGCAGACCAGCACGAAGATCGTTGCCAGCCCCAGGCCGAGCGCATTGACCATGGAACTGCTGGTGCCCAGCAGCGGGCACAGGCCAAGCAGCTGGACCAGTCCGGGATTGTTCTTCCACAGGCCCTGCAGGGCGATTTCGCGGTAGCCGGGTTTACTCATGCTCGTCTCCTGACGTTGCAGGGGCGAGCAGCTCCGCCTTGTGCGCGTCGAAGTACTGCAGCGCCAGGTGCGTGGCCTTGACCACCGCACGCGGGGTCACGGTGGCGCCGGCGAACTGGTCGAACTGGCCGCCGTCCTTCTTCACGTTCCAGCCGGGCTCGGCCGGGTCGTTCAATGAGCGGCCATCGAAACCGTACAGCCAGTCGCTCTTGCCCAGCTCGATGCGGTCGCCCTGGCCGGGTGTCTCGTGGTGCGCCACGACCCGCACGCCGAGCAGACGGCCTTGCGCGGTCACGCCCACCAGCAGCTGGATCGAACCGCCATAGCCGTCCCGTGCCACGGGCTGGAGCACGACCGCCGTGGCTTGGCCCTGCAGCCGGGCAACGTAGGCAGGTGCTGGCTCGTCACGGCCGAGCAGCTTGGGATCGAAGGTGCTGACGCTGGCCTCCAGTGGGTGATTGTCATAGCTGCCCCTGGGCAGCAGTTCCAGCAGCTTACGGCCACGCGCCTCGCGCTGGGCGGTGTCGATGCGCTGCGCGGTGAACTGGTGGACGGCTGCCACCACGCCCGCGGCGATCACCGCCAGCAGGCCCAGCGCCAGGGCGTTCCTCAACAGTGCGCGGCTCATCGGTCACCAGCCTTGAAGCCGCGCTCGGGCCTCTTGTGGCCGTAAGTGCGCGGGCGAGTGAAGTAGTCGATGGTCGGCGCGGCGAGGTTCATCAGCAGCACGGCGAAGGCCAGGCCGTCCGGATAGCCGCCCCAGGCGCGGATCACGTAGGTCAGCATGCCGACGCCGACGCCGAACAGCAGGCGGCCGCGGTTGCTGGTGGCGCCGGAGACCGGGTCGGTGACGATGAAGAAGGCGCCGAGCATGGTCGCCCCGCTGAACAGGTGCAGCAGCGGCGAGCCGTGGGAGTCCGAGCCGGTGCCGTTCCAGAACAGCAGGCTCATGACGAACAGGCCACCGAGCATGCCCACCGGCGCGTGCCAGGTGAACAGCTTGCGCCAGAGCAGGAACAGCCCGCCGGCGAGGAAGGCCAGGTTGACCCACTCGACACCGTGCCCGCCGACATTGCCGAAGGCAGGTGACTGCGCCAGCAGTTCTTCCATGATCAGGCTGTGGTTGTTGCGCACCGCGTCCAGCGCCGTGGCGCCGACCCAGGCGTCCGGCCCAAGGCTGGCGAAGCCGAAGATCTGCCGCAGGCTTTCGCCGACGCCAAGCGCGCTATCCGGCGCGGGCCACTGGCTCATCTGCTGCGGGAAGGACACCAGTACCACCGCGTAGCCGACCATTGCCGGGTTGAACGGGTTCTGTCCGAGACCGCCGTACAGGTGCTTGCCGAAGATCAGTGCGAACACCGTGGCCACCGCGCTCAGCCACCAGGGCGAGTAGGGCGGCAGGGCCAGGGCGAGCAATACGGCGGTGACCAGTGCACTGCCGTCCTTGAGGAAGAACGTCACTGGCCGGTCGCGCAGCATGAGCATCAGCGCTTCGGTGGAGAGGGCGAGCAGGCTGCACCAGAGCAGGTTGAACAGCGTGCCGACGCCGTACAGGCCGATCAGTACCAGCGCCCCCGGAGCGCAAGCGGCCAGCAGCGTCAGCATGACTCGCTGCGTGCGGTTGGCGCCTGTGGCGTGGGGCGAGCTGATGCGTGGCAGCTTCATCAAGGCGCCTCACCGCTGGCATCATCGACAGCACGTTCGGCTGCTTGCAGGCGCTCGCGAGCGGCATTCAGTGCAGCGTCGCTGGCGCTCTCGCGTTCGAGCTTTTTCAGGTCGGCACGGGCGTAGGCCAATTCGGTCTTGGCAGCGCGCAAGGCATTGGTGATCGGACGTTTGTCGGTGCGCACCAGGTCCGGCGGCGCCTTGCCGCTGGCGTCTTCGGCGGCGTGCAGGGCGGCTTCCGCGGCGGCGAGCGTCTGGCGGATCGCGTCCAGCTCCTCGGTGGGTGCGCCTTTGCGCTCGGCGGCACGCAGGGCATCGCGCTGGGCGATATAGACCAGCTTGGCCTGGCGCAGCGCCAGAACGCCGTCGACGGGCTGCTCGGTTTTAGGTTTGATCGGCATGGCGATCCCCTGCTGTTCGTTGAGTTGGCGCTCGATGCGTTCGACGTCCGCACGCAAGGAGGCGAGGGTGGCGCGTTGCTCGTCAGTGGGTGACTCGCCGAAGGCCTTCTCCGATTTCTTCAACTGGGCGCGGGCCATGGCGGCGTCGATCTTTGCCTTCTTCAGCGCTGCTTCGTCGGAGACGGGAGCGGCCGCGAGAGCTGGCTCCGGGCTGGCGCCTTGCGCTTCGGCAGCCGCCAGCGCGGCTTTCGCCTCGTCGGCGGCGCTGTGCAGTTCGGCAACCTGCGCGCGCAGTTGGTCAGTGTCGTGAGCGGCCAGTTGCTTCTCGGCCTTCTTCAGCGCGACCTGGGCCATGCTTGCCTCGATCTTCAGGCGCTTGAGCCGGTCCGACGCATTGCCCACGGCCTTCTCGGCCTTCACTCGCTCGATCACCGAGTGCGCGTCCGGTGCGGCGGGCACGTCGGCGTCGGGTTGGTCTTCCTGTGCGCGCGCGACGCGCTCCTGGCGAGCCAGGCGGTCGGCGGCGCGCTGCTCTTCCTCGCGGCGCAGGCGGTCCTGGCGGTGCTCGAAGCGCAGGCGCGACTGCTCGGCCTTCAGTTGGCGCTGTTCCCGCTCGCGAATCTCGCCCTTGGACGCCCGGTAGTACTGCACCAGCGGGATGCTCGACGGGCAGACGTAGGCGCAGGCACCACATTCGATGCAGTCGAACAGGTGGTGCGCCATCAACTGGTCGTGGTCTTCGGCAAAGAAGTACAGCTGCTGAGGCAGCAGGCTGGCGGGGCAGACCTGCGCGCAGTCGCCGCAACGGATGCAGGGCATGGCCTGCGTGGGTTCCGGCAGCTCTTCGTGGGTGGCCGCCAGCAGGCAATTGGCGGTCTTGATCAGCGGCACATCCAGTGACGCCAGGCTGTCGCCCATCAGCGGGCCGCCGAGGAGCAGCCGGCCCAGCTTCGCGTGGTCAAGGCCGGCGAACGCCAGCAGCTCAGCCACAGGCGTGCCGATCAGTGCTTCGACGTTGCACGGGCGTGCGAGGGCGCCGCCGGTCAGGGTAGTGATGCGCGAGATCAGCGGCCGCCCGCGCAGCACGGCGTCAGCCACGGCGACCGCGGTGCCGACGTTCACACAGAGCATGCCGATGTCCGCCGGCAGCCCGCCAGCAGGCACTTCGCGGCCGGTGAGCACCTGGATCAACTGGCGCTCGCCGCCGGAGGGATAGCGGGTCGGGATCGGTTGCAGGCAGATCGGCCGTTCGCCGATGGCGACTCGCACGGCGGCGATGGCCTCGGGCTTGTCGTCCTCGATGCCGAGCAGCACCTGCTGCGGCTGGAGGATGTGCATCAGCACATCGATGCCTTCCACCAGTGCGGCTGCACGCTCGCGCATCAGCAGGTCGTCGGCGCTGATGTAGGGCTCGCACTCGGCGCCGTTGATGATCAGGGTGTGCAGGTCGTCCTGGGCGCGGGAGGCCAGCTTGGCGGCGGTGGGGAAGCCGGCGCCGCCGAGGCCGGCGATGCCCGACTGGCGAATGCGCTGCAGCAACTCGACCCCGGAGAGGGACGCATACTCGGGCTCGGGTGTGAGCTCGATCCACGTCTCCGCGCCGTCGCTCTCGATGACGATGGCGGGCGCCAGGAGGCCGGACGTGTGCGGATAGGGCTGTTCGCTCACCGCGATGACAATGCCCGACGTCGGCGCATGCAGCGCGGCACTGATGGCGCTGCCGGCTTCGGCGATCAACTGGCCCTTGAGCACGTGCTGGCCGACTTCGACACGGGGCACGGCGGGCTCGCCGATGTGCTGTTGCAGCGGCAGTACCAGGCGGTGCGGCAGTGGCGGCTGCTGGATCGGCGTGGCGGTGGATTGCTGCTTGTTGGCCGGCAGGTTCAGGCCGCCGGGGAAGTTCCAGACCTGCACGTTCATGCCGCCCGCTCCCGGTCGCTGTGGATCAGTCGGCCTGGCGGCAGCGGCCATGTCCAGTCGTCGACGCGTACCGGCGGGTCGCGCATCTCGATGCAGTCCACCGGGCAGGGTTCCAGGCACAGGTCGCAGCCGGTGCATTCGTCCACAATCACCGTGTGCATCAGCTTGGCCGCGCCGACGATGGCGTCGACCGGGCAGGCGCGGATGCACTTGGTGCAGCCGATGCACTCGGCCTCACGGATATAGGCCACGCGCAGCGGCGTCTCCTCGGCGGCGTCCAGCGGCAGCGGCTCGACATCCAGCAGGTCGGCGAGGGCGGCGATGGTGACGGCGCCGCCGGGTGGACACTTGTTGATGGCATCGCCGTCGGCAATGGCCTGGGCGTAGGGCTTGCAGCCGGCGTAGCCGCACTGGCCGCACTGGGTCTGCGGCAGCAGGTCGTTGATCCGCCCGGCAATGGACTGGTCCGCGACGTTCACCCGCGCCGAGGCCTGACGCAGCGCCACGGCACTGGCAAGGCAGGCCAGGATGATCAGCAATGCCGCGATCATGGCTTGAGCAGTCCGCTGAAGCCCATGAACGCCAGGGACATCAGCCCGGCGGTGATCATGCCGATGGCTGCACCCTTGAACGGCTTGGGCACGTCGGCGATGGCGATGCGCTCACGCAGGGCGGCGAACAGCACCAGCACCAGGGTGAAGCCCAGTCCGGCGCCGAAGCCCTGGAAGGTGGCTTGCAGGAAGCCGAACGCCGGATTGCGCGCATTGAGCAGCGCCACGCCCAGCACGATGCAGTTGGTGGTGATCAGCAGCAGGAAGATGCCCAGTGTTCGCGCCAGCAGCGGACTGGTCTTCTTCACCAGCAGCTCGGTGAACTGCACCACCACGGCGATCACCAGGATGAAACCGATGGTGTGCAGGAACTCCACGTCCAGCGGCTGCAGCACGTAGCGCTGGAGGACGTAGCTGACGGCCGAGGCGAGGGTGAGGACGAAGGTGGTTGCCAGGGCCAGTGCGAGTGCCGTTTCGATCTTGCGCGACACCCCCATGAACGGGCAGATGCCGAGGAACTGCACCAGCACGAAGTTGTTGACCAGGATGGCGCTGACCAGGATCAGGGCGAGTTCGGTCATGGCCGGGTACTCGCAGCCGGGCGCAAGGAGAGACGGATCATGCTCGGAGACCGATGGTCAGCGGGTTGATGGCGGCGAGGGGGCATAGGTCGAGTACAGGATGCGAAGTAGGTAATTGTACCTCCCCGAAATCAGTTGCGGTGTCGGGGGCGGCGGGAGGAATATCGGCGGCTGCCGAACCCGATCGGTTCCCTTCACGGAAGTCGCGATGCGCAAACCCCTGTCCGGACGCTTCACCGCCCTTTGCCTGCTGTTCTCCAGTGCCCTGGCTTCGGCCGCGCCTTTCACCACTGCTGACCTGGTCAGTTGGCCGCGCATGAGCGTCGCCGACTTCGCCTGCCTGCTGGAGCAGCGCACGGGCCAGCCCGACGCGCAGTTCAGCTGCGCCGCCAGCAAGAAACTGAGCAACTGGGGCGATGCCTGCCATGACACCGACCTCAGCTATGTCGGCCCGCAGTTGCCCGACGCACTGGTGAGCAAGCTTGATCCACGTATCAGCGCGGTCGAGCTGGACTGGGAGTACGGCCGGCTGCAATCGGTCAACGTCACCTTCGACAAGATCATGACCGCGGAGGAGGTGGCCGACATCTTCCCGGACGTGAACCTGGAAGACCCGGCGTCACGGGAGAACCTGAGCAACGCCTCGCTGCAGGATTGCGCCGAGGATGCCTCCTGCCTCTACCTGGAAGGCTTCGAGCACATGGGTGGCGGCGACGTGGATTGCGAGGACGCTCAGTAGGTCATGCAGGCGGCGTTGAGCAGCCCGACGCACAGCGAGGCGCCGCCGAGGAATACGCCGTGGGCCAGGGTGTTGCATTCGATGCCGCTCTTGAGCTCCGGCACCAGGCGCGACAGGCCGAGGAACACCAGCACCTGCACCAGCATGGCGATCACGCCCCAGATCAGCATGTCGACCAGGCTGACGCTGTGGGCGATGGCGCTTGCCAGCGGCAGGGCGAAGCCCAGCAGGGTGCCGACCAGGGCCACGGCGGCGCTGATGTTGCCCTGGCGGATCAGCTGGATTTCCGCGTAGGGCGTCAGGCGAAGGTAGAAGCTGGTGAACAGGCCGAACAGGCCGATGGCCGAGGCGAAGTAGGCGAGGAAGTTGGGCAGGGTCTGCAGCAGGTTCATGGCGGATCCTTCAGACGAAATAGTGGGGAACGAAGCGGCTGCTGTCGCGGGTGATGGCGCTGGCGTCCTCGCGGATGCCCAGGCCGGCGGCTTGGCCGTCGATCACCCAGCAGCCGAGCACCGCGTAGTTGCCGTCGTAGTTGGCCAGCGGCGCATAGCCCTGGTAGATGCAGGGCGCATCGGCGTGGGGACCGTCGCTTTCCAGCTGCAGGTCGCCGGCGACGATGCGGATGTTCTCGCCCTCGCGCGAATACAACGGCTTGCGCACGTAGGCACCGGCGATGTCCTGGCGGTAGCTGGCGGGCAGCAGGTTGGGATGCCGCGGGTTGAGCTTCCAGAGGATCGGCAGCATGGCCTTGCTCGACATCAGCAGCTTCCACGCCGGCTCCAGGAAGCGGATGTCACTGCGCTCCAGATGCTCGGCGAAGCTGTCCTGCAGCAGCCATTCCCAGGGATAGAGCTTGAAGCAGTGGGGGATGTCCTGCTCGTACTGGTCGATGAAGGTGCCGCGCCCGGCGTGATGGCCGATGAACTCCAGTGGCAGGTAGCGCGTGGGCAGCCCGGCCTGATGCGCGGTGTCGAGCAGGTAGAGGGCGTTGCCGGTGTCTTCCTCGTGGCCGTCGATGGCGGTGAAGTGCAGCAGGCCGTCGGGTGCGATGGCCTTCCAGCGCGCGATGAGCTTCTCGTGCAGTGAGTTGAACTGATCGGCTGCCGGGTTCACGTCATTCAGCCATTGCCACTGCACCACGCTGGCTTCCAGCAGGCCGGTGGGGGTGTCGGCGTTGTACTCCAGCATCTTCGGCGGGCCGTCGCCGTTCCAGGCGAAGTCGAAACGGCCATACAGGCTCGGATCCTGGCGGCTCCAGGAGCGGATGATTTCCTCACGGGCACCTGGTGGCAGCTGAAAGGGCTCGAAGTGACCAGTGCGGATCACCCACTCCACGCATTCCAGGTAGCGCTGGTGCAGGTCTTCGCTGGCGGCCTCCAGCGTCTCGATCTGTTCGAGGCTGAATTCGTAGGCCACCGACTCGTCCCAGTACAGACCGTCGATGCTGTGGAAGGTGAAGCCGACCGCCTCGCAGCGCTCGCGCCAATCGGCGCGCGGCGTCATGGCCAGGCGACGCATCAGCCGCCCCCGGAGAAGCGCGCGCCGGAGTGGCCGAAGCCGCCGCGGGTGACCAACTGGCGCGATTGTACCTGGTAGGTCTGCGCGGTCTTCGGCCGCGAGCCTTCCTCGTAACTCGGCCCGCGATAGCGTCCCGAACTGCTGCCGACGTAGCTGCCGCCACCACTGCTGCTGGTGCCGGACTCCGGCTCGCAGGCGTTGGGCGTGTTGTTCCAGTCCTTCAGGCAGTCGTCGCGGTTGGCGTAGAGGTCGCGGTACACCGGATTGTGGTGCAGGACGCTGTAGAGCACCCCGCCGGTGAGCAGGGTGGTGAAGACGATGTTGGATTTCTTCATGCGTTGTTCGGGTTGCGCCGGGCTCCGAGTTTGCGCCACAGCCAGCGCAGGATCAGGCCGGCAACGAGCAGCACGACCAGCATCGGCAGCCCGTAGGCGGCCATCTGGACGGCGTTGACGGTGCCGTCGGTGAGCTCGTCCAGGGCGTTGCCGAAGGCCTTGCCGATGCGCGACCAGCGGCCGCTGGGCTGGTATTCGCTGGAGAAGTCCAGGGTCAGCAGGTTGGTGGCAATGCGCCGTTGCTGCTGGGCGGCGTCCTGGCTGGCGGCATGCAGTTGCTGCTCGACCTCGGCGGTGGCCTTGGCCAGGGCCAGCAGGTCGCTGACGCTCATGTCCTTGCGGCCCTGGAAGCCCTGCAGGGTCTGGTATTCGCGCTCCAGGCGCTCGCGCAGCTGCTGGTTGTCGCTGACGGCCTGGGCGAGGTCTTCGGCCTGGGTGCTGCGGCTCTGCAGTTGCCCGCCCTCGGCGGCGAGAGTAACGAGTTTTTCCACGCCGTCGGGGACGATGCGCACAACGAGATGCGCGCTGCGCCGCTGGCTGTCGCCGCTCTGCTCGATGGCGATCAGCTCGCACTGGCCGAAGCGGTCCTGGATACAGGCATCGCGGGAGGCGGCCAGTTGCGCATCGATGCGCTCGCTGGCCAGGCGGATGCCGACCTGGTGTTCATAGGCGAGGAAGGAACCGGCTTTCGCCGCTTCCCCCTGGAAAGCGGCGCCGGAACCGGCGCCGTGCTCGGATGAGGCGTTACAGCCGGCGAGGGCGGTGCTCAGGACGAGCGCGGCCCAGTGGTGCAGTTTCATCGATGGCCTCCTTGCCGTGATGAGGCGTCTTGTCGGACGCCGCAGGTTACTTGACGCGCTGGCCGGGCTTGGCGCCGCTGTCGGGGCTCAGCAGGTAGATTTCCTCACCGCCGGGGCCGGCGGCGAGGACCATGCCCTCGGAGACGCCGAACTTCATCTTGCGCGGGGCCAGGTTGGCCACGTACAGGGTCAGACGGCCTTCGAGCTTGCTCGGGTCCGGGTAGGCGCTCTTGATGCCGGAGAACACGTTGCGCTTCTCGTCGCCGATGTCCAGGGACAGGCGCAGCAGCTTGTCGGCGCCCTCGACGAACTCGCACTTCTCGATCAGCGCGATGCGCAGGTCGACGGCGGCGAAGGCGTCGAAGTTGATCTCCGCGGCCAGCGGGTCCTTGGTCAGTTCGCCGTTGCCGGCGGGCTTGTTGGCGGCGGCGAGGTCTTCCTTGGAGGCTTCGATCATGGCTTCGATTTTCGCGGGCTCGATACGGGTCATCAGCGGGTTGAACGGGTTCAGCTTGTGGTTGGCCAGCAGTTGCTCATGGTCGGCCCACTTCAGCGGAGCGACGTTGAGGAAGGCTTCGGCGGCTTCGGCCAGTTTCGGCAGCACGGGCTTCAGGAAGATCACCAACTGACGGAACAGGTTCACGCCCAGGGCGCAGATGGCCTGGACTTCGTCCTGCTTGCCTTCCTGCTTGTTCAGCGACCAGGGCGCCTTGTCGGCGATCCAGGCGTTGGCCTGGTCGGCGAGGGCCATGATCTCGCGCATGGCGCGGCCGAAGTCACGGGCTTCGTAGGCTGCGGCGATGCTCGGTGCGGCGCTGTGGAAGGCTTCGACCAGTTCCGGCGCCGGGTTGGCGTCGACCAGCAGGCCGCTGTTGCCCTTGTGGATGAAACCGGCGCAACGGCTGGCGATGTTGACTACCTTGCCGACCAGGTCGGAGTTGACCTTCTGCACGAAGTCCTCGAGGTTCAGGTCGAGGTCGTCCACGCCGCGGCCCAGCTTGGAGGCGTAGTAGTAGCGCAGGTATTCCGGGTCCAGGTGGTCCAGGTAGGTACGCGCCTTGACGAAGGTACCGCGCGACTTGGACATCTTCTGGCCGTTGACGGTCAGGTAGCCGTGCACGTTCAGTGCGGTCGGCTTGCGGTAGCCGGCGCCTTCGAGCATGGCCGGCCAGAACAGCGCGTGGAAGTTGACGATGTCCTTGCCGATGAAGTGGTACAGCTCGGCGTCGGAACCCTGCTGCCAGTAGGCGTCGAAGTCCAGCTCCGGACGGCGCGCGCAGAGGTTCTTGAAGCTGGCCATGTAGCCGATCGGCGCGTCCAGCCAGACATAGAAGTACTTGCCCGGCGCGTCTGGAATCTCGAAGCCGAAGTAGGGCGCGTCGCGGGAGATGTCCCACTCCTGCAGGCCGGAATCCAGCCACTCGGCGAGCTTGTTGGCCACCGAGTCCTGCAGGGTGCCGCTGCGCGTCCACTGCTGCAGCATGGCCTGGAAGTCAGGCAGCTTGAAGAAGTAGTGCAGAGACTCCTTGAGCACCGGGGTGGCGCCGGAGATGGCCGATTTCGGGTCCTTCAGCTCGGTGGGCGAGTAGGTCGCGCCGCAGGCTTCGCAGTTGTCGCCGTACTGGTCGGCGGTGCCGCACTTCGGGCAGGTGCCCTTGATGAAGCGGTCGGCCAGGAACATCTGCTTTTCCGGGTCGAAGTACTGGGTCACCGGACGGGTGGCGATGTGGCCGGCGTCGCGCAGCTTCAGGTAGATGGCCGAGGACAGCTCGCGGTTCTCGTCCGAGTGGGTCGAGTGGTAGTTGTCGAAGTCGACCATGAAGTCGGCGAAGTCGGCCATGTGCTCGGCGCGCACGCCGTCGATCAGCTGCTCGGAGGTGATGCCTTCGCGCTCGGCGCGCAGCATGATGGCCGAGCCGTGGGCATCGTCCGCACACACGTACACAGCCTGGTTGCCACGCATCTTCTGGAAGCGCACCCAGATGTCGGTCTGGATGTACTCCAGCATATGACCCAGGTGGATCGAACCATTGGCGTAGGGCAGGGCGCTGGTGACGAGGATCTTGCGGGCTTCGGACATGATGATCGGCCGTTCCGGTTAAAACGAGGGAATCGGCAACTATATAGGGGCGGGGCGAAATTTTCATCCGTAGCCCGCTTGGCTGTAGGGACGAACCCGGCCTACCCCTGATGATCCCGAGCAAGGCAGCGGCGAGAGGCGTACTATGCCCGCCTATTCTGCTCAGTCTTTCATCGGGAGTACCCATGGGCGCCGCCAACCGAGCCACGGTGGAAAACCTTCTCCGCCAGATCAACGACCCTCACACCGGCCAGAACCTCCTGGACGCCGGCTACCTGCGGGAGCTGGATATTCAGGGCGGGCGCGTTTCGCTGACCCTGGAGCTGGGCTACGCCGCCGGCCTGTTCAAGAATGGCCTGGCGCAGACCGTGCAGATGGCCCTGGAAGCGCTGGACGGCGTCGACTCGGCCCAGGTCAAGGTGGAAACCCATATCGCCGCGCACAAGGCCCAGGCCCAGGTGCCCGGCATGAGCAACGTCAAGAACATCATCGCCGTGGCTTCCGGCAAGGGCGGCGTGGGCAAGTCCACCACGGCGGCCAACCTTGCGTTGGCGCTGGCCCGTGAAGGCGCCAAGGTCGGCATTCTCGACGCCGATATCTATGGTCCGAGCCAGGGCATCATGTTCGGTATCCCCGAAGGCACCCGGCCGAAGATCCGCGACCAGAAGTGGTTCATCCCGCTGGAAGCCCACGGCGTCGAAGTCATGTCCATGGCCTTCCTCACCGACGACAACACCCCGGTGGTCTGGCGCGGCCCGATGGTCTCCGGTGCACTGCTGCAACTGATCACCCAGACTGCCTGGAACGATCTGGATTACCTGGTCATCGACATGCCCCCGGGCACCGGCGACATCCAGCTGACCCTGGCGCAGAAAGTCCCGGTGGCCGGCTCGGTGATCGTCACCACGCCGCAGGACCTGGCCCTGCTCGACGCCAGGAAAGGCGTGGAAATGTTCCGCAAGGTCAACATCCCGGTGCTGGGCGTGGTCGAGAACATGGCCGTGCACATCTGCTCCAACTGCGGCCATGCCGAGCACCTGTTCGGTGAAGGCGGCGGCGAGAAGCTGGCGGCGCAGTACGGCGTGGAACTGCTAGCGTCGCTGCCGCTGTCCATGGCCATCCGCATGCAGGCAGACGGTGGCAAGCCCACCGTGATTGCCGATCCGGAAAGCCAGCTGGCGATGATCTACCAGGAAATGGCGCGCTGCGTCGGCGCCCGCATCGCCCTGAGCGAGAAGGCCGCGCCGGACATGCCGAACATCTCCATCAGCGACGACTGATACGGAAACACTGCAATGCGCAAGGATGCGAATACCGCCGCCGGCTGGCTGCTGGCGGCGAGCCTGTGCCTCGCCGGCAATTCGGCCCGGGCAGACGAAGACTCCGCCAATTGGCAGGCTCAGTGCGTGATCGGCGGCCAGTCGGTGACCCTGGATTTCCGCTCCGCCTCGGGCGATGCCTTCGAAGACGACATGGCCGTGCAGGCGCGCCGGGCCGATGGCTCCAGCGTGCCGCTGCCACTACCGCCGGCCCTCTACCACGCCTCCGGCCTGCTCGGCAGCCCGCAGAGCGCCTGCGACCCAGTGCCGCTGCTGGACATGGGCAACGGCCTCGGCCTGCTGCTCGTGGTGCGCGACAACCGCCCCGGCCTGCCGGTGGTGGATGCGCTGTTGCTGGACCTCGCCACCCTGCAGGTCGTCGACCAGCGCCTGGGTGACCCTGGTGCGGTGGAAGGCCTGCTGAAAACCGCCAGCCTGGTGTTGCGCCAGTCGGCCGAAGGCGTCGACCTGCGCCTGGTGCGCGAGGCCGTGCCCGGCGCCGAGTGCGATTGCGCCGACGCCTATGCCGAAGACTGGCTGCGATTCTCGGTGGACCAGCGCACGCTGCGCACCGCTTGGCTGCGCTGAGGATTTACGGAAGCCATTCCGTCCCGGCGCCGGCAGGAAACTGACCGCTGCGCACTTCGTCCTGGCTGAGCTCGCGCCCGGTCCAGAGTCGGACCTTGCGTGCCCCGGCCCCGCGGCAAAGCTCGTACAGCCCACGGACTTCCACCTGCGTCAGCCCGCCCTCGAGAAGCTCCTGAGGGTGCAGGATCAGCACCGGCGCGGCCTTGAACAGAGACTTGGGCATGATTCGGCCGAGCAGCAGCTTGAGGGTCATCTCGGCGAAGGA
>CBIGPF010000127.1:0-17768 GCA_966191535.1 uncultured Pseudomonas sp. | reverse complement strand
GGCCTTGCCCGCGAACCCGAAAGGGATCGCTGACAGAGCCCGCCCCTGCGCTCAGCTCCGTATCAGAACGCGAAGCACGAGCAACCGAACGCGCCCCAGAACCCGGCGAAATCGCTCACCGGCACGTCCCTGGTGCGCGCGCGCTCATGGCTGTGGCCGTGCACGCCGCAGGAACCAACGCACTGGTGCACGGCCTGCTGCAGCGGCGCCTGCGGGCGCCAGTGGCCGGGGACCATGGCCACCGGGGACCATTCCGGTACCACCGGAATGCTCGGCGGTGCCAGCTTGTCGAACTCGCGGTCGCCGTGGACGATCTTGCCGCCCACCACGGTGAGCACTGACTCGATGGTCTTGATGGCCTCTTCCTCGACGCTGAAGAAATCCTCCGAGAGCACCGCCAGGTCCGCCAACTGGCCAGCCTTGAGCATGCCCTTCTTGCCCTGTTCGCTGGAGAACCAGGCGCTGCCATGGGTGAACAGCTGGATCGCCACCTCACGGGACAAGCCCTCGGGGTAGAGGCTCAGGCCTCCGACGGTCTTGCCGCTGACCATCCAGTACAGCGAGGTCCAGGGGTTGTAGCTGGACACGCGGGTGGCGTCGGTGCCGGCACCCACCGGCACACCTTCAGCCAGCATGCGCTTGATCGGCGGTGTCGCCTCGGCGGCCTGCTTGCCGTAGCGGTCGACGAAGTATTCGCCCTGGAAAGCCATACGGTCCTGGATGGCGATGCCGCCGCCCAGGGCGCGGACGCGCTCGATGTTTTTCGGCGTGATGGTCTCGGCGTGGTCGAAGAACCACGGCAAGCCGTTGAACGGAATGTCACGGTCGACCTTCTCGAACACATCGAGCATGCGCGAGATGGACTCGTCATAGGTGGCGTGCAGGCGGAAAGGCCAGCGCTGCTCGACCAGGTGGCGCACCACCGGCTCCAGCTCCGCCTCCATGGTGCCGGGCAGGTCCGGACGCGGTTCGAGGAAGTCCTCGAAATCCGCTGCCGAGAACACCAGCATTTCCCCGGCGCCGTTGTGGCGCAGGAAGTCGTCGCCCTGGTGGAGGGTCACGCTGCCGGTCCAGTTCTTGAAGTCCGCCAGCTCTTCCTTGGGCTTCTGGGTGAACAGGTTGTAGGCGATTCGCACGGTGAGCTGGTCGGCGTCGGCCAACTGCTGGATCACCTGGTAGTCGTCCGGGTAGTTCTGGAAACCGCCGCCGGCGTCGATCACGCTGGTCAGGCCGAGGCGATTCAGCTCGCGCATGAACTGGCGGGTCGAGTTGACCTGGTACTCCAGCGGCAGCTTCGGTCCCTTGGCCAGGGTCGCGTAGAGGATCATCGCGTTGGGGCGGGCGATCAGCATGCCGGTGGGTTCACCGTTGCTGTCGCGGACGATCTCGCCGCCGGGCGGGTTCGGCGTATCCCTGGTGTAGCCGACGACACGCAGCGCAGCACGGTTGAGCAGCGCACGGTCATACAGGTGCAGGACGAACACCGGGGTATCCGGCGCCGCCTTGTTCAGCTCCTCGATTGTCGGCAGGCGGCGTTCGGCGAACTGGAATTCGTTCCAGCCACCGACCACACGCACCCACTGCGGCGACGGCGTGCGCTGGGCCTGCAGGCGCAGCATCTCCAGCGCGTCGGAAAGCGACGGCACGCCCTCCCAGCGCAGTTCGAGGTTGTAGTTCAGGCCGCCACGGATCAGGTGCAGGTGCGAGTCGTTGAGACCGGGAATGACGGTGCGCCGATTGAGGTCGACCAGCTTCGTCGAGGCGTCACGGTAGGCCATCGCCTGGGCGTCGGTGCCGACGACGAGGAACTTGCCATCGGCGATGGCCACGGCGGTGGCGTGCGGGCGTTCCGGGTCGACGGTGTGCAGCTTGCCGTTGAACAGGATCAGGTCTGCGTTTCTATCTGCGTTGCTCATGCTCATGACCCTCAGCGTTGCAGGAAGGCCAGCAGGTCTTCGTTGAGCTGCTGCGCGTGGGTGACGGCGAAGCCGTGGGGCGCACCGGCGTAGACCTTCAGTTCGGCACCCTGGACCTGTTCGGCAGCCAGCTTGCCGGTGGTCTCGAACGGCACGATCTGGTCGTCATCGCCGTGGATCACCAGGGTCGGCACATCGACCTTGGCCAGGTCGGCGCGGAAATCGGTTTCCGAGAACGCGGTGACGCAATCCACGGTGCCCTTCAGCGACGCCAGCAGGGCGATGTTGAGGGTCTGGGTGAGCACGCCGTCGGAGACCTTCTGGCCGTGGTTGGTGCCATAGAACGGCGCGGCGAAGTCAGCAATGAACTGCGCACGGTCCTGCAGCAGGCCGGCCTTGATGCCGTCGAACACGGCAGTGTCGACGCCCTGCGGGAAGTCGGCAGCCTTGCCGAAGATCGGGGTGACGGCACCCAGCAGTACCAGGCCGGCAACGCGGGAGGTGCCGTGGCGGCCGATGTAGCGGCTGACGTCGCCGCCGCCCATGGAAAAGCCGACCAGGGTGACGTCACGCAGATCCAGGTGCTCGATCAGGCCGGCGATGTCATCGGCGAAGGTGTCGTAGTCGTAGCCGTTCCACGGCTGGCTGGAACGGCCGAAACCGCGGCGGTCGAAGGCGATGGTGCGGTAGCCGCGGCTGCTCAGGTACTGCATCTGGTATTCCCACATGTCGCCGTCCAGCGGCCAGCCGTGGCTGAACAGCACGGGTTTGCCGCTGCCCCAGTCCTTGTAATAGATCTCGGTGCCGTCGCGGGTTACGAAAGTGCTCATGGAAACTCCTCTGCCTGCCATGCAGGACGATGTGGGTACGGGCGCCCCGCGGGGCGCCGAGGGAGGGGAAAGTCAGGGGGATATCAGTCAGCGTTGAGCCAGCCCGCACAGCGACGGGTCACCCAGGGCATGATCAGGTAGACCACCGGGAGGACGATGCACAGGGTCACCAGCAGGTTGCTCGGCACCACGCCGGCCAGCACCGGGAAACGCTCGAACGCGGGCGCCCAGAGCGGCGGGATGACCATGGTCAGCGGGCTGATCACCAGGTAGGTGAGCAGCGCCTGCTTCCATTTCGGCGGCTGGCGCACGTTGCCGTGCTCGGGGGTGAACCAGAATTCGGCGTCGTTGTGGATCAGCGGGTGATCGCCCTCTTCGAGCAGCGGCGAGACTTCATCGATCAGCTCGGCGCGTTCGCGGGAGTCGATCCAGGCCTGCAGCTGCGCAGCGGCAGCGAAGCGCACCACGGTGGTGTACATCGCGCCCTCGCCGTCCGGGCGGATCACGTTCACCCCCAGGTGCCCCGGCTGCCGGCGCGCGGCGGAAACGGTTCGACGCAGCCAGGCCTCGTAGCTGGGCAGGGCTTCGCAACGCACCTTGTGGTGGACCACCAGCGTCACCACGCTGTTCAGATCGATGGTTTCGGCGCTCATGGGTGTCCCGGACGCATGATTGAGGTCCAGCCACTATGGCGACGGCAACGGCCGCCCTATTGGACGCATGTGCTGGATCGGGCACATCACCCTGCAGGAGCGCGCCGTGCGCGCGAACCCCATCGCGGCGGATTGCACGGTCACCGGGAAGTACCAAGGTCCAGCGCCCATCTGTAGGAGCGCACGATCGCGGGCATGGCCCGCCCGTACCGGGAAACGTCGGCGTTGGGCGGTTCGCGAGCAAGCTCGCTCCTACAACCGCTCTTCGCTCTTCGCTCTATGAAGACTTCCAGCGAAATGTCCGAGCACGCCGAATGCCCCGTTCAGGAGGCCTCGTTGTAGCGGCGTTTCAGGGGTTGAGCGGCATGGATGCCGCGAGAGCGCTGTCGGGCCACGGATGGCCCGTCAGCGCGTGCCCCTGAAACGTCGCTTCAACGAGGGTATTTTTCGCCCCAAGCGAAAAACCGGATGTCCGGGGCAAGCCTTTTGGTTACTTTTCGGCGTTTGGAAAAGTGACTCGCCCGAGGGGGCGAAACACAGAATCCACGCACACGCCAATGCGGCGCTGAAACAACCAAGCCCAGGCAGCAGGCCCGTACCACCAGAGCAAAAGAAACCGCCGGCCCTGCCGGCGGATCGCGGGCATGGCCCGCTCCTACAGGGTTCGTGCATCGTCGGGCACATGCACGTTGCCGGCTATCAGGCCGCCGTGATGGCGAGCTCCGGCAAGGTCACCTGGCGCATGTAGGCACGGGCGGTGTGGGGCACGCGATAGCGCACCTCGCACTCACCCTGCTCCACCCACAGCAGCGACTTGTCAGCCAGCTGCCGCACCGCGGCGAAGGTGCACTCGCGGCACAGGTGATTACCGTCGAGCGAGGCCACGGCAGAGTCCAGGGTGAAATCTTCGCCCAGCTGCGCCAACAGCCGCAGACAGCGCTGCTCGGCAACGTCCAGCAGCCCGTAGCTCCAGTCGTAGGTCGCGCGCAGGCTCTGCTGCCGCGCCGGCGCAGTGCGGCGGCCGGGCATCAGCAATTGCATGGGTGTATCCAGCAGCGCCGGCAGCCCGGCGAGACCGAAAATGCCAACTTGCCGCGCAGCCATCTCGATGGCCAGGGGAATGCCATCCAGCCGCCGGCAGATGTCGATGATCGCGCGCACCTGGCCAGGCTTGAGTTCGAAGCGGTCACAGACTTCCCGCGCGCGCATCACGAACAGCTGCACCGCCGAACTGCACATGGCCAGTGCCAACGGTGCGTCGTCCTGGGCCGGCACCTCCAGCGGCGGCAGGCGCACCACGCGCTCGCCTTCCGCACGCAGCGGTTCGCGACTGGTGGCGAGGATGCTCAGTGCCGGATGCAGGCGCAGCAGGTGCTCCACCGCCTCGGCGCAACGCACGGCGAGGTGCTCGCAGTTGTCCAGCAGCAGCAAGGTCGGCTCAAAGGCCGGCTCGCGCAGGAGGATGGCGAGGCTCTGGCTGAGGGAAACGCCGTCCGGGTCACTGGACAGATCGAGAAAGCGCACCTGGCTGAAATGCTTGCCGAGCTGCTCGGCGGCGTGGATCGCCAGGGAGGTCTTGCCCATGCCGCCGGGGCCGACCAGGGTCATCAGGCGTGTGGCGGGCATCTGCTTCACGACCCGCTCGAGCAATGCCTGGCGGCCGACCAGCCCCATCAGCAGCACCGGCAGGTTGCTGGCGCGCACTGCGCACGGCGGTACGACCGCCGGCACGGGGGCAACCACGGTCTCCACCACCCCGACGAAGCCATAGCCGCGCAAGGGCACGTTGGCGATGTAGCGTTCCCCCGTACGGCCTTCGCCGAGGGCTCGCCGCAAGGCGGCGATGTGCACGCGCAGGTTGATCTCCTCCACCACGGTATCGCCCCAGACCTGGGCGATGATCGTGTCCTTGCCGATGATCTCGCCGGGTTGGCGGATCAGCACCTGGAGAATGTCCAGCGCCCGGCTGCCGATGCGCACCGGGCGATCCCCCTGCAGCAACTGGCGCTTGTAGGGGTGGAACTGGAAGCGACCGAACTGCAGGATGGTCTCGGTGCGGTTTTCCGTGCTTGCGCTCATGTCCTGCTCACGTCTGCGGATCTGACGGATCGCTCTACAACGGGTCCTCCAGGCGATCTGGCCAGTACCGAGGTGACGCGCCCCTGATGATTGGTCAGGGTATTTTCCCGCCCTCGTGTGACAGCGCAATTCCCGCGGGGGGAAGGATTCGGCCAACTTGGGTGCGCCGGACGGTCAACCGGCGGAAAATGCGGCGCACTGCCATCAGGCGAAGCCGAATTGCTCGCGGTACTGGCTTGGCGTCATGCCGATCCGCTCGCCGAAAACCGTACGCATGTGCCGGGGGCTGCCGAAGCCACTGTGGCTGGCGACCTGCTTGAGCGGCAGGTCGCTGCTTTCCAGCAGTTTGCGGGCGTGGTCGATGCGCGCGCTCTGCACATACTGCATGGGTGTCATATTGGTCTCGCGCTGGAACGCGCGGGCGAAGTTGCGCGGGCTCATGGCCACCAGTTCGGCCAGGCGGTTCACCGTCAGCGACTCGTCAATGTGGTCCACCACGTAGGCCTGGGCACGGGCAATCACCGAGCCGTCGCGCACGACCGACACCAGCAGCGGGCCGAACGGTGTCTGCCCACCCTGGCGCTTGAGCACCACCAGCAGCACCTTGGCGACTTCCAGGGCGACGTCCTTGCCGTGGTCCTCGGCAACCACTGCCAGCGCCATGTCGATGCCGGCGGTGACCCCGCCGGAGGTGATCAGGTTGCGGTCGACCACGTAGATGCGCTCGGCCTGCACCTGGGTGCGCGGATACAGCTGGGCCAGTCGCTCTAGGTAGTTCCAGTGGGTGGTGCAGCGGTAGCCGTCGAGCAGCCCGGCAGCACCGAGCAGGAAGGCTCCGGTGCACACCGCGCCATAGCGTTTCGCCGCGCGAGCCGCGGCCGGCAACCAGGCGTTGAGCTCTTCATTGTTGCCGTTGTAGGCGCCGGGCCCGCCGGGCACCAGCAGCAGGTCCACGCCAGCGAGCAGCGCTTCCAGCGGCAAGTCGGCACTCATCTTCAGACCACTGGAGGCGCGCACGCCCTCGGGCTTCGCCGCCACCGTCAGCAACCGGTAATGCTGCTCCGGCGGCAGGTAGCGGTTGGCCATGGAGAACACCTCCATCGGCCCCGCCACATCCAGCGCCAGCACATCGTCGTACAGCACCATGGCCACAGTTTTCATTCATCTACTCGCACGCAAACGGGGCTTGGCGGTATCGCGTGCCCCGGTATAGGAAAAACCACTGTACCGATTCGCCGCGCCGGCGAATCGCACGTTTGCATCATTCTCCGCCGGACGGGCCGAGCACACAGGTCCAATAAATGCCGCGCCGGCGAAACCATAGTTTGCCCATCGCAGTGCCCCGAGTGGCCTTGCAGAACTGCAAAGCGACCCTGCAGGGCTGTCTGTTCCGCGCTTCGGGGCGATCGGCAAAGATGTGTCCACGGCTCGCAGCCAAGCCCTGCAGACCGAACGAACGCTCCAGCCACCACGCTTCTTACCCACGCAACCCACCAGGAAATCCGACCATGACCGCCATCGCCAAAGCCGTTCCCGGCAAGACCCTGCTCAGCCCCGCCGACCACACCCTGATCATGATCGACCACCAGTCGCAGATGTCCTTCGCGACCAAGTCCATCGACGCGGTGACCCTGCGCAACAACGCAGCGCTGGTCTCCAAGGCGGCCAAGGAATTCGGCGTTTCCACAATCCTCACCACCGTGGCCGAGAAGAGCTTCTCCGGCCCGATCTTCGACGAGATCAAGTCGGTCTTCCCCGAGCACAACGTCATCGACCGTACCAGCATGAACACCTGGGAAGACCCGCGCATCGCCGTGGAAGTGAACACGTTCGGCAAGCAGAAGATCGTCCTGGCCGGTCTCTGGACCTCCGTGTGCATCGTCGGCCCGGCCCTCTCTGCCATCGACCAGGGCTTCGAGGTCTACGTGATTGCCGACGCCTGCGGCGACGTCTCCACCGAGGCCCACGAGATGGCCCTGCAACGAATGATCCAGCTGGGCGCACGCCCCATGACGTCCCTGCAGTACCTGCTCGAACTGCAACGCGACTGGGCCCGTGGCGAAACCTACGACCAGACCGTGAAGACCTCCATCGAGCACGGCGGCGCCTACGGCCTGGGCCTGATCTACGCCAAGACCATGTTCAACGCCAGCGAAGGCCACTGAGCCGGAGCACCAGAAGGGGCGGCACGGCCGCCCCTTTGTCATTCCCGGGATACCCACCATGCCGACCCACGACCGCTCCGGCGCCCTGGCGCTGCTGTTCATGCGCGTAGCCGCCGCCCTTTTGCTGCTCCAGGTGCACGGGCTGCCCAAGCTGCTGCACTGGCAGAGTGAGTTGCAGCACATCGACGACCCGTTCGGCCTCGGCGCCTTGCCGACCCTGGCGCTGGCGGTGTTCGCCGAAGTGCTCTGCCCGATCCTGCTGGTCCTGGGCGTCTTCGCCCGCCTCGCCTGCCTGCCAGTGATCGCCGTGCTGCTGGTGGCGCTGGTGTTCGTGCACCCGCAGTGGACGCTGGAAGAAGGCCAGTTCGCCTGGTGGATGCTGATCCTCTTCGCCGGCCTGGCCATTGCCGGCCCCGGCAGCTATCGCCTCACCCTGCCCCGCTTTGCGGCGCAGCCGTCGGAGTCGTGATCGTGGCTCATGCCGTGCGAAACGCCCTGCTCCCCTGCGCCCTGGCGCTCGCCTGCATTCAGGCCCACGCCGCCGACTGGTCGCTGCTGTCGCGCAACTACTTCCTCGACAACGACTACCGCAGCCCCGGCCCCAACGGCCAGAGCCTGCGCCGCGAATGGGCGCAGGGTTTCATCGGCAAGTTCAGCAGCGATGTCACGCCCGGCAGCATCGGCCTGGGCGTCGATGCCCACGCCTTCCTCGGCCTGAAGCTCGACGGCGGGCGTGGTCACGCCGGCACCGGCTTGCTGCCGCTGGACAGCGACGGCCGCAGCGAGAGCGAGTACTCCGACGCCGGCGCCGCGCTGCGCCTGGTGCATGAAAAGACTTCCCTCGCCTGGGGCGAGATGGAAGTGGAAACCCCGGTGTTCGACACCGGCGACAAGCGCCTGCAACCCGAATACGCCACCGGCTGGTTCCTCGACGACCGCAGCCTGCCGGGGCTGCGTCTGCAGGCCGGACGCTTCACTGCCTTCAAGAACCAGGACTCCAGCTCCAGCCATGGCGAGTTCGAAGGCTACGGCGCCAGCACCCGCTTCGGCGGCCTGAGCCTGGCCGGCGCCACCTGGAGCGCACCCGACTCGACCTGGGGCGGCGCGCTCTATGCCAGCCAGCTGGACGATGTCTGGCACCAGGCCTACGCCAACCTCAACGGCCACCTCGGTCGCTGGTCGGTGGACGCCAACCTGTACAGGACCGGCGATACCGGCAGCGCCCGCGCCGGCCGCATCGACACCCTCGCCTGGAGCCTGCTGGGCAAGGTCGCCCTGGGTAGCCACGCGCTGAGCCTCGCCTACCAGAAGATCGACGGCGACACGCCCTTCGACTTCGTCGGCGGCGACTCCATCTACCTCGCCAACTCCATCAAGTACGCCGACTTCAACGGCCCCGGCGAGCACTCCTGGCAGGCGCGCTACCAGTGGGACGGCGCCAGCGCCGGCCTCGCCGGCCTGACGCTGTCCGCACGCTACGTGCGCGGCAGCGGCATCGACGGCACCCACGCCCCGTGCGGCGGTGCCTACAACCCCATGGAGGGAGGCGCCTGCCAGCCCGCCTATGGCGACGGTGGGCGTCACTGGGAGCGTGATCTGGACGTGCGCTACGTGGTCCAGTCCGGGCCGGCCAAGGACCTGGCGCTGAGCTTCGCGCAGGTCTCGCACCGCGCCAACGACGCCCAGGGTGGCGCGGATATCGATCGGATCTACGTGATCGTCGAGTACCCGCTCAAGGGCGTGTTCTGAGTCAGCCGCGGGCCGGCACGCCGGACTGGGGCGAGGCCTTGAACAGCAGCGCCGTCTCCATCAGCAGGGCCAGCACTAGGGCTCCCGCTGCCACCGCATAGAGCAGCGCGTAGTGCCCGTGGCTTGCACTGAACAGCGCCGAGTAGGCGTAGCCGGCGATGGCCTGGAAGCTGGCGAAGGACACCGTCGCGCGGCTCCAGGTAGCGTTCTGCGCAGCGTGACCGGGCACCAACTGGTGTACCCGCGCCAGGGCCAGCGGCACGATCCCCGGCGGGAACGAGCCGATCACCAGGCTCGCCAGGCCCAGCAGGCGCAGGTCACCGGTTTCCAGCAACAGGCCGAGGGCAATCAGTTGCGCCACCAGCACCAGGCGAATCGCCGCTCGCGCGCCGAGATGGTCCGCGAGAAAACCGTAGACCACCGGTCCGACGATGGCGCCGACGCCATACAGCGTCCAGACCAGCGCGCCGCCGTGGGTGCCGGCGCCCAGGCCTCGGGCCACGTAGTCGACCAGGAACATCATCGGCGCCACCAGCGCGGCAGCCATCAGCGCGTACTGGGCGAACAGCACGTAGATGCCCGCCGAGGCGCGCGGCCCTTCGGTGCTTTGCGCCTGGGCATGAACGTGCTCCTGCGGCCAGCCGGACCAGCTGCTCAGGCTGAGCACCAGCGCCAACGCGCCAAGGCCGAGCCAGGTCTGGACCAGACCCAGTGCCAGCAACAGCGGCACCAGGGTGCCGGAGGCGGCGATGCCCAGGCCGATGCCGAGAAAGATCGCCCCGCTCGCCAACCCGCGCCGATTGGCGGCCACGTGCGGGAGGATGGTGCTGGCGGCCAGCACCATGATCACCCCGCCGGAAATCCCCGAGACCAGGCGCCAGAAGAAGAACCACGCCTGGTTCAGCGGCCAGGCACAGGCGAAGAACGACAGCGTGACCAGCAGCATCATGCCGCGCAGCACCGCCGTGCTCGACCAGCGCGCCGCCAGCGGGCGCCCGGCCAGCGCCCCAACCAGGTAGCCGGCAAGATTGGCGGCACCCAGGTAGACCACGGCGGATGCCGAGAACCAGTGTGCCTCGATCAGCGCCGGGATCAGCGGCGTGTAGGCGAAGCGTGCCAGGCCGATGCCGACCAGGCTGGCGCAGAGGCCCGCCCAGATCGGCAACCGGAGGGAACCTCGGCTGGCGAGGCGGGAAGCATCGGTATTCATGACAACCCCTATCGCGCCGTCAGGGCGGCGCCGTTGAGTGGTGATGGGGGGATCATAAAGTCGCGCGAAGATGAAATAATGCAGCGAGTTTTCATGCCAGCACTGCATTTCTGCATCACGAGGATTTCACCATGATGAACTGGGATGATGCCCGGGTGTTCCTCGCCCTGTGCCGCGAACAGACCCTGCGCGGCGCCGCCCGTGTGCTCGCGGTGGACCAGGCGACCGTGGGCCGGCGCCTGGCGTCGCTGGAGCGTTCGCTGGAGGCGACGCTGTTCCTGCGCACCTCGGCCGGCTACAGCCTGACCGCCGCCGGCGAGATCGCCCTGGCCGCGGCGCAGGCGATGGAGTCGTCCGCCACCGAGCTGCAACGGCAGGTCCTCGGCATGGACGACCGCATGAGCGGCGTGGTGCGGGTCACCACCACCGACTCCTTCGCCGCCGATTTCATCATTCCCGCGGTCGCCGCCCTGCACCGCGAGCAGCCGGGCATCGAGGTGCAGCTGCAGACCTCCACGCAGATGCTCAACCTGAGCAAGCGCGAGGCCGACATCGCCGTGCGCACCCACCAGCCGGAGAACCCCGACCTGATCGTGCGGCGCCTGGCGCGCTGGGGCAGCGGGCTGTTCGCCGCCGCTCAGTATGTCGAGCAGCGCGGAACTCCCGAATCGGGGACCGCCTTCGCCGGGCACGACCTGGTGGTCTATCAGCCGTATCTCGACGCGGGCAAGGAAGTGTTCCTGGCGTCCGAGCCGATCATCCGCGGGCGCATCGCCATGACCTGCACTTCCGGCTTCATGGTTCGTCGCGCGCTGGCCGCAGGCCTCGGCGTGGGTGAACTGCCGCTGCCGCTGGGCGAGGCGGACGGGCTGGTCCGCCTGTGGCCGGAACGCCCGCCCCTGCCCTACGACGTGTGGCTGGTGACCCACAAGGACGTGCGCCATACGGCGCGGGTACGGGCGGTGATCGATGCCATCGCGCGGGCGTTCGCGCTGCCCGTCACTGAATGAACGGCACCTTCTCCGCGCGCTGGTAGGGCCCATAAACCACCGGAGCCCAGTTGAACGCCTTGCCATCACGGGTGACATGGCCGATGCCGGGGAACGGCAAGTGTGCGGCGGCGACCCACGCGCCGTTCTTCGCCAGCGCACCGAACTCGGCGTCGCGGGCTTTCACGGCCTGCTTCGGATCGGTGTCGAAGCGGATCGCCACCTCCGGATGGGCGAACTGCACAGCGACGTTGTGGATCAAGTCGCCGATGAAGACGATCGCCGCACCGTCGGATTCGAAGCGGTAGCTGGTGCTGCCCGGCGTGTGGCCGCTGGTAGTCTCAGTCTTCAGTTCCGGCAGCGGCGAGGCCGGCGGCACGAAGGTCTGCAGGCGGTTGGCTGCGCGATACGGTGCCAGCGAATGCTGCGCCACCTCGAAGAACTCGCGGGCCTTTTCCGGCGCCTGGTCACGGCGTTTCTCGTCCAGCCAGTAGTCCGCCTCGGCCTGCGCCGCGTATACGGTGGCGTTGGGGAACAGCGCCTGGCCCTTCGCATCCACCAGGCCGCAGACATGGTCCAGATGCATGTGGGTGAGCAGGATGCTGTCCACCTGCTCGGGTGCGTAGCCAGCAGCCTTCATGTTCTCCAGCAGATACCCGGCGGTACTGCCGATGCATTGGCCGGCGCCGCTGTCCACCAGCACCAGGTGCTTGCCGGTGTTGACCAGGAAGGCATTGAAGTTGGTCTGCACGCGCTCGCCATTCATGGCGCTGCGCGCCAGCAGCGCGCGGATGCGTTCGCGGCTCAGCCCCTGCAACAGGCCGGGAGACAGGTCGTTGTAGCCGTCGTAGAGCGCGGTGACCTCATAATCACCCACGGCCAGGCGGAAATAGCCCGGCGCCTGGGCCTTCAGCGCAGCCGGCGGCTCGGCGCAGGCGCAGGTGGAGACCAGCAATGCGCTGGCCAGTAGCGGGAAGCAGTGGTTGCTGCGGGATGCCGGCATGGTCGGCGCCTCCTTGGGAAATGGTGGCGCCATGCTGCTCCGATCTGGCCGGGCGATTCTTGGACGTCTGTGCCGAAGTGCTCGGCCGCAGAGGCTCATGGTGCGAGCGGGCCATCGCCGTGACCTGCCCGGCACCGGTGCCTGCCGGTGAGCGCGGACTTTGTCCGCGATCGCGGGCATGGCCCGCTCCTACAAGGGGCCTGGTGAGCTCTCAGGAGAAACACGCAGCAGGATGGCGTGGAGCACAGCGATACCCATCAACGCCATGCACCAGCAGCATGGGTATCGCCGCGCTCCACCCATCCGACAAAGGCCCTGTGCCGGCTCAGGACAGCGGCGCGCTCATGTACTCGACCATCCGCTCGCGCAGCCAGCGCTCGGCCGGATCGTTGTCGTGGGCGGCGCTCCACACCAGGGAGAGTTCGGCCGGCTTGATTTCCAGCGGCGGGTCCTCGGCACGCAGGCAGCTGTCTTCCACCAGGGCGCACGCGGCGTAGTCGGGCACGGTGGCGATCATCTCGGTATTGCGCAGCAGCGCGCGCAGGCTGCCGAACTGCGGCACGGCAAGCACCACCCGGCGACGACGCTCGATACGCTCCAGGTCCAGGTCGATGGCGCCATTCAGGTCGCCGGAGAAGGACACCATCACGTGCGGCCGCGAGCAGTACTCGTCGAGCGTCAGCGGGCCGGGGCGGTCGTCGCCCCGCAGCACCTTCACGCCGATATCGCGCAGCTTGCGACGCTTGGCGTTGGCCGGCAGGTCGGTGGTGTAGCTGACCCCGACGGTGATCTCCCCGGACGACAGCAGCGCCGGCATCAGCAGGAAATTGGCGCGCCGCACCACCACCGTGATGTTCGGCGCCTCTTGCTGCAGGCGCGCCAGCAGTGCGGGGAACAGGCCGAATTCGGCGTCGTCCGAGAGCCCCAGGCGGAAGATGTTGCAGCTGCTCTCGGGCTCGAAGGTCTTGGCACGGCTGACCGCGGCGGAAATCACATCCATCGCCGGGCGCAACTCCTCGAAGATGTGCAGCGCCCGGCTGGTGGGCTCCATGGCGCGGCCGGCGCGCACCAGCAATGGGTCATCGAACAGGTCGCGCAGGCGCGCCAGGGCGGCGCTGACAGTGGACTGGGTGATGAACAGCTTCTCGCCGACGCGGGTGAGGTTCCGCTCCAGCATCAGGGATTCGAAGATCACCAGCAGGTTCATGTCCAGGCGGCGCAGGTCGTTTCGGTTCATGGCTGGTCGCTCGGGGCTGTGGGATGGGCATCCTGGCACACGGCAAGGGTCGCGCCAGTCAATCACGAAATCAGGCAGGTCTCTTGGACGCGTGTGCTTATTCGCGTACCGTTTGGCTTAATCCGATTGAGCATCGGATCACCTTGATTTACCTTGAATTTTTTCAATTTCGGAGCGGCATTTTCGCCGCTGATAACACCCACCGAGAAGAGAGACGCCATGCCCGCACCTGCCCACCAGGTAGCGACCATGCTCGCCCCCCAGACCCACCGCCTGGTCCTGCAGCTCATGGAGGAGCTGGAAAGCCACGGAGAAGGCCTCCACCAGGCCAGTCAACGCCTTTGCCAGCACCTGCTGGAACACTACCGGATGCCCGAGCCCTGCAATGACGAGGCGGATGCCTGCGAACGCCTCGCCCTCGCGCCCTGGCAGGAACGCAAGGCCAAGGACATCCTCGCCGGCAGCCTGCTCAGCCGCCTGTACATTGCCGATGTCGCCGAGCAATGCGGCATGTCACGCAGCCATTTCTCCCGCGCCTTCAAGCAGGCCACCGGGCTCTCGCCGCGGGAATGGGCGCTGCGCCTGCGCATCGACCGCGCCCGAGAACTGCTGGCCAGCAACGACGCGCCGATCTCCCACGTCAGCCAGGAGTGCGGTTTCGCCGACCAGTCGCACTTCTGCCGCAGCTTCCGCAAGCTGGTGGGTTGCACGCCGAACCGCTGGCGGCAGGCCAGCCGGGTGGGCGGAACGAAGGAAATCGCGATGGGTTCGTCGCCGGGCTGATGCGCGGACCCTGTCCGCGATCGCGGGCATGGCCCGCTCCTGCAAGGTGCTCCGGTGCTGGTCTGCAGGAGCTGGCCATGCCTGCGACCGCACAGCTCCGAATTGTCCCTTGGGCCAGGTTCGTCGCAGGATTGATGCGCGGACCTTGTCCGCGATCGCGGGCATGGCCCGCTCCTACAGGTTTCTGAGCAATTCCTGCGCCGTTCAGGAAGCGTTCAGCTAGGAATCGAAGAACTTTGAGGTATGACAGTTCCGGTGTAATTCCCGCGGTCTAGTCTGGGTGCAGTCCCACTTTCCCTACAGGCAGGAGCCGGGAGTCAGAGCATGACTGCACAGCAAACCACCGACGGCAAAACGCAAACCACCGACTGGTACCGCAAGAGCGTCGACCAGACCATGGCCGATCTGCAGACCAGCGCGGATGGCCTCTCGCCCGACGCCGCCGAGGCGCGACTGCTGCGCGTCGGCCCCAACGCGTTGCCGGCCAAGGAAGTCGACCCGCTCTGGCTGCGCTTCGCCCGGCACTTCAACGATGTGCTGATCTACATCCTCCTGGCCGCCGCCGTGGCCACCGCTCTGATGGGCCACTGGACCGATACCATCGTCATCCTGCTGGTGGCGGTGATCAACGCGGGCATCGGCTTCTTCCAGGAAAACAAGGCAGAGAAATCCCTCGCCGCCCTGCGCGGCATGCTCAGCAGCACCGCCCATGTGGTGCGCAACGGCAAGAAAATCGAGATGGACGCCGCCCAGCTGGTGCCTGGCGACATCGTCATCCTGCGCCCCGGCGACAAGATTCCCGCCGACGTACGCCTGTTCGACGTGCACCACCTGCAGGTGGAGGAGTCCATGCTGACCGGTGAATCGCTCACCGTGGGCAAGCACGCCGACGCGCTGGACAAGGAGGCGCTGCTGGCCGACCGCACCAACCTCGGCTTCTCCGGCACCAACGTCAGCGCCGGCAACGCGCGCGGCGTAGTGATCGAGACCGGGCCCGCCACCGAGCTCGGGCGCATCAACAAGCTGATCGCCAACGTCGACGAGGGTGAGACACCGCTGCTGCGGCAGATCGCCGAACTGGGCAAGCGCATCTTCCAGCTGATCATCGCCATGATGGTGGTGCTCTTCATCATCGGCTTCTTCTGGCATGACTACCCCTTCGGCGAGTTGCTGCTGTCGCTCATCAGCCTCGCCGTGGCGTCGGTGCCCGAGGGCCTGCCGGCCATTGTCTCGATCATCCTGTCGCTGGGTGTGCAGCGCATGGCGCAGAACAAGGCGATCATCCGCAAGCTGCCTACCGTGGAAACCCTGGGCGCCATGAGCGTGATCTGCTCGGACAAGACCGGCACCCTGACCATGAACGAGATGACCGTGAAGAGCGTGCTGCTCGCCAATGGCATCTACGGCGTCGAGGGTCAGAGCTACGAGCCCAAGGGCCGCATCACCTTCGGCAGCACCAGCGACGAGCTGGACTGGTCGCAGCACGCTGCGCTGCAAGCCTTCATCCGCGCGGTGGACATCTGCAACGACAGCAGCCTGCAACTCAATGACGAAGGCCGCTGGGGCGTGGTCGGCGGGCCCACCGAGGGTGCGCTGAAGGTCCTGGCGCGCAAGGCCGGCCTGCCGGACATCGAGTTCCAGAAGTTCGGCAAGATTCCCTTCGACTCCGCCTACAAGTACATGGCGCGGCGCTGCGACGTCGCCGGGCAGCACCTGGTCTACCTCAAGGGCGCGCCCGACGTGCTGCTGCGCATGTGCCAGCAACAGCTCGGGGCCAATGGCGTGGAGCCGCTGGACCGCGCGTACTGGGAGCGCGAGATGAGCTTCATCGCCGGGCAGGGTCTGCGCATGCTCGCCGCCGCCTACAAGCCGGTGCAGCCCGATGACGGCGTGATCGACCACGAGGACGTGCAGGACGGCATGATCTTCCTCGGCGTCGCCGGCCTGCTCGACCCGCCGCGCCCGGAGGCCATCGAGGCCATCGCGCTGTGCAAGCGTGCCGGCATCCAGGTGAAGATGATTACCGGCGACCACCCGGACACCGCCGTGGCCATCGCCGGCATGCTCGGCATGGGCAACGACCTGCGCGCCATGACCGGCCAGGAGCTGGAACAGGCCGATGACACGCAACTGAAAGCCCTCGCCATGCAGTACTCGGTGTTCGCCCGCACCAGTCCCGAACACAAGCTGCGCCTGGTGCGCGCGCTGCAGGCCAACGAGGAAGTGGTCGGCATGACCGGCGACGGCGTCAACGACGCCCCGGCACTGAAGCAGGCCGATGTCGGTATCGCCATGGGCATCAAGGGCACCGAGGTGACCAAGGAAGCCGCCGACATGGTGCTCACCGACGACAACTTCTCCACCATCGCCGGCGCCGTGCGCGAAGGCCGCCGGGTCTACGACAACCTGAAGAAGACCGTGCTGTTCATCCTGCCGACCAACATGGCCCAGGGCCTGCTGATCGTCATGGCGATCCTCGCCGGTGCGGTGATCCCGCTGGCGCCGCTGCAGATCCTCTGGATGAACATGGCGACCTCGACCACCCTGTCCTTCGCCCTGGCCTTCGAGCCTGGCGAGCCGAGGATGATGCGCCGGCCGCCGCGCAACGCGAAGGAATCGATCCTCAACGGTTTCGCAGTCTGGCGGGTGCTCTACGTGGGCGGCCTGCTCACCGCCGCAGCCTTCCTGCTGGAAGCCTGGATGGTCAGCAACGGCCAGGACACCGACCACATCCGCACCATGATCCTGCACACCCTGGTCACCGCGCAGTGGGCCTACCTGTTCAACTGCCGCCTGCAGGAAGAGTTCTCGCTGAACACGGCGCTGCTGCGCAACGGCGCGCTGCTCACCGTGACCCTGGCGCTGATCCTGCTGCAGTGCTTCGTGATCTACGTGCCCTTCATGCAGACCGCCTTCCACACCGTCGGCCTGCCCTTCAGCGGCTGGCTGATCTCGCTGGGTATCGGTATCGCGGTGTTCTTCGCGGTGGAACTGGAGAAACTGGTGATCCGTCGCTGGAAGGCTTCGCGCAGATGATGCAACTGATGTAGGAGCGGACTGTGTCCGCGAAAAGGCCCCTCGCCATTCCGGCGAGGGGCCTTTTTTCTTGCTCCTTGGAAGCTCGCCGCGGGACTCTCGCGGGCATGGCCCGCTC
>CBIGPF010000126.1:0-17782 GCA_966191535.1 uncultured Pseudomonas sp. | reverse complement strand
CTGTTTCCGCAAGCCTGGGTGCGCCATGCGGGGCGCATCTGCCTGAGTGACCAGTTGCTGGGTGATCGTCTGCAGCTGGTCGGCCTGGGCACCGATCCGCGTTCCTGGCTGGACACCGCGCAACAGCAGCAATGGCTCGAACTGGGCGGCAGCTTCCTGCAGGTCGGACATGCCCGCGACGACACACGTGCAGACTTTGCCGAAACCCTCGACGGCGCCTTGCTCGCACCGTGGCCTGTCCCGGCGCTGGCGGTAGTGCGCCCGGACCGGATCATCATGCATCAGGGCAGCCCCGAGCACGCCGCCGAGCTAGTGCGTCATTGCCAGGCCCTGCTGCGGGCATGAGCGAGTACCGGTCGGCCATGGGCATCCCGTATCATCGCCGCAGCCCCGCAGACGAATGACCGCCATGACCGACCGCCAGCCCCGCGACGACGACAGCGAACCGCTCACCCGTGGCCACAAGAAGCGCGCCCGCACCCGCCAGGGCCTGCTCGATGCGGCGCTGCGGGTGTTCGCCCGGCAGGACATCGCCGCCACGGTGTTCCAGGACCTCGCCGCGGAGGCGCAGGTGTCCACCGGCACCATCTACAACTACTTCAAGACGCGCGAGGAGCTGGCCGAAGCCGTGGGCATCTCGCTCGCCAGCGAATTCTCCGAGACCATCAGCCAGCTCAGCGCCGGCGTCTCCAGCGGCGCCCGGCGCCTGGCCATCGGCGTGCGCATGTTCGTCCTGCACGCCCAGGCCAACCCGCAATGGGCCAGCGCGCTGCTGCGGGTCATCCACTACGACCAGGCCATGCATTCCACGCTGGCCAACCATGTTCGCGAAGACCTGCGCGGCGGGCTGGCCGAAGGCGTCTTCAGCTACGCCAACGAGGACGTCGCCCTGGACCTGGTGATTGCCGGCGCCACCGGCGCTATCCGTGCCACCCTCGAAGGTCGCGCGCCGGAAGGCCAGGACATCCTGCTCAGCGAGATGATCCTTCGCGCCCTTGGCGCCAGTCCCGCCAAGGCCGTGAAGATAGCCGCCCTGTCCTTGCCGCAGGGCGACTGACCGCGCCTCAGGCCTGTGCGACCCAGCGGCGATAGTGCCGCGACTGCCTGCGCAACTTCAGCTGGTTGCCGATCAGCGCCAGCAGCGGCGACGTACGCGGGTTGGTCGGGCGTCCCTGGCTGAGCAGCGTCAGCTGTTTCTTCACCACCGACTGGGTCGCCACGGCAGCGAAGGCCTTGTTCTTCCACGCCACGACAATCGGTTCGACCTGCGCCAACTCGCCGGCCTGCCAGCGCCGCGGCAATGCCGGGTCGACCGCCAGTGCCGTCGCCATCCCAACCATCGCCACCGGCCCCTGCAAGGCGCGCTCGGCGATCTCGCACCGGCGAATGCCACCGGTGACCATCAGCGGCATCTGCGCCACCACCGCAATGCGCTCGGCGAACTCGAGGAAATAGGCCTCCCGCGCCAGGGTACTGCCGTCGCGGGTCTGCCCCTGCATCGCCGGGCTTTCGTAGCTGCCACCGGACAACTCGACCAGGTCCACGCCCCGCTGGTTGAGCAGGCGTACCACCGCCTCGGCATCGCGGGCGTCGAAACCGCCACGCTGGAAATCGGCGGAGTTGAGCTTCACCGCTACGCAGAAGCCGGGCGCGACCCGCTCGCGGATCGCCTCCACCGTGCGCAGCAGGATCCGCGCACGATTCTCCAGGCTGCCGCCCCAGTCGTCTTCGCGCCGATTACTCAGCGGCGAGAGGAACTGGCTGAACAGGTAACCGTGGGCAGCGTGCACCTGCACCCCGCTGAAGCCGGCGCGCTCGGCCAGCACGGCGGCATTCAGGTAGCGCTGGATCAGCCCGTCGATCTCCGCGCCGGACAACGCGCGCGGCTGGGCGAAGACGCCCTTCAGGCCAGGAATGTCCACGGCGATAGCCGACGGCCCCAGCGCCGGCTGGCCGAGATCGGCCATCAATTGGCGGCCCGGGTGATTGATCTGCATCCAGGCCTGCGCGCCATGGCTGCGACAGGCCTCGGCCCAGCGCCGGAAGCGCGGCAGCAGACGGTCGTCTTCCAGCACCACGCCGGCCGGGCCGGTGAGCGCGCGGCGGTCGACCATCACATTGCCGGTGATGATCAGCCCGGCGCCGCCTTCGGCCCAGCGCCGGTACAGTTGCAGCAGCGTGTCGCCGGGGGCGTGGTCGGCATCGGCGAGGTTCTCTTCCATCGCCGCCTTGGCGATGCGGTTGCGGATCACCTGCCCGTTGGGCAGGCGCAACGGTTCGAACAGAGTACTCATGGATTCGCGTCTCCGGTAATGGTCCTGGCTCAACGGCTGCGCACGCGCTCGACGTAGGCGCCCAACGGCCGGGTGAGGCTGCGCTTGATCCGGCTGGCGAACGACTCGCCGCTATGGATCGGCGCGGCCACCACCTGCTCGCGGGCATCCCGGTACTGCGGGAACAGGCTCAGCGCATGGCCACGGTTGATCCCGTAGCGCTGCGCGTCCGACCACAACGTGTTCTGCTCCAGCGTCTGGCAGGACAGCGTGGTGACCGGTGCCGGCGCGAAGGGAAAGTCGCTGCCGAAGAGAATCTGCGAGGGCTCCACCAGTTCCTTGAGCGCCGCCATCGAGTAGCGCGACGGCGACAGTGCCGTGTCGAAGTAGAAGCGTCGCAGGTAGGTCATCACCCCTTGCGGGGCCTTGTCCTGAAACTGCGGCAGGGCGTTGGCCAGGGACACGCGCCAGGCCACGTAGGGCAGGAAGCCGCCGCCGTGGGCGAGGATCCAGCGGATGCGCGGGTACTTTTCCAGGGTGCCGGTGAGGATCAGGTTGACCGCCGCGCGGGTGGTGTCACAGAGGAACTCGACGAGAAAGCCCGGCGCGGCGATGCCGAGTTTCTCGCTGCTTTCATGCATGTTCGGATGCACGAAGACGATGGCCGCCCGGCGGTCCAGCTCGGCCATCAGCTCGTCGAAGCGCTCGTCGCCGAGGAACACGCCAGCGGTGCTGCCCAGCAGCACCACCCCGTCGGCCTTCAGCTCGTCCAACGCGCGGATCGCTTCGCGGCAGGCGGCCTCGGTGAAGGGCGTGGGGAGCACGGCGAAGTTGCCGAAGCGGCCCGGATGATCGTCACGCATCTGCGCCGCAAAGTCGTTGCAGCGCATCGCCAGCTCGCGGGCCTGCTCCACTCCTCCGCCGAAATGCACGCCCGGCGCCGACAGCGAGGTAATGGCGGTCTGGATGCCGTTGAGGTCCATCACCTCGATGGACTTCTGTGGCGACCATTTCGGCAGCGGCGCGCCTGCGACCATGTCCAGGCCTTTTTTCACCATGACCTCGACGAAGGCCGGCGGGATGATGTGGTGGTGCACGTCGATTCGACCTTGATGGATCGTCATTCTTGTTGTCCTTGTGTGATCCGTGAGGGGCTAGGCAGCCCGGGCGATCTTCATGGCTTCGTTGAACCACAGGGCCACCGCGAAGCGCCCCTGCAATTGGCACTGCCCGCCTTCGACGGCGCGCAGCATGTCGGTCTCGTCGCGGCTGAGCATCACCCGCAGCGCATCCGCACTGCGTTGCCAGTGCTGGACGAAGTCAGGCCGGCGGTGCTCGCCACGGTGCAGGCTGAGCACCCCGCCGCGCAGCTGGTAATAGCCGCCGACGCCGTCACCCGTGCGAATCTGCAGCACAAAGGACTCTTCGTGGAGCAGTTCGCGCAGGCGCGCCGAGCGGCGTTCTGCCCGGCGCAGCAGCGCGATGGACGCCAGCAGGAGCAGGCGCAGTTTCAGCGAATCGATGAACAGGCTCATGGTCAGCGGGCTCCGCGCAGACGGTTGAACAGCGAATAGCAATCGACCGGCAGGCTGTCGCCGCGCCAGCACACATGCTGGTCAGGCCGTACCAGCACGAAGCGCCTTTCGTACAAGGTCGCCAGGGTTTTCTCGTGGATCGGCAGCACGCTCAGCGGTACGCCGCACTCCTTCGCCGCCTCCTGCAACGGCGCGCAGGAATCGGCATCGGCGTCGAACGCCAGCAGGGTGTAGCCACCCAGCGCCAACTGGTCGAAGAGCGCCGTGCCATCCTCGCGGAACGCACTGGGCAGCCGCGCGCCGGACCAGGTGGTGGGCGTATAGCGAATCTCTTCGTAGGCCGGCTCGCTGGCGGTGTCCGCTTCGATCGCCGGCGAGCCGTGGTAGCGATAACCGATCTCCACGCCCAGCGACTCGTAGAGTCGCGAGACCTTGCGCTCGAACTCGCGCCCGGCGGCCTCGCGCGCCGCCTCGCCGGCCGGCCCCTGGGCGAGCAGCGCGTCGTCGCGACGCATCTGCGCCTCGAAGGTTGCTGCCGCGCACTTCTTCACGTGGTCGCGGTTGCGTCGAGCCACCGGCAGGCGCTCCGCCTCGTAGCTTTCCAGCAGGCGCGGGCCGCCCCAGCCGGCCAGGCAGGCGGCCAGCTTCCAGGCCAGGTTGTGCGCCTCGGCCACCCCGGTGTTCATGCCGAGGCCGCCGGTGGGCATGAACTGGTGGGTGGCGTCGCCGGCGATGAACACCCGCTGCCGGCCGAATGAACGGGCCACCAGGAACTGCGGGCGCCACGGGCCGGACTGGACGATCTCGTAGCGCAGCCGGGTGCCGAGGGCGGCGTCCACCACGCTTTCCAGTGACTCGCCTGGGCGTGGTGCGAAGGGCCGGTGCAGCACGTAGTCGTTGCGGCTGGCGTCGGGCGAGACCAGCAGCCCGGCGAAGCCCGGCCGGGTCAGCCAGGTGTGCCAGTACGGCTGGTTGTTCGGGAACAGCCCGGCGATCTCGTCGGAACGCAGGTGGATGATGAACAGCTCGCCGACCAGGTCGCGGGTGCCGTCGTAATCGATGTTGAGGAAGTTGCGCACGCGGCTGTTGGGGCCGTCGCAGCCGATCAGGTACCGGGCGAAGAACTGCTGCGCCTCGCCGCTATCCACTTCATGGGCCATCGCCACCACGCCGGTAGAGCTCTGCTCGAAGCCATACAGGCGCCAGCCCATGCGCAGCTCGATGTTCGGGTCGGCTTCCACCTCGGCCATCAGCACCGGCTCCAGGTGCATCTGCGCGATACGCTGCATCGACTCCAGCGGCAGGCTGCCATCGCGGCAGGCACGGATGGCCTGATCCGCCTGGCTGACCGGCTGGTAGATCAGGTGTCGATCGGACATCACGCTATAGAACGGCCCGCTGGCGGTGGCTGCCATCGCCGAATACTGGTTGGCGTCGACCGGGTTGCCGGCCGCACGGATGCGCTCGGCCAGGCCCAGCTGGCGGAAGATTTCCATCGAGCGGCAGTTCACCACGTCCAGCTTGGGATGGCTGGTGGTCTGCCGGCGGTCGTTGAGCAGCACCGAGCGAATGCCGAGGCGACTGAGGTTCAGCGCCAGGGTCAGGCCGACCGGACCGGCGCCGCTGATGAGAACGGGGGTGTCGATCATGCCGCCACTCCTTGGGGTTGGTTGCTGTGGCGGACCAGTGCCAGGCCGGCGAGGAAGCGCTCGGCGACAAGACCCAACTGGTCGGCGCGGCCAGCATCGAAGACATAGCGGTCGGGGCGGATCAGCACGAAGTCCATGTCGGCGTCGTCGAACCAATCCCGCAGCGCGCCGGTGGGGTCGCCGAGTACGGAGCCTGCCGGGTCGTCGGCGAACTCCAGCACGCGCAGGTCCACCTGCTGCACCAGGCGCTCGACCTGGGCGCGCTGGCGGTCGAGGCAACCGCGCCGGGCGAGCAAGGCAAAGCCGTGGCCGAGTGCTTCGTCGAGCAGCACCCGCTCACCCTCCACTTCCCGCAGCACCTTCGGCTGCAGCGCCAGGTGCCCCGACAGCCGATGCCCCCAGCCGCAGAAGCCGGCGGCCAGCGGCTTTTTGCGGTTGGCCTTGTCGGCGAACGCCTTGTTGGCGAACGGCAGCATCCCGGCGATGCGGAACAGCAGCCAGTCGCGCAGGAAGGCCACACCGCGGTGGCGCGTCTGGATGACGTTGCCGAGGAACATCGCGCCATTGATGATTTCGCGCACGTGGGTCGAGCGTTCGGCCTCGTAGTCGTCGAACAGTTTCTCTCGCGCGGCACCGCGCAGCACCATGTCCAGGCGCCAGCACAGGCTGCTGGCATCGCGCACGCCCGAGCACATGCCCTGGCCGAGGAACGGCGGCATCTGGTGCGCCGAATCGCCGGCCAGGATGATCCGACCGTTGCGCCAGTCGTTGGCCCAGAGGCCGTGGAACTTGTAGTAGGCGATGCGGGTGATCTCGATCTTGTCGAGGTCGACGAAGTCGCGCAGTTGCTGGCGTACCAGGTAGGGATCGGTGGCTTCGCGCTCGGACTTGCCGCCGGTGACCATGAACTGCCACTCGTAGTACGGGCCGGCCATGGGCACGTAGGTCACCGGCTGTGCCGGGTTGCACACCTGCGAATGGTTGGCCGGCAGCAGCGCATCCTTCTCGCCGGAGCGGGTCTTGGTATCCACCACCACCCAGGCCTCGTCGAAGTCCGCCGACTCCAGGCGCAGCCCGGCCTCGCGACGGACGAAGCTCTTGCCGCCATCGCAGCCGATCAGGTAGCGGCCCTGGAACACCCGCTCGCTACCGTCACGCTGCACGGTGGTGGCGCGCACGCCGTCGGCATCCTGCTCGACGCCGGTGACGCGGCAGCCATACACCGGGGTGACGTTGGGGTAGCGCTTGAGGCCGTCGTGGAAGTGCCGCTCCAGGGTCGGCTGGTGGAACCACCAGGCACCGGGATGGCCGTAGCGGCGGTCCTGGCTGCCGATGCGCGAGCGGGTCACCGGCTTGCGTCCGGGGCGCAGGATGATTTCCATGTCGGTGAACGACTCGCTGGTGCGGCCGATGTCGTCAGCCAGGCCAGCGAACTGGAAGATGCGCATGATCTCGTCGTCGAAATGCACGGCACGCGGGGCATAGTAAAGGTCCTCGTCGCGCTCCAGGCCGACCACCGACCAGCCGTAGCGGCCCAGCAGGTTGGCCAGCACCGCCCCGGTGGGGCCAAGGCCGACGATGATCACGTCACAGGTTGTCGTTGTTGTTGTGGACTCTTGCATTGCTTGCTCCAGGGGAAGACATCGCCGAATCATTTTGAACACCAGTGTTCAATTCAGTCAACTGGAGATCAATTTTGGTTCGGACTGCCTAGCCAAACCCGCCAGCCAGAGCCTTTCCAGAGCAGCGACAGCAAGCCGGAAAGGCCCGAATGACGGGATAGACCGAGAGAAAAGCAGGAAAAATGACGAGCAATGGACCCTGTTGACTTATTTTGAACGCACGTGTTCAATCGCCCCAAGCTTGACCTTGGAGCCATCTCGTCATGGAAACCCTCAACCCCGTACAGCGCCGCATCCACCAGGCCGCCCTGCGCCTGTTCGCCGAGAAAGGCGCCAGCCAGGTGAACATCAGCGACCTGGCCCAGGAGGCCGGCGTGGCCAGGGGCACCATCTACAACAACCTGCAGTCCATCGACGACCTCTTCCAGCACGTGGCCAGCCACCTGGCGGCGGAGATGCACCAGCGCGTGGTGAAGAGCTTCGGCGAGACCTCGGACCCGGCCCTGCGCCTGGCCAACGGTATCCGCTTCTTCATCCGCCGGGCCCACGAGGAACCGCACTGGGGCGCCTTCATCAGCCGCTTCTCGATGAGCGAGGAATCGCTGCGCGGCATGTGGTTCGGCCCGCCCACCGCCGACCTGCTCAGCGGGCTCGCCAACGGCCGCTACAGCTTCCGCCAGGAACAGCTGCCCTCGGCGATCTCGATGATCGCCGGCTCCGTGCTCAGCTCCATCTTCCTGGTCCTGGAGGGCCACCGGACCTGGCGCCAGGCTGGCAGCGACGCGGCGGAACTGACCCTGCGCGCGCTCGGCGTGGCGCCGGAGGAAGCGCGCAGCCTGTCCACCGGTGAGCTGCCGGTGCTGCCACCCGCGGACTGACCTACCCGAACCTGCCAACGCCCCTTTTCAGGGGCGATGGCGAAGCTTTGCCTGACGAAAGCCACGGAGAACAACAATCATGAGCCGTCAGCCCCCTTCCGCAAGCCAGTCAACCGCCCTGGCGACGCCGCAGCCGGCGCGCCATCCGCAGCCGACGGTCAAGGCCCGCGCACTGGCCCACCTGATCTTCGAGCGCCCGGACCTGGAGCAGGCCGAGCGCTTTCTTGGCGACTTAGGCCTGACCCTGGCGCATCGCGAGGCCGACTGCCTGTACCTGCGCGGCACCGGCCCGGCGCCTTACTGCTATCGGGTAGAGCGGGCGGCGCAGGCGCGCTTCGTCGGCTTCGGCCTGGCCGTGGAATCACACGACGATCTGCAACGGCTGGCACGCCTGCCGGGCGCCTCGCCGATCCAGAAACTCACTACGCCTGGCGGCGGCGAATCCGTCAGCCTGCGCGACCCTTCCGGCTTCGTCGTCGAGGCGATCCACGGCCAGCAACCGGCCAGCGCGCTGGCGCACCGCGCGGCGCTGCCGCTGAACCAGGTCGATGAAGCGCCACGAATCAACGCCACCCAGCGCCCGCCCGTGGCCCCGCCAGACATCATCAAGCTCGGCCACGTGGTACTCGAAGTGGCCGACTACCAGGCCACCTGCGCCTGGTACACCGAGCATTTCGGCCTGATCCCCAGCGACGTGCAGGTGCTGCCCGATGGCTCCCCTGCCGTGGCCTTCATGCGCCTCGACCTGGGCGACACGCCGGCCGACCACCACACCCTGGCGCTGGCCCAGGGCTTCATGGCCGCCTACAGCCACAGCGCCTACGAAGTGGTGGATGCCGACGCTGTCGGCATGGGCCAGCGGGTGCTGCGCGAGCGCGGCTGGAAGCATGCCTGGGGCATGGGCCGGCACATTCTCGGCAGCCAGATCTTCGACTACTGGCAGGACCCGTGGGGCGACAAGCACGAGCACTACTGCGACGGCGACCTGTTCACCGCCGAGCGCCCCACCGGGCTGCACGGCGTCAGCCCCGAGGCCATGTCGCAATGGGGCCAGCGCATGCCCAAGAGTTTCACCAAGCCGGCAATGAACCTGCAGAAGCTGCGCATCCTGCTGCACAACCTGCGGCACAGCCCGGACCTGACGCTGCGCAAGCTGATCACCCTGGCGCGGATGTTCGGCTAGACCCGCAGCACGACAAAAAGCACAACAACAATCGCCGCCTCGACGCGGCCCACCGCCGTATCAGGAGTCGCTCCCATGCCCGTGCACCTTGTCCGCTTCGAACACCAGAACGAAACCCGCTGGGGCGTACTGCGCCAGGGACGCATCAGCCCCCTGCCCGGCCGCTACGCCAGTACCGGCGAGCTGATCCGTCAGGTGCAGGCCGAGGAATTGACTGAGCTGCGCGGTGACGAACTGGCGCTGGACGCGGTGAAGCTGCTCTCGCCCATCACCCGCGACCAGCAGTTCGTCTGCCAGGGCGCGAACTACCGCCAGCACATGATCGAGTCGGGCATGGACCCGGACGCCAAGCACTTCAACATGATCTTCACCAAGGCACAGAGCTGCATCGTCGCCGCCGACAGCGACCTGATCAAACCGCGCCAGGTGCGCTTCCTCGACTACGAGATCGAACTGGGCCTGGTGCTGCGCCGCGAGATCACCGGCAAGGTCGCGGTGAGCGACGCCAACCTGCACGAGTTCATCGCCGGCGTGGTGATCGTCAACGACTACTCGGCGCGGGATATCCAGATCCCACAGATGCAGTTCTACAAGGGCAAGAGCTTCCGCACCTTCGGCCCGGTCGGCCCGTACCTGTGCCTGCTGCAGAAGAGTGACATGCGCTACCTGAAGGAGCTGCAGCTGCGCCTGACGGTCAATGGCGAAGTCCGCCAGAGCGACAGCACCGCCAACCTGGTACACGGCCCGGCCGAGACCCTGAGCGAACTGTCCGGGGTGCAGGACTTCGCCGCCGGCGACCTGATCGCCACCGGCACCCCGGCCGGTTGTGCGCTGTCGGTCCCCTCGCCGGCCAAGCAGCGCATCGCCGCACTGCTGCCCGAGCACATCAAGTGGAAAGCCTTCCTCAAGACGCAGGCGTCGCGCAGTCAATACCTCAAGGCCGGAGACCTGGTCGAAGCCAGCATCCGCAGCGCCGACGGCGTGATCGACCTGGGTGTGCAGCGCAACCGCGTGGTGGAGCAAGCCTGATGGCCGTGAAGACCCTCACGGATATCCAGGCACTGGAAAACGTCCCGCTGGCCCGCCGCGAACTACCCGCCAGCACCTACGAAGCGCTGCGCCGCTGCGCCGTGCAACACGGCCAGGCGACGGCGCTGAGCTTCTTTCTCCAGGCGAAGGACTTCCGCCGCACCCACGACTGGACCTACGCCGAACTGTTCGCCGACATTACCCGCGCCGCCAATGCGTTCCATCGGCTGGGCATCGGGCCGAAGGACGTGGTCGCCTTCCTCCTGCCGAACCTGCCGGAAACCCACTTCGTCATCTGGGGTGGCGAAGCCGCGGGCATCGTCCTGGCGATCAACCCGCTGCTGGAAGCCGCGCAGATCGGCGACCTGCTGCGTACCGCCAATGCGCGGCTGGTAGTGACCCTGGCCCCCACGCCCGGCAGCGACCTGTGGCCCAAGCTGGCCAGCCAGCTCGACAGCCTGCCCGGCGTACGCGATGTGCTCTGGGTGAGCATGGCGCCCTACGTCGGTACCGTGGCGTCTCTGGCGCTGCGCTGGTTGGCCCGCCGCGAGCGCCAGCGCCACCCGCGACTGCGTCTCCACGATCTGCGCCGCCTGATGCGCCGCGAGAACGGCAAACAACTCAGCAGCGGTCGGGTGATCCGCGCGGAGGAGCCCTCCTCCTACTTCTGCACCGGCGGCACCACCGGCCTGCCGAAGATTGCCCGGCGCAGCCACGGCTCGGAAGTCTTCAACGCCTGGGCCATGGCCGCCAACATGCAGCCACGCCAGAGCGGCCAGGTGATCTTCTGCGGGTTGCCGCTGTTTCACGTCAACGGGCAGCTGGTTACCGGGCTGATGCCTTGGACCCACGGCGACCGGGTGATCATCGGCACGCCCCAGGGCTATCGCGGCGAAGGCGTGATCGCGGCGTTCTGGGACGTGGTCGAGCACTTCGGCATCAACTTCTTTTCCGGTGTGCCGACCGTCTATTCGGCGCTGCTCCAGCAACCTACCGCCGGCCATGACCTGTCCAGCCTGCAGTACGCGCTGTGCGGCGCGGCGCCGATGCCGGTGGAGCTGTTCCGCGAGTTCGAGCGGGTGGTCGGCGTGCGCATCCTCGAAGGCTACGGCCTTACCGAAGGCGCCTGTGTCTCGTCGAGCAACCCACCCGACGGCGAACGCCCGATCGGCTCCATCGGCCTGCGCCTGGCCTACCAGGGCATGCGCGCGGTGATCCTCGACGACCACGGCAACTATCTGCGCGATGCCGAAGCCGACGAGGTCGGGGTGATCGCCATCCACGGTCCGAACGTGTTCCTCGGCTACCTCGACGACAGCCACAACAAGGGCTTGTGGATCGACATCGGCGGGCAGCGCTGGCTGAACACCGGCGACCTCGGCCGGCAGGACGCCCAGGGCTACTTCTGGCTCACCGGGCGCAAGAAGGAACTGATCATCCGCGGCGGCCACAACATCGATCCAAAGCAGATCGAGGAGGCGCTGCAGGCGCATCCGGCGGTCGCCCTGGTGGCGGCAGTGGGCAGCCCCGATCCGCATGCCGGCGAGATCCCCGTGGCCTACGTGCAACTCGCCGCCGGCCAGCGTACCGACAGCGCCGCGCTATTGGATTTCGCCAACCAGCGGATCAGCGAACGCGCCGCGGTCCCCAAGCGCATCGAGATTCTCGACGCCCTGCCGGTCACGCCGGTGGGCAAGATCTTCAAGCCCGCCTTGCAGCAACGCGAGATCGCCCGGGTGATCCACCAGGAAGCGGACAACCAGGGCCTGGCCGGCATCGCCGTGGAGGTGGTGCAGGACGCCCGTCGCGGACTGGTGGCGCAGGTTCGCGCCGGGTCCGGGCGCGATGAACTGGCCCGCGCGCTGGGCCGCTACAGCTTCGCGGTGGACTGGCACGGCTGAGCCCGACTCCACCACCGCCACGCTCGCACCCGAAACAACAATAAAACGAAGGAAGTGCCATGCGACCCCGACTGCCCCGAGCCCTTGCCCTGCTGCTCGTTCTCGCCCTGCCCGGCTGCGAACGCGTCCAGCACGCGGCCCTGGATGCCATGGTCAAGGACCACACCGACCAGTCCCTGATCCAGGGCGGCAACGCCATTCGCGTCATCCTCTGCGGCACCGGCACGCCGCAGGTCAACGCCACCCGCGGCCAGGCCTGCACCCTGGTGGCTGCCGGCGGCCGGCTGTTCCTCTTCGATGCCGGCGAGAACGCCATGCGCAACCTGGAGACCAACCACGTACCGGTGCAGGCGCTGAGCCAAGTCTTCATCACCCACTGGCACTCCGACCACCTCAACGGACTCGGTGCACTGATCAACCACAGCTGGATCTACGGCCGACAAACACCCTTCCTGGTCTACGGCCCGCCAGGTGTCGAGCAGGTCGTCGAAGGGCTGGCCATGGCCTACGCCCAGGACGCCAGCTACCGCAGCGCCCACGCCCTGCCGCCGACCAACAAGCAACTGGCATTCGCCGAGCCGCGCCGGGTGGAGATCGCCGAGGGGCAGGAATCAGTACGCGTCTATGACCAGGGCGGCGTGACCATCGACGCCTTCCGCGTCGACCACCATCCGGTGGAACCGGCCTACGGCTATGTGCTGCGCTACCAGGGCAAGAAGCTGTTCATCAGCGGCGACACCCGCGTCAGCGAGCGTTACCTGGAAGCCATGCGCGACGCCGACCTGGTGGTGCACGAAGCGATCAACGCCCATCTGGTCCGCGAAGGTGCCGCCGCGCTGGAGCGCACCGGGCAGCCGGACCGCGGCGCGCAGGCCCTGCGCGTACTGGACTACCACGCCGACACCCTGGAGCTGGCCCGCATGGCCCAGCGTGCCGGCGTCCGCCACCTGGTGCTCACCCACCTGATTCCCGCCCCGGACAACTTCCTCGCCCGGCGCCTGTTCGTCAGCGGCATGGCCGATGCGTATTCGGGCGAGATCACGCTCGGGGAGGACGCCCTCGACCTGAGCCTCTAGCGCCTCTAGCGCCTCCACCTCACCACCTTCATCAACTGGCCCGCGCACCGCGGGCCAGCGGGGACCCGCTGCGCCCGAAAAAGGGCCGGCAGACGACAGAACAACAACAAGAGGTCGTTTCAGATGAACCGCAGATCACCCGCCTTGCACCTGCTCGCGCTTCCCGCCGCCATCGGTCTGGCCCTTTACGGCGACGGCGCGCAAGCCTTCACCTTCTCCCTCGGCGACATCGAGGGACAGTTCGATTCCAGCCTCTCGGTCGGCGCCAGCTGGGCCATGCGCAACGCTGATGCCGGGCTGCTGCACAGCCACAGTTCCGACGACGGCAAACGCAACTTCCGCGAAGGCGACACCTTCTCCAAGGTGTTCAAGGGCATCCATGACCTGGAGCTCAAGTACGGCGACTCCGGCGCCTTCGTCCGGGGCAAGTACTGGTACGACTTCAAGCTCAAGGACGAGCACCTGCACTTCAAGGACATCGACGACCACGGCCGCGAAGAAGGCGCCAAGGCGTCGGGCGCCGAGTTCCTCGACGCCTTCCTCTACCACAACTACAGCATCGGCGACCTGCCCGGCACCGTGCGCCTGGGCAAGCAGGTGGTGAGCTGGGGCGAGAGCACCTTCATCCAGGGCGGCATCAACGCCATCAACCCGATCGACGTCGCCGCCTTTCGGCGTCCCGGCTCGGAGATCAAGGAAGGTCTGATCCCGGTGAACATGTTCTACGTCTCGCAGAACTTCAGCGAGCACCTGTCCGCCGAGGCGTTCTACCAGTTGCAGTGGCAGAAGACGGTGATCGACAACTGCGGCACCTTCTTCTCCACCACCGACGTGATGGCCGACGGTTGCAATGGCCTGGCCGCCGGCCCGGTGATCAACCAGAACCCGCTGGCGGTCCAGGCCCTCGCGCCGGCCGGAATCAACCTGACCGACGAAGGCATCGTCATCCCCCGCGGCAAGGACCGTGAAGCCCGCGACGATGGCCAGTGGGGCGCCGCCCTGCGCTGGTTCGCCCCGGAGCTGGACAGCGAGTTCGCCGGCTACTTCATCAATTACCACAGCCGCCAGCCCTACCTCAGCGTGCGCAGCGGCCCGCACGCCGCCGACCTGGGCTTCGCCCCGCAGCTGTGCGGCAACCTCGGCATACCCAACGCCCTCTGCGGCGCGGTGATCGGCAGCAGCGCCGGCCAGCAGCTCACCCAGGCCTATCGGCTGGGCAGCGCGCAGTACTTCGCCGACTACCCCGAGGACATCCAGCTCTACGGCCTGAGCTTCAGCACCAGCCTGCCCACCGGTACCACTCTGGCCGGGGAAATCAGCTACCGGCCAAACATGCCGGTACAGATCAACCCGGTCGACCTGGTCACCTCGACCCTGGGCATCCCGGCGCTCACACCGGTCTACGGCGATGCGCCAGCACCGGCCAACGACGCAATCCTCAAGGGCTACCGGCGCAAGGAAGTGACCCAGGCGCAGGTTACCGCCACGCACTTCTTCGACCAGGTGATGGGCGCCGACCGCCTGACCCTGATCGGTGAGATCGGCGTCACCCACGTCGGCGGCCTGGGTGGCGACGACGAGCTGCGCTACGGCCGCAGCCCGGTGTTCGGCCAGGGCGCGCTGTACCCCGACAACAGCCTGTGTACCGGCAACAGCGTCACGCCGCAGTACTGCAATGACTCGGGCTTCGTCACCAGCACCGCCTGGGGCTATCAGGCGCGGGCGATCTGGGAATACGCCGACCTCATCGACGGCGCCACGGTACGGCCCAACCTGGCCTGGTCCCATGACGTCCATGGCTATGCCCCGGAACCGGGCTTCAACCAGGGCGCGCGGGCGATCAGCGTCGGCGTCGATGGCACCTACCTCAACACCTACAACATGAGCCTTGCCTACACCAACTTCTTCGGCGGTAAGTACAACGTGAATACCGACCGGGACTTCCTTGCCCTGAGCGTGGGCGTGTCGTTCTAAGCGGAGAAAAAACGATGAACAAGAAACTTGCGTGCGCGTCCCTGCTGTTACTGGCCCTGCCCTTCAACCTCCAGGCTGCCGTTCCCGAAGCGGAAGCGGCGAAACTGGGCAACACCCTCACGCCCCTGGGCGCGGAGCGCGCCGGCAATGCCGACGGCAGCATTCCAGCCTGGGATGGCGGCCTGCCGAGCAACGCCGGCAGCCGCGGTGCCGACGGACGCCTGAGCGACCCCTTCGCCGCCGACAAACCGCTGTTCACCATCACTGCGCAGAACATGGGGCAGTACGCGGCGAACCTCACGCCTGGGCAGCAGGCGATGCTCAAGCGCTACCCCGACTACCACCTCAACGTCTATCCCGCGCACCGCTCGGCGACCTACCCGGCAACGGTGCTGCAAGCGGTGTCCGAGAATGCGCGCCATGCCAGCCTGGTCGAGGGTGGCAACGGCCTGAAGGACTTCCAGACGGCGATCCCCTTCCCCATTCCGCAGAGCGGCGTCGAAGCCCTGTGGAACCACATCACCCGCTACCGCGGCGGCAGCGCCCAGCGCCTGCACGTGCAGGCAACGCCTACCGCCAACGGCACCTACACGCCCACCTACTTCCAGCAGCAGTTCAGCTACCGCGACCAGCTCACCGACTACAGCCCGGACAAGGACAACAACGTCCTCTTCTACTACAAGCAGCTGGTCACCGCGCCGGCGCGCCTGGCCGGTGATGTGGTGCTCGTCCACGAGACCCTCGACCAGGTCCGCGAACCGCGCATGGCCTGGATCTACAACGCCGGCCAGCGCCGCGTGCGCCGCGCCCCGCAGATTGCCTACGACGGCCCCTACCCGGCCTCCGACGGCCTGCGCGTGGCGGACAACCTGGACATGTTCAACGGCGCGCCGGACCGATACGACTGGAAGCTGGTGGGCAAGAAGGAAATCTACGTGCCCTACAACAGCTTCGCCCTCGACGCCACCAGCCACCGCTATGACGACCTGGTCAAACCCGGCCATCTCAACCAGGACCTGGTGCGCTACGAGAAGCACCGCGTCTGGCAAGTGGAAGGCACCCTGCGCGCCGGCGAACGACACATCTACGCGCGCCGCGTGCTGTTCCTCGACGAAGACACCTGGCAGGCCGTGCTCGCCGACCATTACGACGGCCGCGGCACCCTCTGGCGCGTGGGCGAAAGCTTCATGACACCGCTGTACGACAAGCAGATTCCCTGGCTGGGCGTGGAAGCCCTCTACGACCTGATCAATGGCCGCTACCTGGTATCGGGCCTGACCAACCAGGAGAAATCCCAGGTGGAGTTCGGCTTCAGGGCCAGCAGCGTCGACTACACCCCGACCGCACTGAGGAACCAGGGCATCCGCTGAATCCTGCTGATTCCAGTGGCGATGACCGCGAGGTCGTCGGTCTTCGCGTCAGGGCCGATCGGCACTTCGATATTGAAATAACACGAGCCGGAGCCCTGCGGGCTCCGGCTAGTGTTATTCATCGATCGGCAGTTTCCGGCCAGGAGCAGACATCGCTCTGCTCGTTAGGAGACACTGTCCAATCCGGCAATGCACGGTCTTGGGTTAATGACGGAGAGCGTTTTGGAACTTCATGAACATCTGGGCGAGGTCAAAGATTCAGCAACTTTCCTGAACTTTGCTCGGGCACTCGCGGCGACCAAAACCAATGGCGATGGTTGGGAAAACACCACAATCGAAGCCTTTCTGGATGGCGCCATCTCCTGGGCTGAAGATAGCGGCTTCGGCTTGAACCAAGGGATTGCACCATCCAATCCCTGGCAGCAGTTCGCTGCTTTTCTGTATTGCGGCAAGATATACGAGTAGGCGTTCCACTTAACGCATCGGAAGCGCTCAGGAACGCACGGCGGCAACACAGTCCGCTTTGGGTAGGTAGCGGCCTCTCACCAGGGGCAGCAATCAGCCACTTGCAGACTTTCTAAAGATGCACTCTCGCCCTCCTCGCAGGCTAGGCCGATCTGCTTTACGCCGCGGAGGAGTCCCAGTCCGACAAGCGCTAAGGCTCGGACGCTACGGCCGACGGCGAGCGGGTATGTTCCTGCGAGACAGTTCACTTCCGCGGGCAACAAAACATCCTCAGGTCCGAGCTTGCGCCTCCAGCGCTTCGATCTCGGTGATCCGCCATTGCCGCCGCTTACCCTCGAGAAGCCCCCGACGTTGCCATTCGGCCAGCAAGCGGTTCAGGGTCTCCGCACGTACGCCGAGCTTGGCAGCCAGTTGTCGCTGGCTCAGCGGCAACTCGATGCTCTCTCCGGAGCGACGTGGCAAGCGCAGCAGATAGGTTGCCAGGCGCTGCGGCGCACTGAAGCCGGCGAGGCTGTCGACGTCGTCGATCCGTGAACTCAGTGCCTGACCAGCGATGTCCAGCATGTCCAGCGCCAGGGGCGGGTGTTCCAGGCAGGCGCTGCGCAACTGCTCGCGGTGCAGCCGGCAGAGCAGACTCGGCATGGCTGCGCGGGTACCCACCGGGTACAGGCGCCGGGGCATGAACATCACGATGGGGGCCAACAACTGGCCGCTACCAACGTGCTGGATCACCCGCTCCTCTCCATCAAGGCCGTAACGCAGGGTGTCGATACGCCCTTCCAGCACCAGATACCAATACAGCGCCGGCTGGTCCTGATGGAACACTG
>CBIGPF010000125.1:0-17891 GCA_966191535.1 uncultured Pseudomonas sp. | reverse complement strand
ACCGCCCTTTCACGGCGGTAACAGGGGTTCGAGTCCCCTAGGGGACGCCATTTTTATCGCTCTGCGATGCCTATAGGGCCACTGAGACTTTCAGTGGCCCTTTTGTTTTTTCTCCCTTCTGAAAATTTTCCTCCGACCAGTGGTCGCGTTTTCCGCTTGCCGATTTTTATTATGAGAATAATATTTCTTCCATAATATTTGTCCGAGCGAGCAGCCAGCCATGAGCGACAAGAAAGCCCAGACCCGCGAACGCATCCTGTCCGCCGCCACCAGCGCATTGCTGCAGCACGGGCCGGTCGGGCCCAGCGTGGGCGAGGTGATGTCGGCGGCAGGGCTGACGGTGGGTGGCTTCTACTCGCACTTCGAGAGCAAGGACGCGCTGATGCTGGAGGCCTTCCGCGAGTTGCTCGCCAAGCGCCGCGAAGGGCTCAAGCGCTTCGATCCGCAACTGAGCTTTGCCGAGCGCCGCGCGCTGACGGCGCAGTACTACCTGTCGCGCAAGCACCGCGATACCGAGGAGGAGGGCTGCCCGATTCCCAGTTCACTGAACGAGATTGCCGATCTGCCGGAAGCCTTCCGCCAGACCCTGGAAGCGCACGTGGAGTTGATGGTCGCGGCATTGGCCGGCCGCCCCGAGGAAATCGACACCGTGCTCAGTGACATGGCCCTGATGATTGGTGGACTGGCGCTGGCCCGTGCCCTGGGTACTGGCGACCTGTCTGATCGTGTCCTGCGTGCCGCGAAGAAAGCGGTGATCTGAGGAGATACGGCAAATGAACAGTCTGAGCTGGGTTCGAGGAATCAATGCCACCCTGGGCCGCGTCGCGCCGACATGGGCGGCGCAGCGCATGCGTCAGCTGTTCGTGACGCCCAATGAGTATGCCCCGCGCGACTGGGAGCTGCCGTTGCTGGCCAGTTCCGAGCGCGTCACCCTGCGCTTCGGCTTGTCCGCGCTGCGCTGGGGGGAAGGCCCTGCCGTGCTGCTGATGCATGGCTGGGAAGGGCGGCCGACCCAGTTCGCCACGCTGATCGAGAAGCTGGTGGGCGCCGGCTACGGTGTGATCGCTCTCGATGGGCCGGGTCATGGCCGCTCACCCGGCCGGGAGGCGGATATCGTGCTGTTCGCCCGTGCGCTGCTGGAGGCGGCCGACGAGCTGCCGCCGCTGCGCGCCGTAATTGGCCATTCCATGGGCGGTGCCAGTGCGTTGCTGGCGACCCAGCTCGGTTTGCGCACCGAAACGCTGGTAACCATCGGTGCTCCGAGCAATGTACTGGGTGTGCTGCGCGGCTTTTCCAGGATGGTCGGTCTGTCTCGGGACGCACGTTCTCGTTTCATCCGCCTGATCGAGGGGCGTACGGGCATCGCAGCCAAGCAACTGGATGTCGCGCGGTATCGGCTGGACTTCCCCGGCCTGATCGTTCATGCGGAGGACGACAAGTACGTGCGCGTGGCTGAGGCTGCGGCCATTCATGAGGCCTGGCCGCACAGTCGGCTGCTGCAGCTGAAGGAAGGCGGACATCACCGTGTGCTGGCGGATGCGGTAGTCACCGAGGCGATTCTGGAGCTGCTGGAGGAGGCCGAGATGCCTTTTCCGCTGGCGCTGGCCTCCTGATCCATTCACCAGTCTGATGACGGCGGCTACAGGCCGCCGTTTTCGCTCCATGATGGTCCGTTGCGGGTCGTCAGGCCCCGCGTGCTGGCGTAGACTTTCGGGCATTTCCGGCTGCCCCGGCCTGGGCGCGAGGTCTTGCGCACGCGGGTGGCCGATTGGGGGAATTGCATGAATCTGTCGCTGGATTGGGTGCTGCAGAAGGCACGCCCGGTCATGCCGGTATTGGTGATCGATGACGTGGCGCTGGCAGGTGCTTTGGCCCGCGCCCTTTACGACGGTGGCGTGCGGGTGCTGGAAGTGACCCTGCGCACGCCGCAGGCGCTGGACGCGGTGGCCGAGATCCGCCGCGAGCTGCCGGACATGATCGTCGGCGCCGGTACGCTGATCCACACCGAGCAGTTCCAGGAAGCCCGCGACGCCGGTGCGCAATTCGCTGTGAGCCCCGGTTGCACGCCGCGCCTGGTGGCCGCCGCTGAAGATGCGAAGATGCCGTTCCTGCCGGGCGTGATGACGCCTTCCGAGGTGCTGGTGGCATTGGAGTACGGCTACCGCTCGCTGAAGCTCTTCCCGGCCGACGGCAATGCCGCGATCAAGATGCTCAAGAGCTTGAAGGCGCCTTTCGCCGGCATCCGCTTCTGCCCGACCGGCGGCATCACCCAGGAAAACCTGCTCAACGTGCTGCGCCTGCCCAATGTCGCCTGCGTCGGCGGCACCTGGATCGCGCCGCCCAGCCTGGTCCGCGCCCGCGCCTGGGACCAGATCACCCAACTGGCCGCCGAGGCGATCGCGCTGGCCTCAAGCCTGGAGCACGCTTCATGAGTTGGCAGTTGCCCGACCCGTTCGTCATCGATATCGAGGTCAAGTCCGAGGACATCGACGGCCTCGGCCACGCCAACAATGCCGTCTACGTCAGCTGGCTGGAACGCTGCGCCTGGCGCCATTCCCAGAGCCTGGGGCTGGACCTGGCCGAGTACCGCCGGCTTGATCGCGCGATGGCCGTGGTGCGCCATGAGGTGGACTACCTGGCTGCTGCCTACGAAGGTGAGCAGCTGCAACTGGCGACCTGGATTGTCCAGTCCGACCAGCGCCTGAAGATGACCCGCCACTTCCAGCTGGTGCGCCCGGCGGATGCCCTCACCCTGCTGCGTGCGCAGACCACCTTCGTCTGCATCGAGCTGTCCAGCGGCAAGCCCAAACGCATGCCGGTGGAGTTCATCGAAGGTTACGGCCGCGCGCTGCTCTCCCCGGAAACCGTGGCAGCCGGCGCGTGATCCGTCGTGCCGCGCTTTTCCCGGCGCGGCGCATTCCCTACAATCCGCGGCCTTCGCCATAGCCCGAGATTCCCCCGTGCAGATCGCCCTGGCCCCGATGGAGGGGCTGGTAGATGACATCCTCCGCGATGTGCTGACCCGCGTCGGCGGCATCGACTGGTGCGTCACCGAATTCATCCGCATCAACGACCGACTGCTGCCGCCGTCGTCCTTCCTGGCGCTCGCCCCGGAACTGGCGCACGGCAGCCGCACCCGCGCCGGCGTGCCGATGCGCGTGCAACTGCTCGGTTCCGACCCGCAGTTGCTGGCGGAGAACGCCGCGCAGGCCTGCGAGCTGGGGGCGCCGGTGATCGACCTGAACTTCGGCTGCCCGGCCAAGACAGTGAACCGCTCCCGTGGCGGCGCGGTGCTGCTGAAAGAGCCCGAGCTGATGTTCAGCATCATCGAGGCCGTGCGCCGTGCGGTGCCTGCGTACATTCCCGTGACCTCGAAGATGCGCCTGGGCTACGACAGCCCGGACGGTGCCATCGACTGCGCCCGCGCCCTGGCCGACGCCGGTTCCGCCCATGTGGTAGTGCACGCGCGGACCAAGGCCGACGGTTACAAGCCGCCAGCGCATTGGGAGTGGGTGGCGAAAGTGGCTGATGCGGTGAAGGTGCCGGTATTCGCCAACGGCGAAGTCTGGACCCTCGAGGACTACCACCGTTGCCGCTCCATCAGTGGCGTGGCGGACATCATGCTGGGGCGCGGGCTGGTTTCCCGCCCGGACCTCGCCCGGCAGATCGCCGCCTGGCGCGATGGTCGCGATGTGGTGCCGATGCCCTGGTCGGAAGTGCGTGTGCTGCTCGACGACTTCTGGCGCCAGGCCCGGCGCAAGCTGGCGCCGCGTTATGCGCCGGGGCGCCTGAAACAATGGCTGGGGATGCTCACCCGCAGTTATCCCGAAGCCGTGGAGCTGTTCGTCCAGGTGCGCCGCGAGCACGACTGCGAAGTACTGGACCGGATGCTGCAGGTCGAGATCGAAGCCGCCGCCTGATCTGCTCTTCGTAGGAGCGAGCTTGCTCGCGAACGTGGCTCATCCCGATGTGCTGGCGTTGGGCGGTTCGCGAGCAAGCTCGCTCCTACAACAACGTGCGCCTCGATTACGCCGAATCAGCGCCCACCGCTGACGTCGACGAAACTACCGGTGCTGTAGCTCGACTCGTCCGAGGCGAGGAACAGGATCGCCCGCGCCACTTCTTCCGCCTCGCCACCACGGCCCAGGGGAATTGCCGATTGCAGGCGCTCCACGCGCCCTGGCTCGCCGCCGCTGGCGTGGATTTCGGTCCTGATTAGCCCCGGCCGCACGGCATTCACGCGGATGCCGTCTGCCGCCACTTCCTTGGCCAGGCCGATGGTCAGGCTGTCCACGGCACCCTTGGCCGCGGCGTAGTCGATGTATTCGTTGGGCGAGCCCAGGCGCGAGGCCATCGACGAGACATTGACGATGCTCCCGCCATGGCCGCCGTGCTGGCGCGACATGCGCCTCACCGCCTCGCGGCAGCAGAGGAAGGTGCCGGTGACGTTCACCGCGAACACTCGCTGCAGGCGCGCCACGTCCATGTCTTCCAGGCGCATCTGGCGTTCGAGGATGCCGGCGTTGTTCACCAGCACGTCGAGGCGGCCGAAGGCAGCGTCCACTTCGCGGAACAGCCGCAGCACGTCTTCCTCGTTCGTCACGTCGGCGGCGAACGCGCGCGCCTGGCCGCCGGCAGCAGTGATCTGCGCGACCAGTGCCTGGGCCGCTTCATGCTCGCGGCGGTAGTTGATCGCTACGGCGAAGCCACGCTCGGCGGCGAGCAGGGCGGTGGCGGCGCCGATGCCGCGACTGGCGCCGGTGATCAGCATGACCTTGTCCATGGACATTCTTCCTGTTGTGAAAGGGGGGCTTGAAATGGTTTTGCGCAACCCAATCTATGTTCCTGCGGGAGGCCGAAGACGGGTCCCGCACCGGAGTTCTGATGTCAGGCTCCAGATCATACCTTGCTGAAAATTTCAGGAGATTCGCATGAGCAACGTCCTTTCCCTCGCCCCGCTGTTCCGCCAGTCCGTCGGCTTCGATCGTTTCAACGATCTGTTCGAATCCGCCCTGCGCAGTGAAGGCGGCAGTTCCTATCCGCCCTACAACGTCGAGAAGCATGGTGACGACCAGTACCGCATCGTCATCGCCGCCGCCGGCCTGCAGGAGGAAGACCTGGAGCTGCAAGTGGAGCGCGGTGTGCTGACCGTCCACGGCGGCAAGCGCGAAAAGGCTTCCGAGAGCGTCACCTACCTGCACCAGGGCATCGCCCAGCGCGCCTTCAAGTTGTCGTTCCGCCTCGCCGACCATATCGAGGTCCAGGGCGCATCGCTGAAGAACGGCCTGCTCAGCGTCGAACTGGTGCGCATCGTTCCGGAAGAAGCCAAGCCCAAGCGGATCGCCATCAACGGCCAGAGCCCGGCCATCGAAGGCTAAGCAGCGTCCCGGCACTTGCCGGGCCGTAGCCGCAAAGCAAAACGCCCGTCTCGCAAGAGACGGGCGTTTTCGTTTGTGCCTCGATCAGGCGTTCTGGCGATCCGGCAGCGGCGCCGAGCGATTGCGCCACCAGGCTATGACGATGGCGGCCATCAGCACGAAGCCCAGGTAGCCCATCGCCGGGTAGACCAGGCCCACCAGCTTGACGAAGCCGACCTGGCTGGCGATGAAGGCGAGTACCACCGCGACCACGGTCGCCACGCGGAACGGCACGCCATACGCGGCGCAGCGGGCGGCCAGGGTGTAGGCGAAGCCGCTGGTGGTGCAGTACAGCTTCACCAGCAGCAGAGCCAGCATCACATCGCCGAACCACGGCGAGATGTTGTTGCTCAGCAGCAGGGTGGGAATGGCGCTGCCGCCGATCACATCGATCTGCACCAGCATCACCAGGGCCATGGCCAGGATCAGCACGCCGACACCGATGCCGCCGAACACGCCGCCCAGTGCGGCAGTACGCAGGTTGGCCACGCTGCCGCCCATCACCACCACGGCAGCCGCGGTGGCGGCGACGTTGTAGGAGACATAGAGCAGCGCGCCGAGCAGCCAGTTGGGTGCCGGATGCGGCACGGCTCGGGCGATCTGCTCCAGCTCGGCCAGCGGCTTGTGGATATGCGTCAGGGCATAGATGGCGATGATCGCCACGATGATCATCAGCACCGGCGTGATCAGGCTCATCAGGGTGATCACCCGTTTCAGGCCCAGGCACACGGTGATGATCGTCAGCACGCCGAGGACGATGCCGCCGATGGAGTGGCCGATTCCCAGTTGCTGCTCGAAGGACGAGTTGGCGCCGGCGAACATCACCACCATGGTGCCGAACAGGAAGAAGGTCAGCATCAGGTCGACGATACGCCCCAGCGGCTTGCCACAGATGTACTCCATGGCTTCCTTGTGCGACTGGGTCTGCAGGCGGCTGCCGATCTGGTAGAGATTCATCAGCAGGAAGGCGAACAGCGCCAGCGCCACCACGGCGCCGGCCAGGCCCATGATGCCGAAGCTGCCGAAGAACTGGAGGATCTCCTGGCCCGAGGCGAAGCCGACGCCCACCACCAGGCCGATGTATGCCCCGCCGAGCTTGAGACTGGTTTTCATGATCGAGACTCTGTTGTTGTTATGAGAGCGGCCCCGCTCGCGGCGGAGCCGAAAAGGGTCACGCCTGTCCGACGTAGGCCTGGACTTCCACCTCGACGTCCACGCCCAGCGCCAGGGCGGAAGCCACGCAGGAACGCACCGGCAGGCCCTGTTCGACGTAGCGCTTGTACACCTCGTTGAAGCCGGCGAAGTGCGCCATGTCGGACAGCCACACAGTGGCTTTCACTACTTGCGAGTAGTTCGCGCCGCAGGCTTCCAGGCTCTCGGCGATGCGGGTCATGACCGCTTCGGTCTGGGTCTGGATGTCGCCTTTCACGACCTGGCCGTCCGCGGTCATCGGGATCTGCCCGGACAGGAACAGGAAGCCGCCGGCCTTCACGGCGCGGGAGAAGGGGAAGGGCAGGGTGCTGGGGTAACGCTGGATATCGCTCATTCTAAGGTCTCCGGGGGAATTCAACGCAGGCGCGCCGGGCTCAGGCGCTGGGGATCGACGCCTTCCTGGCGCAGGGATTCGGGCAGCGGCTGGCCGAGCAGCAGCGACTGGGCCAGGCGCGACACACCATCGGCGGACTGGATGCCGTAGCCACCCTGGGCGGCCAGCCAGAAGAACGCCGGGTTCTGCGCATCCTGGCCAATCACCAGGTCGCCGTCGGCGACGAAGGAGCGCAGGCCGGCCCAGCTGTGGTTCGGCCGGCGGATCGCCAGGGTGGTGTGCTCTTCGATGTGGTACACGCCCAGGGCGATGTCGAGCTCCTCGGGCTGCACGTCCTGCGCTTCCACCGGGTCGGCATTGGCGGGCGAGCCGAGCAACTGGCCGGCGTCCGGCTTGAAGTAGAAGCTTTCGTCGATGCCGATCACCGTCGGCCAGTGGCTGATGTCCATGCCATCCGGCACCGGGAAGGTGAAGGCGGTACGGCGGCAGGGCTGCAGGCCGACCGGGCGGATGCCGCAGCGCTTGGCCACGTGATCGGCCCAGGCGCCGGCGGCATTGATCAGTTGTGCGGCCTGGACGGTTTCGCCCTGGCTGAGCTCGAGCGTCCACAGCGCGTCGGCGAATCCTGCCGACAGCAGTTCACGGTTGCAGCGCAGTTCACCACCGCGCTGGCGCAGAGCACGCAGGTAGCCCTGGTGCAGGGCGTGCACGTCGAGGTCGCGGGCGTCCGGCTCGTAGAGCGCACCGATGATGGCGTCTGCGCGCAGGACGGGGAGGAACTCCAGCGCCTGCTCGGTGCTGATGCGCTCCACGCCCGGCGTGGACTCGGCCTGTCTGAGCAGCTCGACGTGCTCCGGGCCGCCGACGTACAGGCAGCCGCGCGGGGTGAGGATCGGGTGCTCGCTGAAGCCTGCCGGCGGGCTCTCGTAGAAAGCCCGGCTGGCGCGGGTCAGCGCCTGGATCTGCGGTGTGCCGTAGGCCTCCATGAACATGGCGGCGGAGCGCCCGGTGGAGTGGTAGCCGGGCTGCTCTTCGCGCTCCAGCACCAGCACCTTGTGGGTCTCGCTCAGACGGTAGGCAAGAGATGCGCCGGCAATGCCGGCGCCGATGATGACGAAATCGAAATGGCTCACTGCAAGGGCCTTGTGCAGATTTTCTCGTATGTGAGAAATCTAAGATATGAGAATTTTTGCGACAAAGGCAAGGCCCGGTAAACTTTCGTCGGCCCCCTCACGAGATGTCCCATGAGCGAAACCGCCCACGCACTACCCAAGCCCCAGCAACTGGATCGAGACGAAGTCGGTGCGCGCCTGCGGGCAGTCCGCAAGCAGCAGAAGCTGACCCTGAAACAGCTCTCCGACCTGTCTGGCGTGGCGGTTTCCACCCTGTCGAAGATGGAGTTGGCGCAGGTCGCGGTGAGCTACGACAAGCTGGCCGCCGCCGCCCGCGCGCTGCAGGTGGATATCGCCCAGCTGTTCCGCCCGTCGCCGTCCGTCGGCGGGTTGATGGGGCTGAAGACATTCGTGAAGACCGACATCGATGACGCCGCCGGCTACGACACCGGCGGCTACGAGTACTACCCCATCGCCGGCGACTTTCCGCAGCGCAGCATGACGCCGCTGTACGCGCGCATCTTTGCCCGCGAGGTCGGCGAGTTCGACGATTACGTTCGCCACCCCGGCCAGGAGTTCGCCATGGTGGTGTCCGGTCGCGTGCGCATCCAGTTCGAGACGGGCGAGTCGGTGAGTATCGGCTTGCGCGAGACAGCCTATTTCGACAGCAGCGTCGGCCATCTCTACCTCAACGACGGCGAGGCCGACGAGGCGCAGGTGATGGTGGTGATGTCGGAGTTGCGGCCCGCCGAATAGCGGGCCTCAGGTCGCCTGCTGGGTGTCGCGGCGAGGCAGCAGGGCGATGAAGTCGTCCAGCGGCACCGGGCGGCCGAACAGGTAGCCCTGGTACAGGTGACAGCCCTGTTCCGTCAGCAACGCCAGTTGCTCCGGGGTTTCCACCCCTTCGGCCACCAGATCCAGGCCGAGGCTGTGTCCCATCGCGATGATGGCGCGGACGATTTCCGCGTCGTTGCTGTTGCTGGGTGCGTCGCGCACGAAGCTCTGGTCGATCTTCAGGCTGTCCACCGGTAGACGCTTGAGGTAGGTCAGCGAAGAGTAGCCGGTGCCGAAGTCGTCCATCGCAAACTGCACCCCGGCCTCACGCAGACGCTCCATGCGCGCGATGGTGTCGTCCAGTTGCTGGATCACGATGCCTTCTGTGATCTCCAGCTTCAACAGGCTGGGCGGCAGTCGGGTCTTGTGCAGCAGGGCCAGCAGGCGCTCGACGAAGTCGCTCTGGCGGAACTGCCGCGGGCTGATGTTCACGCTCAGGCTGAAATTCTCGATGTCGATACGGCCCTCGGCGAGCAGCCGCGCGCCGGTGCGGCAAGCCTCCTCGATGACCCACTGGCCGACTTCGACGATCAACCCGCTGTCCTCCAGCACACGGATGAAGCTGGCTGGCGATTGCGGGCCGCGGGTCGGATGGCGCCAGCGCAGCAGCGCCTCGGCGCCGACGATGCGCGAGTCGCGGGCATCCACCTGCGGCTGGTAGTGCAGGTTGAATTCGCGGCGGGCGAGGGCCATGCGCAGGCCGTTCTCCAGGCGCAGGCGCTCGCTGGCGGCCTGCTGCATGGATTCGTGGAACAACTGCACGGTGTTGCGCCCGGCGTCCTTGGCGCGGTACATGGCGATGTCGGCGCGCTTGAGCAGGTCATCCGGGGTCGCGCCGTCGTCGGGGATCAGCGCGATGCCGATACTCGGGGTGATCTGCAGGCGGTGGCCGTCCAGCAGCATTGGCTCGGCCAGCAGGTCGCGCAGCTTCTCCGCCAGTTGGCGCACCTGCTGGGCGGTTTCCAGGCGGCTGCCTTCGATGCCGGTGATCAGCACCACGAATTCGTCGCCGCCCAGGCGTGCGACGGTGTCTTCCTGGCGCACGCTGGCCTCCAGGCGCGCGGTGACCATCTGCAGGATGGAGTCGCCGACCGAGTGGCCGAGGGAGTCGTTGATGTGCTTGAAGTGGTCGAGATCGAGGAACAGCAGGGCGCCGCGCAGGCTGTGGCGTTGCAGCAGGGCGATCTGCTGCTTGAGACGGTCCATCAGCAGCGCGCGGTTGGGCAGGTCGGTCAGGGCATCGTGGTAGGCCAGATGCTGGATGCGTGCCTCGGCCTCGCGGAGCTCGCTGGTGTCGCGGGCGGTGAGCAGCAGGCAGTCCATGCCGCCCAGCTCGATCGGCTCCACCGACACGTCCACGGTCTTGATCGTGCCGTCGCGATGGCGGCCGCGCATTTCCAGGTGGTGGACGAAGCCGTCGCGGTTCAGCGCAGCAATCATGTTCAGGCGCTCGTCCGGGTCGGCCCAGATGTTGATGCCCAGTGCGGTCTGCCCGATCACTTCGTCGGTGCGGTAGCCGGTCAGGCGGTGGAAGCCTTCGTTGACCTCGATGTAGCGGCCGGTCTCGCGCTCGGTGATGGTGATGGCGTCGGGGCTGGAGTGGAACGCCTTGGCGAACTTCTCCTGGCTGGCCTTGAGCGCAGCCTCGGCCTGCAACCGGCGGGTGACGTCGCGGAAGCTGGACAGGATGCACAGCTGGCGGTCGACCCAGATCAGCCGGCTGGCGACCATGCAGGTAATGGTCTGGCCTTCGCGGGTGAGGAACTGCACTTCGACGTTCTGCAGCGCGTGGTCGCGCATGAGTTGCTCGAACAGTCGAGAGCGCTGGTGGTGATCGGCCCAGAAGGTGACCTGGTGGGACGAGCGGCCGATGATGTCCTCGGCGAGCCAGCCAAAGGTGCTGCAGAAGCTCGGGTTCACTTCCACGAACTCGCCGTCGCGTACCCGTGAAACGCAGATCGGGTCCGGGCTGCCCTGGAACAGGCTGGCGAACTTCTCTTCCGAGGCCTGCAGGCTGCGTTCACGCAGCACGCGCTCGGTGATGTCGAGCAGGGTGCCGGCCATGCGCAGCGGTTTACCGCGTGTGTCGCGGTACAGGCGTGCGCGGCTTTCCAGATAGCGCACCTCGCCCGAGTCGAGCTGGGCACGGTAGGTGAACTGGTAGTCGTTCTCCGGCCCGCGAGCGAGCCGGGCATAGGCCTGGCGCATGCGCTGGCGGTCGGTCTTGTCGACGCAGGCGAAGAATTCGCCGAAGGGACCGTGGAAATCCCTGTCAGGCAATTCGTGCAGAACGGCGGCGCGGGCCGAGCCGTACAGCAGGCCACTGGGAATGTGCCAGTCCCAGATGCCCAGTTGCGCGGAGTCCAGGGCCAGGTCCAGGCGCTCCTGGCTGTCGCGCAGGGCGCGTTCCTGGGCGCGCATGCGGGTGATGTCGCGCACCGTCAGCACCAGGCAGGGGCGGCCATCCTGTTCGATCTGACAGCCATAGACGCGGGCACTGCGAACTTCCCCGGTGCGGGTGATGAGGGTGACGTCGAAACCGTCGATCTGCCGCTCGGCGGTGATCTTGTCGAGCATCCGCTGGCGTTCTTCGAGGCTGTGCCAGAGGCCGAGCTGCACCGAGGTGCGGCCAAGGGCTTCTTCGCGGCTCCAGCCGAAGTGGTCGACGAAACTGGCATTGAGCTCAAGGAATTTTCCGCTGTCCCGATCGGTGATGACCATGGCGTCGGGCGCGGTATGAAAGGCTTTGGCGAACTTGTCCTGGCCGTCGGTGGCGAGCGGGGGCGAGAGCGGATCGCGGCTCATGCGTCGCTCCCCCTGTGTCTGCCGGCGCCGGCCAAATCGGGCCGGAGATCGCGAAGTGACATGCGGACGGGCATTCGGGCCCCTTCTTCTAATTCTGTCAGAACAATAGTGGTTAGGCCGCGACAGGCGCAAGCCCGGCCGCCTGGGCATCGAGCAGGCGCATGAAGGCCCGTGCGGCGTTGGACAGGGTTCGTTCGGTATGCAGGATGTAGCCCAGCTGGCGGCTGAGCTGGATGTCCTGCAGCGGCAGGCGGACGACGCTGTCATCCAGCATGGTGCGCGGCAGGACGCTCCAGGCCAGGCCGATGGAGACCATCATCTTGATGGTCTCCATGTAGTTGGTGCTCATGCCGATGTTCGGTGTCAGGCCCTCGGCCTCGAACATGCGCCGCACGATATGGTGGGTGAAGGTGTTGCCGCCGGGGAAGACCGCCGGGTGCCGTGCCACGTCGGCGAGGAACACCGGGCCCTGCACCGACAGCGGGTGCTCGGGGGCGGCGACGAAGTCCAGTGGGTCGTCCCACACCGGTACGGCGCGCACCGGCTCGGCGGTTTCCGGGGCGAGGGTGATCACGGCCAGCTCGGCGCGGCCATGGAGAATTTCTTCGTAGGCCACTTCCGAGTCACAGAACTGGATATCCAGCGCCACCTGCGGATGGGCCTTGGTGAAGGCGCGCAGCAGCGGCGGCAGGCGGTGCAGGCCAATGTGGTGACTGGTGGCCAGGACCAGCCGGCCACTCACTTCGCCGTTCAGGTTGGTCAGGGCGCGACGGGTGTCGTCCAGCACACTGAGGATCTGGTAGGCGCGTGGTAGCAGGGCGCGGCCGGATTCGGTGAGGGTCACCTCGCGGCCAACACGGTCGAACAGACGCACGCCCAGCTGGTTTTCCAGGGCGGCGATGCGCTTGCTCACTGCGGGTTGGGTCAGGTGCAGGCGCTCGCCGGCCTCGGAGAAGCTGCCGGATTCGGCGATGGCGAGGAAGGTGTTGAGGCTGGTCAGGTCCATGTCGACTCCCTGCGCTCTGGAGGCGGCGCCCGACTTTTATAACGCACCGTATTCCTCGTGGGAATCCTTTGGATAAAAAATATGAATTTGAGTTATTCGGTGCCTTTCCATAGGATCATCCCCACAAGCCCAAGGGGCATAGAAAGACGCTGATGAGGACTCTCTGATGGCCGGCAAGACGCTCTACGACAAACTCTGGGAAATGCACGAGGTGAAGCGCCGTGACGATGGTTCGTCGCTCATCTACATCGATCGTCACATCCTTCACGAAGTGACCTCGCCGCAGGCCTTCGAAGGTCTGCGCCTGGCCGGCCGCAAGCCGTGGCGCATCGACGCGAACATCGCCACCCCGGACCACAACGTGCCGACCACTCTGGTCGAGCGCAAGGGCGGCCTCGCGGCCATCGCCGACGAAGTGTCGCGCATCCAGGTCCAGACCCTGGACGAGAACTGCGATGACTTCGGCATCCTCGAATTCAAGATGAACGACGTCCGCCAGGGCATCGTCCACGTGGTCGGCCCGGAGCAGGGCGCGACCCTGCCGGGCATGACTGTGGTCTGTGGCGACTCGCACACGTCCACCCACGGCGCGTTCGGCGCGCTGGCCCACGGCATCGGCACCTCCGAGGTGGAGCACGTGCTTGCCACGCAGTGCCTGGTCGCCAAGAAGATGAAGAACATGCAGGTCCGCGTGGAAGGCAAGCTGCCCTTCGGCGTGACCGCCAAGGACATCGTCCTCGCGGTGATCGGCAAGATCGGCACCGCGGGTGGCAATGGCCATGCCCTGGAATTCGCCGGCAGTGCCATCCGTGACCTGTCCATGGAAGGCCGCATGACCATCTGCAACATGTCCATCGAGGCAGGCGCTCGCGTCGGCATGGTGGCGTGCGACGAGAAGACCGTCGACTACGTGAAGGGCCGTCCGTTCTCGCCGCAGGGCGGTGACTGGGACAAGGCCGTGGAAGCCTGGAGCGACCTGGTTTCCGACGCCGATGCGCATTTCGACACCATCGTCGAGCTGCGTGCCGAGGACATCAAGCCGCAGGTCAGCTGGGGGACTTCCCCGGAGATGGTCCTCGCGGTGGACCAGAACGTGCCGGACCCGGCGGCCGAAGCCGATGCGGTCAAGCGCGATTCCATCGTCCGCGCCCTCAAGTACATGGGCCTGAACGCCAACCAGGCGATCACCGATATCCAGCTGGACCGCGTGTTCATCGGTTCCTGCACCAACTCGCGCATCGAAGACCTGCGCGCTGCCGCCGCCGTGGCCAAGGGCCGCAAGGTCGCCGCCACGGTGAAGCAGGCGCTGGTCGTACCGGGCTCGGGCCTGGTGAAAGCCCAGGCCGAACAGGAAGGTCTGGACAAGATCTTCATCGAAGCTGGCTTCGAGTGGCGTGAACCGGGCTGCTCCATGTGCCTGGCGATGAACCCGGACCGCCTGGAGAGCGGCGAGCATTGTGCTTCCACCTCCAACCGCAACTTCGAAGGCCGTCAGGGCGCTGGTGGTCGTACCCACCTGGTGAGCCCGGCGATGGCCGCAGCGGCTGCCGTGACCGGTCGTTTCATCGACGTACGTGAATTGATGCAGGCCTGAGGAGACCGAACATGAAGGCATTCACCCAGCACACCGGTCTCGTCGCACCGCTCGACCGCGCCAACGTCGACACCGACCAGATCATCCCCAAGCAATTCCTCAAGTCGATCAAGCGCACCGGCTTCGGCCCGAACCTGTTCGACGAGTGGCGCTACCTGGACGTGGGCCAGCCGAACCAGGACAACTCCAAGCGTCCGGTGAACAAGGACTTTGTCCTCAACTTCCCGCGCTTCCAGGGTGCCAGCGTGCTGCTGGCCCGTGAGAACTTCGGTTGCGGCTCCTCCCGCGAACACGCGCCGTGGGCGCTGGACGAGTACGGCTTCCGCACCGTGATCGCGCCGAGCTTCGCCGACATCTTCTTCAACAACAGCTTCAAGAACGGCCTGCTGCCGATCATCCTGAAAGACGAAGAAGTCGATGAGCTGTTCGCGCAGTGCGAAGCCACCGAAGGTTACCAGCTGACCGTCGACCTCGCCGCGCAGACCGTGACCCGCCCGGACGGCAAGCAGTACAGCTTCGACGTGGACGCGTTCCGCAAGCACTGCCTGCTCAATGGCCTGGACGACATCGGCCTGACCCTGCAGGACGCCGACGCCATCCGCAGTTTCGAAACCGGTTACAAGCAGAACCAGCCCTGGTTGTTCCGCGACGCCTGACCGGCGCCGCACCACTCTGTAAGGAGATCAGCATGACCGAGAGTCGCCACGAGCAAGTGGTCCAGCGCCAGTTCGGCGCCCAGGCCAACGCTTACCTGACCAGCGCCGTACACGCCCAGGGTGAGGAATTCGCCCAGCTACGCGAGCGACTGTCGGCGACTACCGGTGCGCGCGTGCTGGACCTGGGCTGCGGGGCAGGGCACGTGAGCTTCAACGTCGCGCCGCTGGCCGGCGAGGTGGTGGCTTACGACCTGTCCCAACAGATGCTCGACGTGGTGGCTTCGGCTGCCGTTGAGCGTGGCCTCGGCAACATCGCAACGCGCTGTGGCGCCGCCGAGCAGCTGCCGTTCGAGGATGGCGAGTTCGATTTCGTCTTCAGCCGCTATTCCGCGCACCACTGGCGGGACGTCGGACAGGCGCTGCGGGAAGTGCGCCGGGTGCTCAAGCCCGGTGGCGTGGCTTGCTTCATCGATGTCGCCGCGCCGGGCTTGCCTCTGCTGGACACCTATCTGCAGACTGTCGAGGTCCTGCGCGACACCAGTCACGTACGTGACTACTCCCCGTCGGAGTGGGCGCGTTTAGTGGGTGAGGCGGGTCTCGCGGTGACTGCCGTCAAGCGCCAGCGTCTGCGCCTGGAGTTCACCTCCTGGGTCGAGCGCATGCGCACTCCCGAGGTCATGCGCCAGGCCATTCGTGCCCTGCAGCTTTCGATGGGCGACGAGGTGCGCGAGTATTTCGAGATCGACGCCGAGGGTTCTTTCAGCACCGACGTGCTGGTGCTCTGGGCGGAGCGCTGATCTCAAGGTTCTGACCGCCCCGGATGGCGCGAGCCATCCGGGGCGTTACGTTATTTGCCAAGCGGCTTTATTGGCCAAGCGGCTATCAAACAGTGAGCAGAAAGATGAGCAAACAGATTCTGGTTCTCCCCGGCGACGGTATCGGTCCGGAAATCATGGCCGAAGCGGTCAAGGTGCTGGAGCTGGCCAACGACAAGTTCGCCCTGGGCTTCGAGCTGACCGAAGACGTGATCGGTGGCGCCGCCATCGACAAGCACGGCGTGCCGCTGGCCGACGAGACCCTGGAGCGCGCGCGCAACGCCGACGCCGTCCTGCTGGGCGCCGTGGGCGGCCCGAAATGGGACAAGATCGAGCGTGACATCCGCCCCGAGCGCGGCCTGCTGAAGATCCGCTCGCAACTGGGGCTGTTCGGCAACCTGCGTCCGGCCATCCTCTACCCGCAACTGGCCGATGCTTCCAGCCTGAAACCCGAAGTGGTCGCCGGCCTGGACATCCTCATCGTCCGCGAGCTGACCGGCGGCATCTACTTCGGCCAACCGCGCGAACAGCGCGTGCTGGAGAACGGCGAGCGCCAGGCGTACGACACCCTGCCGTACAGCGAGAGCGAAATCCGCCGCATCGCCCGTGTCGGCTTCGACATGGCCCGCGTGCGCAACAAGAAGCTGTGCTCGGTGGACAAGGCCAACGTCCTGGCTTCCAGCCAGCTGTGGCGTGAAGTGGTCGAGGAAGTCGCCAAGGACTACCCGGACATCGAGCTGTCGCACATGTACGTCGACAACGCCGCCATGCAACTGGTCCGTGCGCCGAAGCAATTCGACGTGATGGTCACCGACAACATGTTCGGCGACATCCTGTCGGATGAGGCTTCCATGCTCACCGGCTCCATCGGCATGCTGCCTTCTGCCTCGCTGGATTCGAACAACAAGGGCATGTACGAGCCTTGCCACGGCTCCGCGCCGGACATCGCCGGCAAAGGTATCGCCAACCCGCTGGCGACCATCCTCTCGGTTTCGATGATGCTGCGTTACACCTTCAACGAAGGCGCCGCCGCCGACGCCATCGAGAAGGCCGTGAGCCTGGTGCTCGACCAGGGCCTGCGTACCGGTGACATCTGGTCCGACGGCTGCACCAAGGTCGGTACCCGCGAAATGGGCGATGCGGTAGTCGCGGCTCTGCGGAATCTGTAATCTCTCCGGTTCGCTCGCTCCCGGCCTTCCCTGCGAAGGTGGGAGCGACGGCCCTCTAAATATTTGAAGGTGTAGTAGCGATGAAGCGTGTAGGTCTGATCGGTTGGCGTGGCATGGTGGGTTCGGTGCTCATGCAGCGGATGCTGGAAGAGCGGGACTTCGACCTGATCGAGCCGGTGTTCTTCACCACCTCCAATGTGGGTGGCGAAGGTCCGTCCATTGGCAAGGACATTGCCCCCCTGAAGGACGCCTACAGCATCGAGGAACTGAAGACCCTCGACGTCATCCTGACCTGCCAGGGCGGCGACTACACCAGCGAAGTCTTCCCCAAGCTGCGCGAAGCCGGCTGGCAGGGCTACTGGATCGACGCCGCCTCCAGCCTGCGCATGCAGGATGACGCGGTCATCGTCCTCGATCCGGTGAACCGCAAGGTCATCGACAACTCGCTGGACGCCGGCACCAAGAACTACATCGGCGGCAACTGCACCGTCAGCCTGATGCTGATGGCCCTGGGCGGCCTGTTCGAAGCCGGCCTGGTCGAGTGGATGAGCGCCATGACCTATCAGGCTGCCTCGGGCGCCGGCGCGCAGAACATGCGTGAGCTGATCAAGCAGATGGGTGCCATCAACGCTTCCGTTGCCGATGACCTGGCCAATCCGTCCAGTGCCATCCTCGACATCGACCGCAAGGTCGCCGAAGCCATCCGCAGCGACGCCATGCCCACCGAGAACTTCGGTGCGCCGCTGGCCGGCAGCCTGATCCCGTGGATCGACAAGGAACTGCCCAACGGCCAGAGCCGCGAAGAGTGGAAGGGCCAGGCCGAGACCAACAAGATCCTCGGTCGCTTCAAGAACCCCATCCCGGTGGACGGCATCTGCGTGCGCATCGGCGCCATGCGTTGCCACCGCCAGGCGCGGACCATCAAGCGGAACAAGGA
>CBIGPF010000124.1:0-17997 GCA_966191535.1 uncultured Pseudomonas sp. | reverse complement strand
GCCGGTTGAGCCGACGCCGCAGCCCCCCGTTCTCCCAACCACTCCGGGAGCGGTGAACATCAGCGATGCCTCTGGCAGCAATAACCAACCGGTCCTGAGCGGAAGCGGTCGCCCAGGCGACATCGTTCAGATCCTTGATAATGGTGTGGTGATTGGTGAAGTGGTGATCGGCGAGTCCGGCGACTGGAGCTTTATGCCGAACCCGGCGCTGGGCGATGGCGAGCACCGTCTTTCCGTGATCACCAAGGATCCGGCAGGCAACGCCAGTGGCGAGTCCGACCCGGTCGTGCTGGTTGTCGATACCATTGCCCCGGATGCACCGACGTTCAACGACCTGCAGGGGGCTACCAACGGCAACCCGGTCCTGGGCGGTACTGGCACACCGGGCGAGACCGTCGTTATCCGCGACAATGGTGAAGCGATTGGCTCCGTCGTGGTGGGCGAGGATGGTACCTGGTCGTTCACCCCGAACCCGGCCCTGGGTGAAGGTGAGCACCGCTTGACCGTGGAGTCGGTGGACAAGGCGGGCAATGTTTCCGAGCCGTCGGCGCCGGGCGTCATTGTCATCGACACCACCGCCCCGGATGCCCCGACCTTCAATGAACTGCCGGCAGCGACCAACGAAAACCCGGCCCTGGGCGGCACTGGCACTCCCGGTAAAACCGTTGTTATCCGCGACAATGGTCGCGAAATCGGCTCCGTCGTGGTCGGCGAGGACGGCATCTGGTCGTTCACTCCGAGCCCGGCCCTGGGCGAAGGCGAGCACAGCCTGACTGTGGAGATTTCGGACGCCGCGGGTAACGTGACGACGTCTGACCCGCAGATCATCGTGATCGACACCGAGTTGCCGGACGCCCCGGCGTTTAACGAACTGCCGGGTGCCACCAACGAAAACCCGACCCTGAGTGGCGCTGGCACGCCAGGTGAGACCATCGTCATCCGTGACAACGGCAACCCAATTGGTTCTGTTGTAGTCGGCGAGGACGGTAGCTGGTCCTTCACTCCGAACCCGGCGTTGGGAGAAGGCGAGCACAGTCTGACGGTGGTAGCAGTGGACAAGGCGGGCAATGTCTCCGAGCCGTCGGCGCCGGGAGTCATCGTGATCGACACTGAAGTACCGGATGCTCCGACCCTGAACGAACTGCCGGGCGTCTCCAACGAGAACCCGACACTGAGTGGCTCCGGGACGGCCGGTGAAACCATCGTCATCCGTGACAATGGCGAAGAAATTGGCGCCGTTATCGTCGGCGAAGACGGTACCTGGTCGTTCACCCCGAACCCCGCGCTGGGTGAAGGCGAACACAGCCTGACCGTGGAGTCCGTCGACGCTGCGGGTAACGTTTCCGAGCCATCAGCGCCGGGCCTGATCGTGATCGGCATTGCCGCACCTGATGCTCCGACACTGAACGAGCTGCCGGGCGCTACCAACGAAAACCCGACCCTCAGCGGTTCCGGTACTCCGGGCGAGACCATTGTCATTCGCGACAAGGGTGAAGAGATTGGCTCCGTCATGGTCGGCGAAGATGGCACCTGGTCGTTCACTCCGAACCCGGCGTTGGGCGAAGGCGAACACAGCTTGACCGTAGAAGCGGTGAACAAGGCGGGCAACGTTTCCGAGCCGTCGGCTCCTAATGTCATCGTTATCGACACTGCTGCACCGGATGCACCGAGTCTCAACGAGCTGCCGAACGCCGCCAGCGAAAACCCGACCCTCAGCGGCTCCGGTACACCGGGTGACACCGTCGTCATCCGTGATAACGGCAGCGAGATCGGCTCCGTGATTATCGGCGAAGACGGTACCTGGTCGTTCACCCCGGCTCCTGCGCTGGGCGAAGGCGAGCACAGCCTGACCGTGGAGTCCGTGGATATGGCAGGCAACGTGTCTGAGCTTTCGGATCCGCAGGTCATTGTCATCGACACCGAGGCACCGGCGGTTCCTGATGCGGTGAACATCAGTGATCTATCGGGCGGTAACAATCAACCCATCCTGAGTGGCCATGGCCAGCCAGGCGACACTGCACAGATCCTCGACAACGGCGTAGTGATTGGCGAAGCCGTGGTCGACGAAAGCGGCAAGTGGTCGTATGTGCCGGAGCCTGCCCTGGCCGATGGTGATCACAGCTTGACCGTGGTGATCAAGGATCCGGCTGGTAACGCCAGCGCCGAATCTGACCCGGTCGAGCTGGTGATCGACACAGTTGCCCCTGATGCTCCGGTGTTCAACACGCTACCGGGCGCAACCAACACGATTCCGACCTTGAGCGGTACGGGTACGCCCGGCGACACCATCGTCATCCGTGACCGCGGCACTGAAATCGGCATTGTCGTGGTTCTACTGGACGGCACCTGGTCTTTCACTCCCGAACTGGGTGAAGGTGAGCACAGCCTGACCGTAGAGGCGGTGGATGCGGTTGGCAACGTGTCCGAGCTTTCGGACCCACAGGTCGTTGTCATCGACACCGAGGCTCCGGCCGCTCCTGATGCGGTGAACATCAGCGATCTCTCGGGTAGCAACAACAAGCCAGTGCTGAGTGGCCATGGTCAGCCAGGCGACTCCGTGGAGATTCTCGACAACGGTGTGGTGATTGGCGAAGCCGTGATCAATGAGTCCGGCGAGTGGGCGTTTACACCCGAGCAGGCGCTGGCGGAAGGGCCGCACAGTCTCAGCGTGATCCACAAGGACCCGGCTGGTAACGCCAGTGTCGAATCCGATCCGGTCGAACTGGTGATTGTACCGGTTCCGCCGACCATTGATTCGTTTAACGATGATGTTGCCAATGTCACCGGAGTAATGTTCAGTGGCAGCCATACCAACGACACCACGCCGACATTTTCAGGCACTGCATCGGCCAATAGTACGGTGGTATTCAAGTGTAATGGCGAAGAGGTTGCGCGCTTCTCGGCAGACGGCGAGGGTAAGTGGAGCTACACCCCAAGCGCCATGGCTGACGGTGAATATTGGTTCACTGTCACCTCAATCGATGCTGACAGTCGCGAGCTTACTTCCGAAACCTTCAGCCTTACCGTTGATACTGTGCCGCCGCCCTATGCGCCCACGGTCTTGATCACGGATAACGTTGGTGAGGTCACGGGCACTGTACTTGATGGGGCGATCATTGATGATAATACGCCGACTTTCAGTGGGATCGCGGTCCCTGGCACTACTATTCGCATTCATGATATGCATGACTTCGAAGTTATTGGGGAGTCAAAGGTTAATGAAGATGGAACCTGGTCATTTACCCCAAGTGTTCCGTTGGCTGACGGTAATTACAACTTCCTCGTTTACTCCATGGATGAGGCTGGTAATAGTAGCGCCATGACCCAAACCATTTGGTTCACCGTGCAAACTCCAGTCGCTCGTGCTTTTAAGGTTATAGAGGAAGAGCCGAACACTCCTGATGATAACTGGGTTATTACCGAGAGTGACGGCGGTATTGATACTTTACAACTGATCGGCGGAGAGCAACTGCTGGACGTTTCGGCTCTGGTTGACTTGAACAGATCAATTGAGGTGTTCGATATTTCTGGTGATGGTGATAACACGTTGAAGTTGTCCCTGGGCGACGTACTGGATCATGGCGCCATGGACCTGTTCCATGCCAGCGGTGATGTCCAGATGATGGTCAAGGGTGATGCCGGCGATGTGGTCATCCTCGACGATATGCTGCCGAACGGCATCACCCCGGGTCAGTGGGCCAGCGGCAGTGCGGTGGAAGTAGAGGGTGTCATGTACACCAGCTACCAGCACTCCACCATGGACGCTGAGTTGCTGATTCAGCAGGGAGTACAGGTCAACCTGGTCTGACGGTTGGGATTGACCCTCTGAAGGTATCGGGCCGGTTTGTCGGCCCGGTACTTCTCGGACATCTAAATGGGCGCCTCGGCGCCCATTTTTTTGCCGCGTGGACTGCGTCATGACGGAGTGGCTTCGCCGGCATCTCGCGCCGTACCGACCCCCAAAACCAGCGTGATGTTGTGCCCAGCCACTGAGCGATTTCGGCAAGCTAGCTTGTCAGGATTTAACAAGTATTTGTCGTGCTTCGTCAGACTCGCCGGACTGCCTGTCGCAACCATAGGTCCGGATTTCCCGTCGGTCATCCTCTCCAGTCGGCACCAGGATTTTCCTGAGGGCGCGCGGCATTGCCGCATGGCCTGTTCGGGTTGCAGGTGCTGCGCGCATCGACGCGTGTGGCCGAGGGAAGCGTTGCGTGCACGCCCATACAAGCAAGGACATAGACCGAGTGAGACCTATCAGAGCGTTCCTGTTATTGAGCGGCGGGCTGGCGTTTGCGCCGCTCGCTTCTGCGGCCGAGGACGGCGAGTGGCGCGTCACTGCGTCGACCTACGGGTGGTTCGCGGATACCACGAGCCGTGTCGATACGCCCTTTGGAACGGCCAGAACCGAGCTGAGTGCATCGGATGCCGTGGATTCGCTCGAGGGGGCGCTCATGGGCTCGATTGCGGCCAGCAAGGGGAAGTGGTCGGTCGTGGGCGATCTGTTCTACCTGGATCTGTCGTTGAAGAACGACACGCCATACGGGCGCCTGTTTTCGGGGGTGACGACCCGTACGCGGCTGGCCTCGCTGGCGACCTATGGGCTCTACAGTGTCTACCAGGGTGAGCGACTGGCAGTGGATGCGGGCGTTGGGGCGCGGCTGGTCTCCAGCGATCTGGATGTCACCTTCGAGGGCGTATCGCGGCGGGATCGCGAGTTCGGCGTGAGCGACACCTGGGTCGACCCGCTGGTGGCCGTTCGCGCGAGCCTGCAGATGGGTGAACGCTGGCGGATGGTGCTATGGCTGGATGGCGGGGGCTTCGAGATCGGGGATGCTTCGAAGCGAACCTGGCAGGTTGCTTCGACGGTGACCTATGCGCTGAACGATAAATGGTCGCTCAGCGGCGGATACCGTCAGCTCTATCTGGACCGCGAGACGGACGGAACGCCCTACGACCTGCGCCTCTCCGGACCGTTGGCAGGGCTGAGTTACCGCTTCTGAGGGGGCAGCGCCTGGGCCTGCGTGAGGCGCCTGGCATGCCCTGCCGGTACAGTGGTCCGGCAGGGCGTGGCGCGGCGGGTCAGAGGACCGGCTTGACCGGCGGAGCCGTCCAGCGGCCGTCAAGTGCGTTGCTGTCTGGCCAGTACAGGCGCAGGTTCATGGAGAAGTTGCCTTGCGCCGGGGTGGGAAGCCAGTTGCTCTCCTTGTCCTTGCCGGGGGATTCGCGCTGGATATACAGGTCCAGCGAGCCATCGCTGCCGTACTTCAACGTATCGCGATCGCCCAGCGCATACCGGCCAATCGGATTCGCGCTGAAAACCTGCTGCTCGTTGTACATGGTTAGCGACCAGAAGGCCCGAACGGGCGGCAATTGCTCCTTGCTGAAATGCAGGGTGTAGCGCTGATCGCTACGCAGGGGTTTGCCCTCGGCATCGGTGAAGGCGGTGGGGTAGGTGGCGTCTTCGATGACGTTGGCACCCAGGCCGGCATACGCGACGCCTGCACGGTGCAGGTAGTCCGCGCCGTAGGTGCCGATGGCCGTCATGTTGGTACGCCAGCCGTTGGCCACGCTACCGGAGCTGCGAAATGCGCTCTTGATCTGCCCCAGGGCTGCCTCCGGCGCGCTGTTGAGCGCCTGCTGGATGGCGGGTGGCGCTTTGGCGTAGGAGAAGGCTTGCCCCGGTACGATGCCTATCCGCTTGAGCCGGTCGAGCATGGGGTAGTCGTTGGCGTGGGGCGGGTTGTCTTTCATCAGATCGGTGAACAGTTCGAAGTAGGCGGCGGCGCTCATCTTCTCGATCTGGTCCGGTGGTGGTGTCTTGTCGAGATTGGGATTCGCAATCCCTTTGGGCGGCACGTAGGCGGTGCCTTCGGCGCTAAGCGGATACGCACGCATGGCGTCCTGGAAAGCATGCACTGCCGCGTAGTCAGCAGGGCCGTTGGTCTGTACTCGGCCGATCAGCAGCCCATTGGCGGTCGGGCTGCGGTATTCGGTGATGCCGGCGGGGAGGGTGCCCTGCCAGTGAGGGCCGACGATGGCGAATTTCTGCGCGGCGCTGCCGGTAGTGCGAGTGCCGGGGGAGGCGAAGACGTCTGTCCAGGCGTCCAGCCAGGGCATCAGGTAGTAGCGGTTCGCCGATTCAGGCACTTCGACCACCAGCGGCTCCTTGGCCACGTCGAAGCTCAGGGCGGAGTAGAGGGTGTCCGCGTTGGGCCGTACGACGACGGTGAAGCTCGGGTCCGGGAATGCGCGGGAGTGGGCCAGTTGGTTGATCGGGGCCTTGAGGCCGATGGGGCGTTCGACCTGTGTGCTGGCGTCCTTGGTCACCTTCATCAGCACAAGTGGATAGGCGTAGATATAGGCTTCGCGAGCGATCTCGCGGGCCTCGTCAGAACTCAGTGATTGCTCGGCTTGGGCGGCAAGCGGCAAGGCCAGGCCCAAGACTGCTACGGTTGCGAAAATGCGCATGCTTTCGTCCTAAGTACGTCAATCGGTTCTTGTATCAATCAAGGCGGCGAATGGCCGGTGGCTGCCATTTGCCGGTCAGGACTTCGGTCAGCGGCGAGTACATGCGCAGCATGACCTGGAGCCCGTCACTTGGTGCCGGCAGCCAGTTGGCCTCGAGCTCCTTGCCCGGGGAGTCTTTCTGGATGCGGATTTCCAGGGCGCCGTCGGTGGTGTACTGAAGCGGGGAGTGGCTGCCGAGGGAGAAACGCTCCAGGGGGTTGTCGACCTGGAAGCCGTCCTTGTCGTACAGCGTCAGCGACCAGAATGCCCCCACGGGCGGCAGTTGCCCTTTCTCGAAACGCAGGACGTAAGCGTTCTTGCCTGTCAGTGGCTTGCCGTCGGCGTCGGCGATCGCGTTGGAGTAGAGGGAGTCCTCGGGCAGGTTCGCTCCTAGTCCTGTCAGGGCGACCGCCGCCCGTCTGCGGTATTCGGTGCCATAGGTGCCCAGTGAGTTGCTGCTGTTCCAGCCATTGCGCAATGTGCCGATCGAACCGCTGCGGATGGCCTGGACCATGTCGTCGAGCGCTTGCGGCGTGCTGCTGTTGATCAGCTTCAGTTGCTCGGCGCTCAGCGCGCTGGGGTTGAATGACTTGCCGGGCTCCAGCCCAAGGCTTCGCATGCGCTGGAGAATGGGGTAGTCGTTGGCGTGGGGCGGGTACTTCCCGATCAGCTCAGCAAAGCGGGTGAGTACCTCCACGCCGCTCATGCGATTGATCTGTTGAAGCGGCGGTGTCTTGTCGTCGATCGCCGAATCGACAGGAAGCCTGCCAGGTGGTTGGACGGTCTGGCCCCACTGGCTCAGGGGGGTGAGGCGGAACTCATCCTGGACCTTGTGCACCGCGGCATAGTCGGCCGCTCCGTTGGTCTGTGTGCGCCCGATGAGCCAGATGACCGGTGTCGGCGTGCGAATGAGCTCCACGCCCTCGGGCAGTGTTCCGTTCCAGTCGGCGCCGGCGAGCGCGAAGTTGCCTGCCTTGCCGCCCGTGGTGCGGCTTCCGGGGACGGCGAATACATCGGTCCACATGTCCAGCATCGGCGCGAGGTAGTAGCGCCCGGCGCTGTCGGGGACCGTCAGGACTTGTGGCTCCTTGCTGACGTCCACCCAGGCCATGCTGTAGAGGGTGTCGAAGTTGAAGCGGACCACTTCGCGGGCATGGCTGTCCGGATACGCACGGTAGTGCGCAAACTGATTGATGGGCGCGCGCTGCGGCACACTGGTGGCGTCGGGCACGTTGGTCATCTGCTGGCGCGTGATGTCCATCAGGATCAGCGGGTAGGCGTATTGGTAAACGTCCCGGACCAGTGCCCGGAAGGCTTCCGTCTGGTCCACCTGAGCGGCCGCGGGAGCGGGCGTTGCAGCCTGGGTTGCGAGTGTGGGAAGCAGGGCCAGCCCACCCAGCAGCACGGCACGCGCGATCGTTGTGCGATGCCTGGAGTTATCGCGGAGGTTCATGGTCGCTCCTGATCTTGTTGTTCTGGTTTTCCGCCATGGACTTGGCGATGCCATCCGGCCGGCGCGAGACGAGGCGCTTGTCTCGTTGGCCATCCACGGCAGGGACATGCTTGCTTCTGCAAGCCGATGGGGCAGTGGTTGCGTCGAAGTTGCCTGACGCGGTAGCGAGCCTATGCCAGGCGCCAGGTGCTGATTTGACGTTAGATGACAGAAAGTCGACATTTCGCGACTTGCAGCCGGGTGCTGCCTCAATCAGGGCGCACGTTCTGCCGGCTGTGGATAGCGGCAGAACTTGACAGATGACGTCGCAGGATTATCAATTCGCGATATGGCTGGCGGCGACATGATGGGCTGCCGGATTCCACCAAGAGCCTGATAACAAGATGAATCCAACAGCAGGTTTTGTGCGTGCCTCTGCTTTGCATGGTCTGGCCGAGTTCGCTGCCAGCCAGAATCTGAGTGCCCAGGAACTGATCAGAGCGACCGGGCTGCCGGGCGATGTGCTCGAGCACCCGGAGAGCTTCATTCCCTACCGTAAATTTGCCGCGTTACTGGCCCTTGGGACACAGCGCTCCGGTAATCCGCTGTTCAGCATGCGCTTCGGGCTGCATCAGGGCGTCGGCGCCCTGGGGCCGCTGCTCTACCTGATCCGTAACGCCGATAGCGTTGGCACTGCCATTCGGGAGCTGAGCCACTACTTTCACCTGCATGCCAGCGTCGCCCGGATTCGCCTGGAGGTGGAGGGCGAGCATGTGCTGTTCCATTACGACCCGGAGACTTCCAAGGACGTCATCAGCCATCGTCTGATCGTCGAGCTGGTCGTTGGGGCGGCGATGCAGTTGATGCGCACCATGCTCGGCAGTCGCTGGCAGCCGCGTGCCTTGCTGCTGCAGTCGGCCCCGTTATGCGACGTGCAGGCCTATACCCGTTTATTGGGACTGACGCCGCAATTCAACGCCAGCTGCAATGCCTGGATCTTTGATGCCCGTCTGTTGGATACGCCGATCAGCTCGGGTGATCAGGAGTTGCACCGCTTGATCCAGCAGCACCTGGATTCGCTGGATCAGATGTCGATTCAGGAGCTTCCGGCTCACGTACGCCAGCTGTTGGGTAATCTGCTGCCCAGCGGGCGGACCACCATCGAGCAGATTGCGGACTTCATGGCACTCCATCCGCGCACCCTGCAACGCTATCTGGCGGATGAGGGCACCTCGTTCCAGGCGCTGCTCGATGAAACTCGCCAATCCATGGCGCAGCGCTATCTGGGGGATTCCACGCTCAGCCTGACCCAACTGGCGGCCATGCTGGGGTACTCGGAACTGAGCGCCTTTTCGCGCGCCTTTCAGCGCTGGTTCGGCATGAGTCCGCGTGAGTGGCGTGCGCAGCAGTTCCCCGAGAGCAAGTCCCGACAGCGACTGCGCACCCACCTGCTGCGTTCCCGCTGAGACGCTATCGGTCTCGCGACTGCGATGCCGTGTCGATCCAATCCAGCACATGATCGACATGCGCCTGCCAGCCTGGCTCGCCCAGCACCCAGTGTCCGTGCCCGGGAAGCTCACGGTACTCGAGGCGTTGGCCATACCAGCGCGCCATGTTGCGGCTGACCGAGCGGGGGATGATGCGGTCGCTGGCGCCTGCCAGCGCGAGCATCGGGCACGTGATCAGCTCCTTGCGGACATCATTGGAGCCCGACAGGTTGAGCATGCCGAAGCCCACTTCATAGGCCACTTTCCCCGATTCGGCGATGAGCAGGTCTCGGCATGCCGGGCGCTGCTCAGGCGGGAGGCGATTGAAGATCAGATAGTCCGCCTCCCAGTTGGACAGCCGGAATGTTCGCCGCCATAGCCCCCAGCGGGAGAAGTGGCGGGCAAGCCCCGGCAGCATCGTGGGCCGGAGCGGGAACACTCGTCTGGGGGCGGCGCTGTTCACCAGTACCACTCCACTCAGGTCGAGGTGCTGGGCGGCAAGCTGAGCGAGTAGCCCACCAAGCGAGTGGCCAACCAGGATCGGTCGCGTGAACTGGCGGGCTACCGTCAGGACTTCGTCGACATAGCTTTGCAGTGTGGCACCGGCCAGCAACGTGTCCGAACCCTGCTCCAGATGCCCTGGCAGATCGAGTGCCAGGCAGCGGTGGCCCCTTGCCTCGAAAGCATGCTTCCAGTCATGCCAGACCGTATGGCGCGACCACATTCCGTGGATAAAGATGATGTCTGCTTTCATGGCGTCTTCTTCGCGCAGCGAGTCCATCGAAAGTGCCCGCCGCGCCAATGGGGCAGGGGCGGGCTCCATAAGTCCCCAGCGGGCCTCAAACGCTGGTGAATTCCAGGTTCGGATCTTCGATGGACTGCTTCAGCAGCATGTGGCGGTCTTTTTCGACGTTATGCAGGACTCGCCACGGCAGGCCGCGCCCCTGTCGCGGGAGTACGGCGGCGCCTCGCTGGATGTAGCCGGATTTCATTGAGCCCAGGACGGTCTCGTCGTTGCAGATTTCGCCGACGGGTGCGCGCGGTACGACGACGGCGAGGTTGTTCTGCTTCATGTGGTTGAACAGGCGGCAGAGGAAGTTCGCGGTCAGGTCCACCTTCAATGTCCAGGGCGCGTTGGTGTAGCCAAAGACGAAGCCCATGTTGGGGACGTCCTGCAGCATCGATCCCTTGTAGGTCATCAGCTTGTCCAGGTGCTTCTGCTCGCCGTCCACCAGCAGGTCCATGCCGCCGCAGGTCTGCAGCTTCAGGCCGGTGGCGGTTACGATGATGTCCGCATACAGTTCCTTGCCGGATTTGAGGCGGATGCCTGTCTCGGTGAAGCTGTCGATGTGATCGGTGACGATCGACGCCTTGCCGTCCTTCAGCACCTTGAACAGGTCGGCATCCGGAACGGCGCAGAGGCGTTCGTCCCATGGCTGGTAGCGCGGCGTGAAGTGATGCATGTCGACATGCCCATCGAGCTGCTTGCGCACGCCGGAGAGCAACCAGTTGCGGACGGGGCCGGGCCAGCTCTTCGCCGCCTTGTAGATGAGTCGCTGCAGGAAGATGTTGCGCTTGCGGGCGAGGGAGAAGACCAGGCTCTTGGGCAGAAAGTGCTGGAGGAATGCCGACAACTTGTCGTATCCCGGCACGCTGAAAACATAGCTGGGCGAGCGCTGGAGCATGGTGATATGAGCGACCTGCGGTGCCATGGCCGGTATCAGGGTGACAGCGGTTGCGCCGCTGCCGATCACCACCACGCGCTTGCCGCGGTAATCCAGGTTATCCGGCCAGTGCTGTGGGTGCACGCGTACGCCCTTGAACTGCCCTTCGCCAGGGAAGCTGGGCAGGTAGCCGTGGTCGTAGTCGTAGTAGCCGGTGCAACTGATCAGGTAGCGGCAGGTGAGGGTGACGGTGTTGCCGGTGTCCTCTTCGAGGCAACTCACGGTCCAGCGCTGGCTTTGACTGGACCAGGCCGCCCTGGTGGTCTTCAGGCCGAACTGGACTTTCTTGTCGACGCCGTATTCCCGGGCCGTATCGGCGACGTAGCGACGGATCGACGGGCCGTCGGCGAGTACCTTGAGCTCATGCCAAGGGCGAAAGGAATAGCCGAAGCTGAACATGTCGGAGTCGGATCGGATGCCCGGATAGCGGAACAGGTCCCAGGTGCCGCCGATGGCCTTGCGCCGCTCGATGATGGCGAGGCTGGCATTGGGCATTTCCACGGCCATTCGGCAGGCAGTGCCGACTCCTGAAAGGCCTGCACCAATGATTAGGACGTCGTAGTGATTCTGCATGGGGCAATCTCGTTGGTTTTGTTATGTGGTCACGAGTATTGCGGAATGCGATGCGTGAAATTTGACTGATCATGATCGTTGGTTGACATTTTGCGACAGCGATTGAGCGTGATTTCCAATGCTGAGCTGATCACGCCGAAGGAGCGACAGCAGGGCCCGGAAGGGCTTCGGGCCCTGCTGTCAGTTCGAGTCTCAGCGCACGCCGGAGGTGCGCAACGCGGCGGGGGTGTAGTCATTCACCGAGGCGGGGACGCCAAATTTCACCCAGCTCTTCTCTTCGTTCATCAGGCCGTACACACCGTAGCGACCGGAGATCAGGTCATAGAGCGCCTCGAAGGCGTACCAGGGGGTCTGTGCGTGGTATTCGTCCAGCAGCATGGCCTGGCCGACGCGCCAGAGTTGGCCGCGGCCGTCGTACAGTTCCGAGCCGGCGATGGTCCAGGAATCCTCGTCCACGTAGAAGCGGCGCTTGGCGTAGATGTGCCGCATGCCGTCCTTGAGCGTGCCTTCGACGACCCAGACGCGATGCAGTTCGTAGCGCGCGAGGTCCTGATTGGTATGCCCGGCTTTCAGGATGTCCGCGTACTTCACCTGGGGCGAGGCCAGGCGGTAATTGTTATAGGGAATGTACATCTCCTTCTTGCCGACCAGTGTCCACGTGTAGCGGTCCGGGGAGCCGTTGTACATGTCGTAGTCATCGGAAGCGCGAGTGCCGTCGGCGTTGCTCGCGGGGCTGTCGTACGCCACTTGCGGAGCTCTGCGTACCCGGCGCTGGCCAGGGTTGTATTGCCACGCCATGCGCGGTTCCTTCACCTGGTTGAGCGTGTCATGAACCAGCAGGACGTTGCCGGCCAGGCGCGAGGGGGCGGTGGTCACCGACTTGAACATCAGCAGGGTGTTTTCCGCCTGGTCCTTGAGCAGGTCGGGCATGAAGGCCGGGAAGGCAACCTGGTCCTCCATCTGCACCAGGGTGTAATCGCCATTGCGTTGGGGGAAGGCGTTAGCCGATGCCCGGAATACGTTTCCACCCTTGTAGCGTGTGATGTGATTCCACACGACCTCCAGGCCGTTCTTCGGAAGGGGGAAGGCGATGACCCGGGAATTGGTAAATCCCTGCAGGCCGTTTCCGCCTTCGATGAGGCTGACCTTCTCGGCGCTGGTGCGGATGGCGCCGTAGATGTCCTTGGGCATGCCCATCGTCCGGTGAGAGGCGTACACCGGCATTCGATAGCTCTCCGGGTAACGCTTGAACATGGCCAGCTGCCCTTCGCTGAGGCGCTCCTTGTACTGCTCGGCGTTGGCGGCGGTGATGATGAACAGCGGTTTTTCACTGGCGAACGGGTCGCTGAGGAAACCTTTGCCATCCACGGTGCCGGCGTTCTGCGGCAGGCCACCGGTCCATTCGGGGATGCTCCCGTCGGCGTTTGCGGATTTCTCCGCGCCCACGGGCGTCAGGGTGCTCCCGAGGCTGGACAGTTCCTGCGGCGTCGCGGCGGCGAACACACTGGCGCTCAACAGGGTGAGGGCGAAGGCCCCGAGAATACGTTTCGTTGTTTTCATCAGTGACAATCTCTTAGAAGTTCACGCCGAAGCTGAGCGCCACGAAGTCGCGGTCGATCTGGTTGTTGTAATCACCGCCAAAGAAGTTGGTGTACGACAGGCTGGCGGTGTAGGTGCTGCGGTAATCGGCATCCAGGCCGAGGCTGATGGCCTTGGCACCTTCGTTGAAGGTAGGGCCATAGCCTTCAACGTCGTGTGACCAGGCGAGGTTGGGCTTCAGGTTGACCCCCGCGATGACGTCGCTGTACTCGAGGATGCTGCGTGCTCGGTAGCCCCAGGAGGTGGCGGTGTAGAACCCGTCGTCATTGCTCGGGCTGTAAGGCCCGACTTCGTTGATACGCCCATAGCGCTGCTCGCTGCGACTCTCCAGTCCGCCCAGATGGGTCACTCCGAACTCACCTACCAGCGTCAGGCGGTCGGCACCGAGCACGCGCTCGAAGAAGTGCGTGAGGGTGGTCTGAAGCTGGGTCATTTCCTTGCGTTTGTAGCCCCTGATGTCGGTGTCGGCGGTAGCGAGTGCCCCATTGAGACCGCCGGTTGCCGCGGCGCCGATCACCTCGATGACCGGTGCATTGGTTTCATCGATGGCGTTGAAGATCAGCGGCATGTTGGGCCGGTAGCTGACTTCTCCTGCCCAGGCCGTGCCCGTGGGCAGGGTGGTCGCGAAGCTGAGACCGTACAGTCGGATGTCTTCGGGGTAGTCCATGAAGTAGTGGCTATTGCCCAGCAGCGAGGTCTGGCTGAGCAACCCTGCCGGGCCGCCGGGCAGGGAGAGGGCTCGCTGGATGCTGGCGGCGTCGGGGGTGGTCATGCTCAGGTAGGGCAGGCGGCTATGGAAGTTCATGGCGTAGGCTCCGTACTCGGTGTCGTCACCCATCCAGCGCAGTGCCAGGCCCCATTGGCCGCTGTCGCGTGCGTCGTTGTCCTTGGCGCGCGGCACGATCAGACCTTCCGGAACGAGGGTGACGTCCATCAAGTCGGCATAGGGCGTCAGTCCCTTGACCGCGGCCGGCGCCCCGACGGTGAAGTTGGTGTCGCATCCCGGCGCGAGCGCATCGGAGCCGAAGAAGGTGCCGCAGTTGTCCAGCACGGTCTGTTGCCATTCCAACTGGTAGAACATCTCGGCCGACAATTGCTCGGTAATGCCCTGAGAGGCAAAAATCATGTTGACCGGCAGCAGGCCTTCCTTGATTTCGGCGCCGGGGCGTCGGAGGGCGGATACGTCGACGGGGTTGATGCTGTTGATGCTGTTGGCAATGAAGGTGCTTTCGCCCCAACTGACCACCTGTTTGCCCAGGCGCACGCTGCCCGGTTGACTGCCGATGGTGTAGTTCTGGTAGATGAACGCGTCGAGAAGCTGTGCCCCGGAAGACTTCGCGCCTTCTTCGCGGCCCTTGTCGCTGATCTGCTTGAACGGGCGGCTTTCGTCCTTGAGTTCGAAGTCGTACCAGTACTTGCCGCGCAGGAACACGCCCGTGTCGCCGTACTTCAGCTCAAGGTCATGGGTGCCCTTGAACAGCTTGGAGAAGGTCTCTCCCTTCTTGAAGTTCAGGCGTCCGTCATCGTTGGCAGATGCCGTGCTGTTGCCGCCATTGGTGGCGCCAATCAGATCCTGGGAAGCGCTTTGCGTGGACCAACTGGCACCGATGGATAGCGAAGAGTCGAACTGACCCTCGATTTCTCCGATGTTGAAGTTGGCTGCCTGTGCCGTCGGGATGATGTTGGCCAAGGCTGCGGCCAGGGGGAGGAGGCAAGGCTGAAAGCGTCCGAGCCCTATTGTTGTTGTCATTCGACTCTCCGTTGAGGTGGGGGGACCTGGCCCCAACCTTAATCAGCCAGTCGATCCCTCCAAACAGACGAAGGTTGCGATTTTCCTTCCATACCAAAGTGTTAGGAGGGGCCGGATCCCCGCTCCAGCAGGTCCGCGTGCGGACTAACAACCTGGATTGACGCGACAGGCGGCCGTGCGCCGGTGGTGAGCGCCCAACGAAAAGGCCGAAAGGCAATATCTGTCGTGATATGTCAACTATTGGTCGCGGAATGTCGATGAGCGAGACCGGCTCCAGGGCGACACTTTTGCTCTAGAGACTCGCCGATGAGGGAGCTCTTCGTTGTGTACTTGTCGAGATCGCCAGCATGCCCAGCCTGTTTTCAGAATCACTGCTTCGCAATGCTCCTGCCGGAATCCCTGTTGTCCCGCCCGCTGTACCTGGCTCTGTACCCCGTCCGGCGTTGCTGCGGCGTCTGGTCTGTGCACAGAACCGCCTTACCCTGAGTTTTACACCGGCCGGCTTCGGCAAGAGTGCGTTGTACAGCGAGTGCGCACGGCTGGCACCCAGTTGCGTCCGGGTCGTCTGGCTGGAGCTTTCAGGGCTGGCGCTGACGCCAGCGGAGTTCACGATGCGGATCGCTGAGGCGCTAGGAGTAGAGCTTGACCTGAGCGAAACGAAGGGTGGCCTCTACCGGTCGCTGGGACGGGTTGGTCAGCCGTTGTGGCTGGTGCTGGATGATTATCCGCGCGATGCCTGCCCAGAGCTGGACGCCTACCTGGAGGACCTGGTCGAGCGAACGCCACAGTGTGTGCGCTGGTGGATCAATGGGCGCCGCAGGCCAGCATGGAGCCTGCCGCGTCTGTTGCTGCAGAACGCCGTGCTGGAGCTCGATGCGCAGGATCTGGCCTTTGGTGCTGAAGAGCTGCACAGCTTGCTGGATGAGCATGACGTCGCTTTGTCACTCGAGTTGCGTGAACGTTTGCTCGAGGCCTGCCAGGGATGGCCCGCACTGATCCGCCTGCTACTCCGCGAGGCCACCGCCGAGACGCTGGAAGAGCGCCTGAGCATTGGCACACCATTACTGTTGAATTATCTGAAGCGCGAAGTCGTGTCTGATCCAGATCCGGACTGCGCGCCGCTGAAGGCGTTGCAGCGCCGTCACCCGCAGTGGTTCGCCGAGTGGAGCACCGTTCGCGCGTCGCCCTTTCCGGTACCGCCGCCGTCGTTGAGTTCGCTGCTGAGTAAGCGCGAACTGGTCATTCTGCAACTGATCGCTTCTGGCTGTTCCAACCGGGAAATCGCCGACCGGCTCTACCTGTCTGTGAACACGGTGAAGTCGCATGCCTGGAGCATCAACGGCAAGCTCGGGACTGAACGTCGTACTCAAGCGGTTGCGCAGGCGAAGCTGCATGGATTGCTGAGTTGAAATAGCATCCGGCCGACGCTGGGCCCGCCGCTGAATCAGGAGGGGCAAGTCGCTCTTTCATGGCATGGAAGCTGCTTGGCCTGTCCGAATGCCGGTTTTTCGTCGCCGGCACCGGAGATCTCCCATGCGCTACCTGATGTTGATCCTTGCCTTCGCTGCCCTGGGCGGCTGCATGAATCCCAGTGATCTGGCCGACGGCACCGACTATTACCTGCGTGATTCGGGCTTCCTCGATCACAGCCAGACTCGCCGCACGTCGAACTGGCGCCTGCAGCAGGATTCCTTCATCTACATAGCCCAGGGCCCGTTCGTACCGCCCGGTCATCCCTATGCGCGGCCCAACGTGGTAGCGGAGGAGGCGTTCAAGGGCTTCGTCCAGTACTTCCCGCTGGTACGCCGGGCCAAGAGCCCACTGGGTCTCGAAGGGGCCATGCAGGAGGCGCGTGCGGCAGGCGCCAATTATCTGCTGTATACGCGCTTTGCCCGTGGAGAGGACAATGCCGGTACCTACGAGCAGTACGAAGACACCGATAATGCCGTGGGCCGCGACCGCAGCGTGATCCAGGTGATGCTGATCGAGACCGACAACCGCTACCTGGTGGACAGTGCAACTATCCGCAGTCGCGGCGGTTTTCTGACATTCTATGACGCCAGCCCCGAAGACCTGATCGGGCGACCGCTGGAAGACTATGCCCGCAGCCTGCTGGGGGTGAAGACGCGAGAGGAATACCAATGACTGATCCACAGACACCATCGGACCGGGCCGGCAATCTGCTGGCGCAGATCCCCGCCAGCAAGGACAAGGGGCTGCCGCCGGTACATCTGTGGAATCCGGAGTGCTGTGGCGATATCGACATGCGCATCGCCCGCGACGGCACCTGGTATTACCTGGGTACGCCAATCGGTCGCAAGCCGATGGTGCGGTTGTTCTCCACCATTATTCGCCGCGATGGCGATGACTACTTCCTGATCACGCCGGTCGAGAAGTGCGGCATCACCGTCGATGACGCGCCGTTCGTCGCGGTCACCCTGGCGGTCGAAGGGGAGGGTGAGCAGCAGGTGCTGCGCTTCACCACCAACGTCGAGGACGAAGTGGTGGCCGACGCCGCGCACCCGATCCGTGTCGAGTTGGACTCGCAGACTCAGGAGCCGTCGCCCTACGTGCTGGTGCGTGTGAACCTGGAAGCGCTGATCCATCGCAACGTGTTCTATCAACTGGTAGAACTGGCGGTTCCCCGCAAGATCGACGGCGTTGATTGGCTGGGTATCTGGAGTTCCGGGGAGTTCTTCCCCATCGCGCCGCAGCCGTGACCTGGTGGTCTGAACGCGGCCGGTAGTTCGATCCCTGCTTCGCTACAACTTTTTCGAACTTGCAAAAAAGGCTCCCGAGGGAGCCTTTTTCGTTACCGCCAACTCAATTACATGTTGGGGTAGTTCGGACCGCCGGTGCCCTCGGGGGCCACCCAGGTGATGTTCTGGGCCGGGTCCTTGATGTCGCAGGTCTTGCAGTGCACGC
>CBIGPF010000123.1:0-18182 GCA_966191535.1 uncultured Pseudomonas sp. | reverse complement strand
CGATCCAGCTGGACATGGCGCCGGCTTCGTTGATGCCTTCCTCGAGGATCTGACCTTTCTTGTCCTCGCGGTAGAACATCACCTGGTCTTTATCCACCGGCTCGTACAGCTGGCCGACGGAGGAGTAGATACCCAGCTGGCGGAACATGCCTTCCATACCGAAGGTACGGGCTTCGTCCGGCACGATCGGGACGATGCGCGGGCCGAGTTCCTTGTCCTTGACCAGCTGCGAGATGATCCGCACGAAGGCCATGGTGGTGGAGATTTCGCGGTCGCCCGAGCCGTCGAGCATGGCCTTGAGGGTTTCCAGCGGGGGAACCGGGACCTGGAAGCTCTTCTCGCGGCGAACCGGCATCACGCCGCCCAGTGCGGCACGGCGGGAAGCCAGGTACTTGGCTTCGGCGCTGCCTTCCTCGGGGCGGTAGAACGGCAGGTTTTCCAGATCGGCATCCTTGATCGGGATGTCGAACTTGTCGCGGAACGACTTCAGGGACTCGACGTCGACCTTCTTGACGTTGTGCGCGATGTTCTTCGCTTCGCCGGAACCGGTGCCATAGCCTTTGATGGTCTTGGCCAGGATGACGGTCGGCTGGCCCTTGTGGTTGACCGCCTGGTGGTAGGCCGCATAGACCTTGTAGGGGTCGTGGCCGCCACGGTTGAGTTTCCAGACTTCCTCGTCGGAGAGGTCCTTGACCATCTCCAGCAGCTCCGGACGCGCACCGAAGAAGTGCTCACGCACGTAGGCGCCGTCTTTGGCCTTGTAGTTCTGGTACTCGCCGTCGATGACCTCGTCCATGCGCTGCTGCAGCAGGCCGGCGGTGTCCTTGGCGAACAGTGGGTCCCAGAAGCGACCCCAGACCACCTTGTTGACGTTCCACTCGGCGCCACGGAACACGCCTTCGAGTTCCTGGATGATCTTGCCGTTGCCGCGAACCGGGCCGTCGAGGCGCTGCAGGTTGCAGTTGATGACGAAGATCAGGTTGTCCAGCTTCTCGCGGCCGGCCAGGGAGATCGCGCCCAGGGATTCGGGCTCGTCGCACTCGCCGTCGCCCATGAAGCACCAGACCTTCTGTTTGCCGGCGGGGATGAAGCCGCGGCTTTCCAGGTACTTCATGAAGCGCGCCTGGTAGATCGCCTGGATCGGGCCCAGACCCATGGATACGGTCGGGAACTGCCAGAAGTCCGGCATCAGCCAGGGGTGCGGGTAGGAAGACAGGCCGTTGCCGTCCACTTCCTGGCGGAAGTTGTTCAGTTGGTCTTCGGTGATGCGGCCTTCGAGGAAGGCGCGGGCGTAGACGCCGGGGGAGGCGTGGCCCTGGAAGAACACCAGGTCGCCGCCGTGCTCGTCGGTCGGGGCCTGGAAGAAGTAGTTGAAGCCAACGTCATACAGGGTCGCCGAGGAGGCGAAGGAGGAGATGTGGCCACCCAGATCCGGGTCGTTCTTGTTGGCCTTCATCACCATCGCCAGGGCGTTCCAGCGCACCAGGGAGCGAATGCGGCGTTCCATGAACAGGTCGCCGGGCATGCGGGCTTCGTGGGTGACCGGGATGCTGTTGCGGTACGGCGTGGTGATCGCGTAGGGCAGTTGGGTGCCGGACCGGCTGGCCAGCTCGCCCATACGGGTCATCAGGTAGTGGGCGCGGTCTTCACCTTCACGGTCCAGGACCGATTCCAGGGCGTCCAGCCATTCCTGGGTTTCGACGGGATCGAGGTCTTGCATGGCTTGCTCCAGGGCGGAAAGGCTTCCAGAATCGGAAGCCAGTAGATCGTTGCCGACAGCTGCGCCAACCTCGTGGGCGACGCGGCGAATTCTTGGAAGTGCTCCGGGGGTACGCCCGGCGGGTTGTAGTTTTACTACAAATCGCCAGCGGATACATCCCTCCACCAGAAAAAGTTAGTAGTAAAACTACAGGGGCGCGAAAAGACAGGAATGCCGGCGCCTCGCCGACCACTCAGGATAGACCATGAGCCTGCCGTCCCTGGCCGCTTTGCCGGCTACCCTCAAGCCCCTCGCCGAGCGGGCTGAGCAGAATTTCCGCACCGCCATCGCCGCGCTTTCCCCCGAGCAGAACGCCAGCTTCGAGGCTTGGTCCGACGAGCGGCACGCCGACTTCTCCCGCGTTACCGCCGGCAGCGATTTCGTCGCCGAGCAGGTCCAGCGCGATCCTGCCTTTCTATTGGCGCTGGCCGCGACCGGTGAACTGGAGCGTGCCCTGCAGCCCGGTGAAATGGGCGCGCAGCTGGAGGCGCTGCTGGCCGATTGCGCCGACGAAGACGAGCTGGGTCGCCGCCTGCGTCGTTTCCGCCGGCGTCAGCAGGTGCGCATCATCTGGCGCGACCTGACCCGCCGCAGCGACCTGGCCGGCACGTGCCGTGACCTGTCGGACCTTGCCGACGCCTGTATCGACCAGTCCCTGGCCTGGCTCTACCAGCGCCATTGCCAGCAGTTCGGCGTGCCCATCGGCAACCGCTCGGGCCTGCCGCAGAAGATGATCGTGCTGGGCATGGGCAAGCTGGGCGCGGGTGAGCTGAACCTGTCCTCCGATATCGACCTGATCTTCGGCTACCCCGAGGGCGGCGAAACCCAGGGCGCCAAGCGCGCGCTGGATAACCAGGAGTTCTTCACCCGCCTGGGGCAGCGGCTGATCAAGTCGCTGGACGCCATCACCGTCGAGGGCTTCGCCTTCCGCGTCGACATGCGCCTGCGCCCTTACGGTTCGAGCGGTCCGCTGGTACACAGCTTCGCCGCGCTGGAGCAGTACTACCAGGACCAGGGGCGCGACTGGGAGCGCTACGCGATGATCAAGGCGCGCGTGGTCGGTGGTGACCAGGACGCCGGCCAGCGCCTGCTCGAACTGCTGCGTCCGTTCGTCTACCGCCGCTACCTGGACTTCTCCGCCATCGAGGCGCTGCGCACCATGAAGCAGCTGATCCAGCAGGAAGTCCGGCGCAAGGGCATGAGCGAGAACATCAAGCTGGGCGCCGGCGGCATCCGCGAGGTGGAGTTCATCGCCCAGGCCTTTCAGTTGATCCATGGCGGCCGTGACCTCAGCCTGCAGCAGCGGCCGCTGCTGCGGGTGCTGGCGATTCTCGAAGGGCAGGGTTACCTGCCGCCGCAGGTGGTCGCCGAGTTGCGCGAGGGCTACGAGTTCCTGCGCTACGCCGAGCATGCCCTGCAGGCCATTGCCGACCGCCAGACGCAGATGCTGCCGGAGGACGAGTTCGAGCGTATCCGTGTCGCCTTCATCATGGGCTTCGCCAACTGGTCGGCCTTCCACCAGGCCACCAATCAATGGCGCGATCGCATCGACTGGCATTTCCGCCAGGTCATCGCCGACCCGGACGAGGATGAAGAAGGCCAGGTCGATACCACCATCGGTGGCGAGTGGATTCCGCTGTGGGAAGAGGCGGTGGACGAGGAGTCCGCCTGCCGGCAGTTCGCCGACGCCGGGTTTGCCCAGCCGGCGGCGGCCTGGAAGCGCCTGACCGACCTGCGCAACGGTCCGCAGGTGCGTGCCATGCAGCGCCTGGGGCGTGAGCGGCTGGATGCCTTCATGCCGCGCCTGCTGAACATGATTGCCGAGCGCGGCCCGGCGGATGTGCTGCTGGAGCGTGTGCTGCCGTTGATCGAGGCGGTGGCGCGGCGTTCGGCCTATCTTGTGCTGCTCACCGAGAACCCGGGCGCGCTGGAGCGCCTGCTGACGCTCTGTGCGGCGAGCCCGATGGTGGCCGAACAGATCGCCCGCTTCCCGATCCTGCTCGACGAGCTATTGAATGAAGGGCGGCTGTTCCGTCCGCCACAGGCTGCCGAACTGGGCGCCGAGCTGCGCGAGCGGCTGATGCGGATTCCCGAGGATGACCTCGAGCAGCAGATGGAAACCCTGCGTCATTTCAAGCTGGCCCATGCCCTGCGTGTCGTCGCCTCGGAAATCGCCGGCACCCTGCCACTGATGAAGGTCAGCGACTACCTGACCTGGCTGGCCGAGGCGATCCTCGAGCAGGTGCTGAGCCTGACCTGGGACCAGCTGGTACAACGTCACGGCCGGCCGACGCGCGCCGACGGCACGCCCTGCGATCCGGATTTCATCATCATCGGCTACGGCAAGTCCGGCGGCCTGGAGCTGGGGCACGGCTCGGACCTGGATCTGGTGTTCATCCATGACGGTGACCCGCAGAGCGAGACCGATGGTGCCAAGTCCATCGACGGCGCGCAGTTCTATACGCGCCTGGGGCAGAAGATCATCCACTTCCTCACCGCGCAGACGCCCTCGGGCATGCTCTACGAGGTGGACATGCGCCTGCGCCCGAGTGGCGCGTCCGGCCTGCTGGTCAGTTCGCTGCGCGCCTTCGAGGCCTATCAGCTGGGCGAAGCCTGGACCTGGGAGCACCAGGCGCTGGTGCGCGCCCGCGTGCTGGCCGGCTGCAAGCGGGTGGCGGTCGCCTTCGAGGCGATCCGCGCGAAGGTGCTGGGTCAGCAGCGCGACCTGACCGAGCTGCGCAAGGAGGTCAGTGAGATGCGCGCGAAGATGCGCGACAACCTCGGTACCCCGAGCACGGCCGCCGGCACCGCGCCGAATGCCTTCGAGGCCGCGGCCCCGTTCGATCTCAAGCAGGATGCCGGTGGTATCGTCGATATCGAATTTATGGTGCAATACGCGGCCCTGGCCTGGTCGTGGCAGCACCCGGAGCTGGTGGAGTTCACCGACAATATCCGCATTCTGGAAGCGCTGGAGCGGGTCGGGTTGATGTCCGGCGAGGATGTCCTGAAACTGCAGGATGCCTACAAGGCCTACCGGGCAGCGGCACACCGATTGTCCCTGCAGAAGCAGCCGGGCGTGGTGAGCGGCGATCACTTCCATGCGGAACGTCGCATGGTGATGCAGATGTGGAAGGCCTTCGAGCTGACCTGATTCGCTGCGATTTCCCAAGAAGTAGCCAGCATCCGGCGGGATGATGATCGCCGGAGCGGGCCGCGCTGTCGGTTGCTTGCGCAGCCATATAGATGTCAGGAATGGGGCGCATGATGCCGTTGCGCCAGGTCACAGGGAGTGACGAAATCCGCCCGGCCGCAAGGCTCGCTGGGCTAGACTGCCGGCATTCGATGCTCGGCACCCAACCGTGAGGGCGCGCGCCGCACGGCGGGATGAATGGAGTACGGGGAGGCGAGAGCCTCCCCGGTCGTTTCTGGAAAAGGCATGAGAATTCTGATCGTAGGCCCCTCCTGGGTGGGCGACATGGTGATGGCGCAGACACTCTTCCAGTGTCTGAAGCAGCGGCATCCGGACTGCGTGATCGACGTGCTGGCGCCCGACTGGAGCCGGCCGATCCTCGAACGCATGCCCGAAGTGCGCCAGGCCCTGAGCTTCCCGCTCGGCCATGGCGTGCTGGACATCGCCTCGCGCCGGCGCATCGGCAAGACCCTCAAGGGCCAGTACGACCAGGCGATCCTCCTGCCCAACTCGCTCAAGTCGGCGCTGGTGCCGTATTTCGCCGATATCCCCAAGCGCACCGGCTGGAAGGGCGAAATGCGCTACGGCCTGCTCAACGACATCCGTGCGCTGGATAAAGAGCGCTACCCGCTGATGATCGAGCGCTTCATGGCCCTGGCCTATGAGCCGGGCGCCGAACTGCCGCAACCGTATCCGCAGCCGCGTCTGTCCATCGACCCGCAGAGCCGCGAGGCCGCGCTGGCCAAGTTCGGCCTGAGCCTGGATCGCCCGGTGCTGGCGCTGTGCCCCGGCGCCGAGTTCGGCGAGGCCAAGCGCTGGCCGGCCGAGTACTACGCCAAGGTCGCGGAAGTGAAGATCCGCGCGGGCTGGCAGGTGTGGATATTCGGCTCGAAGAACGATCACCCCGGCGGTGAAGACATCCGCATGCGCCTGATCCCCGGCCTGCGCGAAGAGTCGGTCAACCTGGCCGGCGAGACCGCCCTGGCCGAGGCCATCGACCTGATGTCCTGCGCCAGCGCCGTGGTCACCAACGATTCCGGCCTGATGCACGTGGCGGCCGCGCTGAATCGCCCGCTGGTGGCGGTCTATGGCTCCACGTCGCCGCAGTTCACCCCGCCGCTGGCCGACCAGGTGGAGATCGTTCGCCTCGGCCTGGAATGCAGCCCCTGCTTCGATCGTGTGTGCCGCTTCGGCCACTACAACTGCCTGCGCGAGCTGAAGCCGCGCCCGGTGCTCGAAGCGCTGGACCGACTGGTCGCCGACCCGGTGGATGTGGAAAGCGCTGAATGAGGGTCCTGCTGATCAAGACCTCGTCCCTGGGCGATGTCATCCATACCTTGCCGGCGTTGACCGACGCCGCCCGCGCCATTCCCGGCATCCAGTTCGACTGGGTGGTGGAAGAAGGCTTCGCCGAGATCCCTGCCTGGCATCCTGCCGTGGCCCAGGTGATCCCGGTGGCGATCCGCCGCTGGCGCAAGAACCTCTGGCAGACGATCAGGAGTGGCGAGTGGAGTCGCTTCAAGCGCCGCCTGAAGGAAGTCGACTACGACCTGGTGATCGATGCCCAGGGCCTGCTCAAGAGCGCCTGGCTGACCCGCTACACACGCCGCCGTACGCCGATTGCCGGGCTGGACAAGGTGTCGGCCCGCGAGCCGGCTGCCAGTCGCTTCTATAACCGTACCTACCCGGTCGCCTGGGGCCAGCATGCCGTCGAGCGCGTGCGCCAGTTGTTTGCCCAGGCGCTGGACTACCCGCTGCCGGCCAAGACCGGTGACTACGGCCTGGACCGCAACCGCCTGCTGGATGCGGTGGAGACCGAGCCTTACCTGGTGTTCCTGCACGGCACCACCTGGGTGACCAAGCACTGGCCCGAGGTCTACTGGCGCGAGCTGGCCCAGCGCATGGGCGAGCGCGGCTGGAAAGTCCGCCTGCCCTGGGGCAACGAGGCCGAGCGGCAGCGCGCCGAGCGCCTGGCCGAGGGCTTGGAAAACGCCTCGGTACTCCCCAGATTAAGCCTCGCAGGCATGGCCAAGGTTCTGGCCGGCGCGTCCGCCTGTGTGGCGGTCGATACCGGCCTCGGGCACCTGGCCGCCGCCCTGGACGTGCCGACGCTCTCGTTGTTCGGCCCGACCAACCCGGGACTCACCGGCGCCTACGGGCGTTCGCAGGTGCACCTGGCCAGCGATTGGCCCTCGTGTGCACCGTGCCTGCAAAAGACCTGCACCTACCAGCCGACGGCCGAAGACAAGCGCCAGTTCGACCTGCGGCATGAACAGCCTCTGTGCTTCACGCGCCTGAATCCCCAGCGCGTGTCGACCCAGCTGGAGGCACTGCTGCTGGCCCCGGAGACGCTTCGATGACCCTGGCATTCGTCCTTTATAAATACTTCCCGTTCGGCGGGTTGCAGCGCGACTTCATGCGTATCGCCCTGGAGTGCCAGCAGCGCGGCCATTCCATTCGCGTCTACACGCCGATCTGGGAAGGCGAGGTTCCGCCCGGCTTCGACGTGCGCGTGGCGCCTGTGACGTCGCTGTTCAACCACCGCCGCAACGAGAAGTTCAGTGCCTGGCTGGCCGCCGACCTCGCGCGCTCGCCAGTGGATCGGGTGATCGGCTTCAACAAGATGCCGGGCCTGGATGTGTACTACGCCGCCGACGGCTGCTTCGAGGACAAGGCGCAGACCCTGCGCAATTCCTTCTACCGCCGCTGGGGCCGCTACAAGCACTTCGCCGACTACGAGCGAGCGGTGTTCGCGCCGGAGTCCAAGACCGAGATCCTGATGATCTCCGAGGTCCAGCAACCGCTGTTCATCAAGCATTACCGTACTCCGGAGGCGCGCTTCCACCTGCTGCCGCCGGGCATCGCCCAGGATCGTCGTGCACCCGCCAACGCTGGCGAAATCCGCGCCGAGTTCCGCCGCGAGTTCAAGCTGGGTGACGATGACCTGTTGCTGGTGCAGATCGGCTCCGGCTTCAAGACCAAGGGCCTGGACCGCAGCCTCAAGGCGCTGGCCGCACTGCCGCGCCCGTTGCGCAAGCGCACCCGGCTGATCGCCATTGGTCAGGATGATCCCAAGCCGTTTCTGCTGCAGGTGAAGGCTCTGGGTCTGTCGGACAACGTGCAGATCCTCAAGGGGCGCAGCGACATCCCGCGCTTCCTGCTCGGCGCCGACCTGCTGATTCACCCGGCCTATAACGAAAACACCGGTACCGTGCTGCTCGAGGCGCTGGTGGCCGGCCTGCCGGTGCTGGTCACCGACGTCTGCGGCTACGCCCACTACATCGACGAGGCGCAGGCCGGTCGCGTGGTGCCGTCGCCGTTCGAGCAGGATCGCCTGAATACGATGCTCCAGCAGATGCTCGAAGACGATGCGGCCCGCGCGGAGTGGGGGCGCAATGGCCTGGCCTTCGCCGACACCGCCGACCTCTACAGCATGCCGCAGCACGCTGCCGACCTGATCCTGCGGGAGCGCGCATGAACGCTTTTGCTCGCTCCTACAAAGGCGGTGCCCATGAAGCTTGAGTTGCACGAGCCGTTCAAGCGCCTGTGGGCTGGCAAGGACCCGTTCGTCGAGGTCGAGCGCTTGCAGGGCAAGGTCTATCGCGAGCTGGAAGGTCGCCGCACGCTGCGCACCGATGTCGAGGGGCGCGGCTATTTCGTCAAGATCCACCGTGGCATCGGCTGGGGCGAAATCGTCAAGAACCTGTTCAGTGCCAAGCTCCCCGTGCTCGGTGCCGGCCAGGAGCAGCGAGCCCTGGAGCGTTTGCACCAGGCCGGCGTGGCGACCATGACCTCGGTGGCCTACGGCGAGCGCGGCGGTAATCCGGCTGCGCAGCACTCCTTCATCATCACCGAAGAGCTGGCGCCCACCACCGACCTGGAAGTCCTCTCGCTGGATTGGCTGCAGACCCCGCCCGAGCCGCGCCTGAAGCGCGCGCTGATCGCCGAGGTGGCGAAGATGGTCGGCACCATGCACCGCGCCGGGGTCAACCACCGCGACTGCTACATCTGCCACTTCCTGCTGCACACCGATCGCCCGATCAGCGCCGACGACCTGCGCCTGTCGGTGATCGACCTGCACCGTGCCCAGACCCGCGACGCAACACCACGCCGCTGGCGCGACAAGGACCTGGCGGCGCTGTACTTCTCTGCGCTGGACATCGGCCTTACGCGCCGCGACAAATTGCGCTTCCTGCGCGGTTACTTCCAGCGTCCGCTGCGTGACATCCTCCGAGAGGAAGCCGCGCTGCTGGCGTGGATGGAGCGTAAGGCAGCCAAGCTCTACGACCGCAAACAACGTTACGGAGACCTGCTCTGATGGCCGGCTGGGTACTCGAAGCCGACTACCAGCATCTCGCCGCCGATTTCGGCAGCCTGGATGCCGTGTTCGCCCTGGAAGGCGAGCGCATCACCAAGGATGCGATGTCCGACGTCGTGCGCGTGGAGCGCGAGGGCGTGCGCTACTACGTCAAGCGCTACCGCAAACCGGGCAAGGGCTTTCGCCGCTTCCTGCCGCGCCCCCGGGTGAAGGCCGAGTGGCAGAACCTCAAGCAGTTCGCCAAGTGGGGCATTCCCACGGCTAAGGTGGTGGGCTACGGCCTGGAGCGGGAGCACGGCGGTTTCTCCCGCGGTGCGATCATCACCCGCGAGCTGGTTGGCACCGAGGACCTGCATGCGCTGGCCAAGCAGAAGGATCCGCGCCTGAAGGATCGCGCCTGGGTCGAGCACGTCATGCGTCAGCTGGCCAGCTATACCCGGACCATGCATGACCACCACTTCACCCACAACGACCTGAAGTGGCGCAACATCCTGGTCGACGGGGAGGGTACGGTGTACTTCATCGACTGTCCGATCGGCGACTTCTGGATCGGCTTCATGCTGCGCTACCGCATCACCAAGGACCTGGCGACGCTGGACAAGGTCGCCAAGCGCCAGCTGTCCGCCACCCAGCGCTTGCGCTTCTATCTCCTGTACCGTCGGCGCGAACGCCTGAATGCATCAGACAAGAAGCGCATCCGCCACATCGTTCATTTCTTCGAGGGACGCGAGTGAAGGACTTCATCGCCAGCGACGACCAGGCCCTGCTGGAAAGCAAGGCCCTGGCCGATTTCGACGCCCTGTGGGACCTGGAGCTGGTGGCTGTCGACGAGCCCAACACCGAGCGTGGGGGCTGGAGCAGCGTCTATCGCCTGGAGCTCGACGGCACCGCCTACTACCTCAAGCGCCAGAGCAACCACCTGACCCGCAGCCTGAAACGCCCGCTGGGCGAGCCGACCTTCAGTCGCGAGTTCCGCAATATCCAGCGTTACCACCAGCTGGGTATCCCCTCGATGCAGGCAGCCTTCTTCGGTGCGCGGCAAGTCGCCGGCGAACGTCGCGCGATCCTGATGACCCGTGCCCTGGACGGCTGGCGTGACCTGGACAGCCTGCTGCAGGGCTGGTCGAGCCTGCCGGCCGAACGCCGCCAGGCGATACTGCGCGCCTGTGGCATGCTTGCCCGCCGCCTGCACGAAGCCGGACAGATGCACGGCTGCTTCTATCCCAAGCACATCTTCCTGCGCGAAACCGACGACGCGTTCGAGGCGACCCTGATCGACCTCGAGAAGACCCGTCCGCTGTGGTTTGGCCAGCGTGATCGCGTGCGCGACCTCGAGCCGCTGCTGCGCCGCGCCCCGGACTGGAACGAGACCGACGTGCGCAACCTGCTGGCGGCCTACCTGGGCACCTCGTCCACCGGGCCCGAAGTCGACGACTGGTATCGCCGCCTGGGCGCACGGCGCAAGAAAAAGGAAAACCGCGCATGAGGCTGTCCGCCCTGCGCGATGCCGGCCGTGCGCCGGCGCTGCCGCTGCGCATCGAACTGGAGGACGGCGCCGGTCCGGCCGAATTGCGCCTGGACAGCCTGTTGCGCGTACTGCCCGGCCAGCGCTACGTCGGTGCGGCCAATTGGCGCGGCCGTCCGGTGCTCGCCAAGCTGCTGGTCGGCGGCAAGGCCGCACGGCACTTCCAACGTGAGCGCGAGGGCGTGCGGCTGCTCGCCGAGCAGGGCCTGACCACGCCGGCGCTGCTGGCCGATGGGCTGAAGGACGGCGAGGGCGGCTGGCTGCTCTTCGAGTTCCTCGATAATGCCCAGAGCCTCTGGGATGCCTGGCGTGCCGTGGAAGGTGAGCCGCTGCTGTCCGACGGCCAGACCGCGGTCATCGCCGAAGCGCTGAGCGCCATCGCACAGTTGCACGCCAAGGGCCTCTGGCAGGAAGACCTGCACCTGGACAACCTGCTGCGCCACGCCGGCAAGCTGTACCTCATCGACGGCGCCGGTATCCGCGCGGAAACCCCCGGCCAGCCGCTGTCGCGCAAGCATGTGCTGGAAAACCTCGGCGTGTTCTTCGCCCAGCTGCCGGCCAGTCTCGATCCCTATCTCGAAGAGCTGCTGATCCACTATCTGCTGGCCAATGGTGAGCACGCGCTGCCGCTGGAGGCCCTGCAGAAGGAAATCGCCAGGGTTCGGCGCTGGCGCGTCGGCGACCTGATGAAGAAGATCGCCCGCGACTGCAGCCTGTTCAGCGTGTTCAAGGGGCCGTTCGGTCTGCGCGCGGTGCGCCGCGAGCAGGAAGAGGACCTGCAGCCGCTGCTGGCCGACCCGGACGTCTTTATCGCCAAGGGGCATATCTACAAGACCGGCGGCGCTGCGACGGTCGCCCGCGTCGAGCTCGACGGCCGGCCGCTGGTGGTCAAGCGCTACAACATCAAGAACCTGCTGCACTGGTTCAAGCGCTTCTGGCGTCCCAGCCGCGCCTGGGCCTCCTGGCGCGAAGGCAATCGCCTGGACTTCCTCGGCATCGCCACGCCCAAGCCCCTGGCGGTGATCGAGCGCCGCTGGCTGTGGCTGCGTGGCCCGGCCTTCCTGATTACCGATTACCTGGCGGGTCAGGATATAATCGCCCGTTTCAAACCCTACCTGGACCATCCGGAGGGGGGCGGCCTGCCGCCGGAAACAGACCTTGCAGCCCTGGACAGACTGTTCGCGGCGCTGGTGCGAGAGCGCATCAGCCACGGCGACCTGAAGGGGCACAACCTGTTCTGGCAGGAGCAGGGCGAAGGCGGGCAGTGGTCGTTGATCGACCTGGATGCCATGCAGCGCCACTCGCGAGAAGCGAGCTTCGCCCGCGCCTACGCCCGCGACCGTGCGCGCTTCCTGCGCAACTGGCCAGAGGGCAGCGCACTGCACCGGCTGCTCGACGAACGTTTACCGCGGGTGCCCGGCACCCGCCCAGATGAAAGAGGCTAGACCCTGTGGCATTGACCATCCTCGGCCTGTCCGGCGCCGTAAGCCATGACCCTTCCGCCGCCCTGTACATCGACGGCAAGCTGGTCGCGGCCGTCGAAGAAGAGCGTTTCGTCCGCGACAAGCACGCGAAGAACCGCATGCCCTACGAGTCGGCCAAGTTCTGCCTGGAGCAGGCCGGGATCAAGCCGTCGGACGTTGATGTGGTGGCCATTCCCTTCGCTCCCATCAGCATCTTCGACAAGGCCCGCTGGCACTACGCCAAGCGCTACGCCTACGCGCCTGACCGCGCGCTGGACGCGATCCTGCTCGGCAACCGCCGCTACCACCGGTACTACAAGCGCATCCAGTGGTGCCTGCAGCAACTGGGCTTCGACCTGAAGAAGACCAAGATCCAGCCGGTCGAGCACCACCTGGCCCACGCCTCCAGTGCCTACCACTGCTCGGGTTTCAAGGAGAAGACGGCGATCCTCGGGATCGACGGCAAGGGCGAGTACGCCACCACCTTCTTCGGCTACGGCGAGAACGGCAAGATCCACAAGATCAAGGAGTTCTACGATCCTGACTCCCTGGGCGGCCTGTACGGTGCGCTGACCGAATACCTCGGCTTCGACATGCTTGACGGCGAGTTCAAGGTCATGGGCATGGCGCCCTATGGCGATGCCAGCAAGTACGATTTCTCCCGTCTCGCCAAGTTCGAGAACGGCGAGCTGATCATCAACACCGACTACGCCAACGTCATCGGCTTCCGTCGCTACAAGGAAAAGGGCAAGGGCTACTACTTCTCGCCCAAGCTGATCGAGTGGCTCGGTCCGAAGCGTGAAGGCGACATCGCCGACGATCCCTACATCCACTATGCCGCCAGCATCCAGGCACTGTTCGAGAAGCTGGCGCTGGAGATGATGGATTACTACCTGGGCGACATCATCCGCGAGACCGGCAAGATCGCCTTCGCCGGCGGCTGCGCGCTGAACGTCAAGCTCAACCAGAAAATCATTGCCCGTCCCGAGGTCAAGGAGCTGTACGTGCAGCCCGCGGCCAGCGATGCCGGCACCGCGGTTGGCGCGGCGGCGTACGTGTCCTGGGAGCGTGGCGTGCCGGTCGAGAAGATGGAACACGTCTACCTCGGCCCGGAATACAGCAACGAAGATGTCATCGCCGCCTGCGCCCGCCACGAGGCCAAGCCGCAGTGGCGCAAGATCGACAACGTGCCCGAGCACATCGCCAAGGTGCTGGTCGAAGGTAACCCGGTGGCCTGGTTCCAGGGTCGCCTGGAGTTCGGTCCGCGCGCATTGGGCGGCCGCTCCATCATCGGCTGCCCGAGCATCGCCGGCGTCGCCGACCGCATCAACGCGCAGATCAAGTTCCGCGAGCGCTGGAGGCCCTTCTGCCCGTCGATGCTCGATACCGTCGGCCCGCAGATGTTCAAGATCGACCACCCGGCGCCGTTCATGACCTTCACCTTCGAAGTCAACGAAGAGTGGAAGACCCGTGTGCCGGAAGTCGTCCACGAGGACGGCACCTCGCGCGCCCAGGTCCTCAAGCGCGAGTTCAACCCGCGCTACTACGACATGATGAAGGAACTGGAGAAGCTCACCGGCAACGGCGTGGCGCTCAACACCTCGCTGAACCGCCGTGGCGAACCCATGGTGTGCTCGCCGACCGATGCGCTGAACATGTTCTACGGCTCGGACCTGCAGTACCTGATCATGCAGGACATCCTGGTCGTCAAGGACGGCGTGCAGTGACCGGCGGAGCGCCTGCATGCGTGTTCTGATCATCAACCGGCAGGAGCGCGCGCGCTCGCTGGATACCCTTTATGAAGGGCTGATCGCGCTGAACCCCGGTTCGCGGATGATCAAGCTGAGCAAGGAGGAGATCCGCGACCTGCCGCGGACCCTCGCCAACCTGGACACCAGCGGTTACGAACGGGTGCTCTTCGACATCCCCCTGCGCCGTGCGGCGCACGCTTTCGACAGCGTGCGCGCCCTGCCGGGTCTGGTGTACTACGAGGAGGACGCGTACCAGGAGTTCATGGGCGAGAGCAAGTTCTACGGCAAGTTCCTGCGCTTCTTCCATTCGCTCAAGGGTGCGCCGGTGATCTACACCAGCGAGTCCGTGCGCGCCTATTTCGGCAAGCAGGGCGTCAACGCGCACTTCGTCGCCAAGGCCTTCGACGATCGCCAGCTCAAGGATCTCGGATTGCCTCGCGACATCGACCTGGCCTTCGTCGGCCGGGTGAAGAGCAAGGTCTACGGCCGCCGCAAGGAGCTGCTCGACCGCGTCGCCGAGCAGACGCCGCTGGAGCTGTTGCGCACCGAGAGCCCCGAGGAGTACCTCACGGTGCTCAACCGAATCCGCTTCTTCCTCAGCGCGGACATCGGCTTCAATGAGTACATGGCGAAGAACTTCGAGGCCATGGCGTGCGGCTGCGTGCTGGTCGCCAAGCGCCAGCCTACCGAGGATGCCCTGCTCGGCCTGGTCGACATGCACAACGTGGTGCACTACGACACGCTCGAGGAGCTGATGGAGAAGTACCGGCAACTGCTGGCCGATCCGCAGCAGGCCGAGGCCATTGCCCGCGCCGGGCATGACCTGGTGTTCGAACGGCATCGCCTGAGCCAGCGCGCCGAGGAGTTCTCCCGGGTCCTCGCGCTGCCCCATCCGAATCCCCAAGGAATCAGCCGGCCGGGTCTCCTCCGTCGGCTCGGGTCGCTGTTCTCCCGCGCCTGAGGCGGGAACCGCGGCCCCGCAATAGCAGGGTCTGAGCATGAAAATCACGATCTTCGGAAGCGGTTACGTCGGTCTGGTGACCGGTGCCTGCCTGGCCGATGCCGGCCACCAGGTGATCTGCGTCGATACCAACAGCGAGCGCACGCAGATGCTGTGCCGGGGCGAAATCCCGATCTTCGAGCCGGGGCTGGACGTCATGGTCCGCAACAACCTGGCGGCCGGGCGCATCAGCTTTACCGAGGATGCCGCCGAGGCCATCGCCTTCGGTACGCTGCTGTTCATCGCGGTGGGCACGCCGCCGGACGAGAACGGTTCGGCCGACCTGACCTACGTGCTCAACGTGGCGCGCACCATCGGCCAGCACATCGATGGCTACAAGGTGGTGGTGAACAAGTCCACCGTGCCGGTCGGCACCGCCGACAAGGTCCGGGCCGCCGTGGCGGATGAGCAGCGCAAGCGCGGCTGCGACTTCCGCTTCGATGTCTGCTCGAACCCCGAATTCCTCAAGGAAGGCGCGGCGATCGAGGACTTCACCCGTGGCGCGCGCATCGTCGTCGGCACCGACTCGGAAGAAGTGCGCACCCTGATGCGCGAGTGCTACGCACCCTACAACCGCAACCATGACAAGCTGTTCTTCATGGGCGTGCGGGCCTCCGAGCTGACCAAGTACGCGGCCAACGCGATGCTGGCGACCAAGATCAGCTTCATGAACGAAATCGCCAATATCGCCGAACGCGTTGGCGCCGACGTCGAGCAGGTGCGACTGGGGATCGGTTCCGATCCGCGCATCGGCTACCACTTCATCTACCCCGGCTGCGGCTACGGCGGCTCGTGCTTCCCCAAGGACGTTCAGGCCCTGGAGCGCACCGCCGGTGAAATCGGTTACGACGCCGAGCTGCTGCGAGCGGTGGAGCGGGTCAACGACCGGCAGAAGCATGTGCTGCTGCGCAAGCTGCTGCAGGCCTTTGACGGTGAGCTCTCCGGTCTCACCGTGGGCATCTGGGGCCTGGCCTTCAAGCCCAACACCGACGATATCCGCGAAGCGCCCAGCCGCGTGCTGATGGAAGCGCTCTGGGAGCGGGGCGCCCGCGTGCGCGCCTACGACCCGGTGGCTTCCCATGAAATCAGTCGTGTCTACGGCGAGCGCGCCGACCTGGCACTGGTCGGCAGCCGTGAGGCCGTGCTCGAAGGCGCAGACGTCCTGGTGATCTGCACCGAGTGGAAGGAGTTCCGCGCAGTGGACTTCGCCTGGCTGGCCTCGGCTCTGCGCCGCCCGGTGATCATCGATGGCCGCAACCTGTACAACCCGGATGAGGTTCGTGCTGCCGGGCTGCTCTACTACGCGGTTGGTCGTGGTGACTCGCTGGAGCTGGGCCACTGATGGGGCGCGATTCCCGAGAGTCGAAGTTCGCCCGCAAGGTTCGCAAGTACCGTACCCGCCTGCAGCGCAAGTGCCTGTTGCTCCGTTACGCCCTGGCGAACCGGTTCGGTTCGCGCAAGGTGGTGGCCGAGGGTGGCCCGGTCGTTTCGCTGACCAGCTATTCGACGCGGCTGCGCAAGGTGCACATCACCCTGGAGTCCATCGCTGCGGGCCGTCTGCTGCCGTCGCGGCTGATCCTCTGGGTCGATGAGGAGAAGGCCCTGGCTGACCTGCCTGCCCCCTTGCGGCGGTTGCAGGCCCGCGGTCTGGAAGTAAAGCGCTGCAATAATTACGGGCCGCACAAGAAATACTTTCCCTATGTCCAGGGTGAGAGAATCGGCGCGCCGTTGGTGACCGCGGACGACGATGTGCTCTACCCGGACAGCTGGCTTGCCGGCCTGCAGGCAGCCCATCGGCAGACCCCTGACCAGGTGGTGTGCTACATGGCCAAGCAGGTCGGTATCGAGCAGGGCGTGATCCAGCCTTACCATGGCTGGTCCACGCAGCTCGACAAGGCGCCCAGCCTGCGCAACTTCGCCATCGGTGTTTCCGGGGTGCTCTACCCGGCGGTGTTGCAGGAAGTGCTCAAGCGAGAGGGGGATGCGTTCGTCCAGGTGACGCCGAAGGCTGACGACATCTGGCTACACTGGCATGCCCTGCGTTCTGGGGTGCGGGTGCGGCAGATCTCCGACAGTGACGAGCATTTCCTCAGTGTGCCGGGCACCCAGGATATCGCCCTGTACAGCTCGAATCTCAAGCAAGGCGGCAACGACCAGGTCATTGCGAAGCTCTACTCGGCGGATGATATCGCCACAATGTTGAAGGACTGACTCTCGATGCTGGCTGCGGCACAACACTCCCTGGAGCGACTCTCGCCGGAACTGCTGGCACGCATCGTGGCGTCGCGGCGGGTTGTCCTGCTGGCGAACAACCCGGCGATCACCCGCGAGCATATCGATGCGCTGGCATTGTGCTCCGACGACCTGGTGGTGAGCTTCAACAAGTGCCGTAACCGGACGCTGCTGCGTCGCCAGTTGCACAACCTGTTCATCCATCGCCACAACTATCGCAAGAGCGGCTACTTCGGCTTCCCCTACAAGGGCTGGCTGCGCCTGTTCCCCTGGTTCAACTCGCGCTTCCACAGCGTCCTGCTGGGTGGGGAGGTGGAGACGCTGCCGAGCTCGCACCGCAGTGCCTCGTTCCTGCCGCTGCGGCAGCCGTTCCCGGCGCTCGAGGCGTATCCCTACGAGCGACTTCCGACGCGCGGCGGACCCTCCACCGGTTTCTACGCGGTGGCCTTCTTCGACTATGTGAAGCGCCTCAAGCAGGCCGACTACGAGATCGTGCTGGTTGGCTTCTCGGACGAGGGGGGATCGTTCTGGGACGGCCACGCCTGGGATTTCGAGCGCGAGTGGACGCGTGCCTCTGACGTTACCGTGATCAAACTCTAACCATCGTCGGGGCCGGATCAGCCCTGTACCCATGAATCTGCCTGCGTGGTGTTATGCAACTCGAAAGACGCTCGGATTGGTTGAAACTGGTGGGATTGGCCTTTGCGGTCGTCACGCTGAGCATGCTGGTAGTGGGGCGCTTCTGGTGGCCGACGGAGAACGGCGACTGGCTCAAGAGCATCCGTCTGGGCGCTTTCCTGGCGGTGATTTTCCTGTCGCTGGAGCTTTTCCGTGAGCGCGCGCGTCTGGCGAGCCTGCCGTTGCTGCTTTATTTTGTGTTGTTGGTGGGGCGGGTGCTCAACGAGATCCTGTACGACTCGCCGAGCTCGGTGAAGCAAAAGCTG
>CBIGPF010000122.1:0-18219 GCA_966191535.1 uncultured Pseudomonas sp. | reverse complement strand
GTGACGGCCAGGCCCACGCCCGTGTCGAACTGCTGCGTCACCTGGACGCTGATCGGGTCGGCACGCGCTTGCTGTTCGCCGGCAACCTGACGCGCCAGCCCTACATGCAGGGCCAGAACTCCCGGGTCGTCGGCGATCTGCCGGTGACCGACCGGATAATGCGAGACACCTTCTGGGTGGGCGTGTGGCCGGGGCTCGGCGAAGAGCACCTGGAACACGTCGCACGCCGGATCGAGGCCTGGTTCGGCCGAGGAGCCCACCGATGAGCACTGCCAATACCGCACAAGCAGCCAGCGAGCTGTTCGACCGCCCGCTGTTCATCCTCGAGATGGCCAACAATCACATGGGCGACGTGGCCCACGGCATCGCGCTGATCCGTGCCTTCGCCGAGGTCTGCCGCGACTTCCCCTATCGCTTCGCCTTCAAGCTGCAATACCGCGACCTGGACAGCTTCATCCACCCGTCCATGCAGGGCCGCGACGACGTCAAGTACATCAAGCGCTTCAGCGAAACGCGGCTGTCCCGCGAGCAGTTCGACACCCTGGTGGCGGAAATCCGCGCCAACGGTTTCCACTGCCTGTCGACGCCGTTCGACGAGGCCTCGGTGGCGGTGATCGAGGAGCAGGGCCTGGATGCGATCAAGGTCGCCAGTTGCTCGATGAGTGACTGGCCGCTGCTCGAGCGCGTGGTGCAGACCACGCGTCCGCTGATCGTCTCCACCGCCGGTTCCACCCTGGAGGAGCTCGATCGCCTGGTGAGTTTCCTCACCCACCGCGAGAAGGACTTCGCCATTCTGCATTGCGTGGGTGAATACCCGACGCCCGATGCCCACATGCACCTGTCGCAGGTGGATTTCCTGCGCCGCCGCTATCCCGGCGTGCGCGTGGGCTTCTCGACCCACGAGAACCCGGACAACACCGACATCGTCAAGATCGCCCTGGCCAAGGGCGCGCGTATCTTCGAGAAGCACGTCGGCCTGCCCACTGCGGAGTATCCGATCAACGCCTACTCAGCCAGCCCCGAGCAGGTTCGCCGCTGGCTGGAAGCGGCGCAGTACGCCCTGCTGCTGTGCGGCGAAGGCGAGCAGCGCCTGCCGGTCAACGAGTCCGAGCGCGCCAGCCTGCGCTCGCTGCGCCGTGGCGTGTTCGCCAGGCGGCCGATCCGTGCCGGCGAGGTGGTGCACGCCGAAGACGTGTACTTCGCCTTCCCGCCGCAGGACGAGCAGTTCACCGCCAACGACTGGAGCAAGTACGCCACCTTCACCGCCCAGACGGATATCCCGGTGGATGTCGCGCTGGCACCGGCCAATGCCACCCGCCGCGATGTGCGCGACAAGGTCTGGGCCATCGTCCAGCAGGTTCGTGCACAGCTGCGCGACAGTCACGTGGTGGTGCCCGGCCGCGTCGACCTGGAGATTTCCCATCACTACGGACTGGATCGCTTCGACGAGATCGGCCTGACCATGCTCACCGTGGTCAACCGTGGCTACTGCAAGAAGCTGCTGATGCTGCTGCCAGGCCAGGAACACCCGGAGCAGTACCATCAGCGCAAGGAAGAGACCTTCCACGTGTTGCACGGCGAGCTGGTGCTGCGCCTGGACGGCGTCGAGCGCATCTGCCGGCCGGGTGACGTGGTCACCGTCGAACCGGGTGTGCGGCATGCCTTCAGCAGTGTCAACGGAGCGATCATCGAGGAGCTGTCCTCGACTCACTTCAGCAACGATTCGTTCTATACCGACGAGGCGATCAACGCCAATCGGGACCGTAAAACCCTCTTGAGCTACTGGATGGACTGACGTGCCGACCCCCTATCGTGTTGCCGACTACATCGCCGACTTCATCGCCGGACAGGGCGTCGGGCATGTGTTCCTGCTGCCCGGCGGCGGCGCCATGCACCTCAACGACGCGGTGGGCAAACACCCGCAGCTGGAGGTCGTCGCCTGCCACCATGAACAGGCTGCGGCTATCGCCGCCGAAGCCTACTGCCGGATCAACGAAAACCTCGGCGTGGCCATGGTCACCACCGGCCCCGGCGCGACCAACGCGGTAACCGCCGTGGCCGGCGCCTGGATCGAGTCAGTGCCGCTGCTGCTGGTCTCCGGCCAGGTCAAGCGTGCCGACCTGCTGCGCGGCGCGCCGCTGAGGCAGAAGGGCGTGCAGGAAGTTGACATCGTCAGTGTGGTCAAGCCGATCACCAAGTACGCGGTGACCGTCGAGCGCCCCGAAGACATCCGTCGCGAACTCGAACGCGCCGCCTTCATCGCCCGTGACGGCCGAGCCGGCCCGGTCTGGATCGACGTGCCGCTGGACGTCCAGGGCGCGCCCATCGACCCGAACAGCCTGGAGGGCTGGAGCAATGATGCGCAGCCTGCCGCAGCCATCGATGCCGCGCTGCTCGAACAGGTCCGCGCACTGCTCGAAGGCGCGGAGCGTCCGCTGATCCTCGCCGGCCATGGCGTGCGCCTGAGCGGCGCGGCCAATGCCTTCCGCGAGCTGGTCGAAGCCCTTGGCGTACCGGTGGTGACCACCTGGAACGCCATGGACCTGCTGCCCTACGAACATCCGCTGTACGTCGGTCGCCCCGGCGTAGTGGCGCTGCGCGCGCCGAACTTCGCGATCCAGAACGCCGACCTGCTGATCGCCATCGGCAGTCGCCTGGACAACATCATCACTGCTTACGCCCCACGGGATTTCGCCCGTGGCGCGCGCAAGGTGGTGGTCGACGTCGACGCCAATGAAATCGCCAAGCTGGACATGTCCATCGACGTGGCCGTGACCAGCAGCGCCGATGCCTTCATCACCGCCCTGGCCGGCGCCACCGCCGGCGGCGCGTTCCGCCGCCCGCACTGGCTGGACCGCTGCGCCGACTGGAAGGCCCGCTACGGTGTCAACGATGGTCAGCCGTTCCCGGTCAGTGGTGCGATCAGCCACTTCCAGTTCGCCGATGCGCTGTCCGATGCGGTGCCGGCCGATACCCTGGTCAGCACTGGCAGCTCGGGCCTGGCAGTGGAAGTGTTCTACACCGTATTCCGCAACCGCCCCGGCCAGCGCGTGTTCCTCACCTCCGGCCTGGGCGCCATGGGCTACGGCCTGCCAGCGGCCATCGGCGCCTGCTTCGCCAACGGCCGAAAACCAATGGTGGCGGTGGAGAGTGACGGCAGCCTGCAGCTGAACCTGCAGGAACTGGCCACGCTGCGCGGCTTCAACCTGCCGATCTGCCTGGTGGTGATGAATAACGGCGGCTACGCCTCGATCCGCAACACCCAGCGCAACTACTTCGAAGCACGCTACGTCGGCACCGGCCCGGAAGCCGGGCTGTGGATGCCCGACCTGGAAGAGCTGGCGCGCGCCTACCACCTGCCGTTCAAGCGCATCCGCGATGCCGCCGAGCTGGCCGAGGGCCTGGCCGAAGCGGTCAGCCAGCCGCGCCCGATGATCGTCGAGGTGATGCTGATGAACGACGAAGCGCTGAGCCCGAAAGTCGCCGCGGTACCGCAGCCCGACGGCTCGATGACCTCGATGCCGCTGGAAGACATGAGCCCGCTGCTGCCGCTGGAAGTGCTGGAGCGTGAAATGAACGGCCTCCTCAGCCCGGTATCGCGCAAGGCGCGGGGCGGCTGAGGGGTGGCGTTGCCGGGCTTGTCGTGTCCGTGTTGCGCTTCGCCGGCCGAGCCGGAGGCCGAGCATCCGCGCGACGCCGGTTGCCCGCGCTGCGGGCACCGCTGGCGCGATGCGGCAGAGGTCGCCGATGGTGCCGGCTATTACGCCGGACTGGTGGCGCGCAATGACGAGCAGGCGCCCTGGTTTGCCCGCAAGATCGACGCGCGGCTGGCTGCCGTCCTGGCGCTGATCGAACCGGCCACCGAGCGTGTGCTGGAAGTCGGTTGCGCAGAGGGTGGCCTGGGGGCGGCGGTCAAGGTGCAGGCTGCCGTGGCCTATGATGGCATCGAGCTGTCCCAGGACAGCGTGCTCGCCGCGACCCGCCTGGACCAGGTATTTTGCCAGCCGGCGGCGCAAGTACACGGCGCGCCCTACGATCTGATCCTGTCGTTCCATGTGCTGGAACACATCGCCGACCTGACCACGGAACTGCTCGCCTGGCGCCGCTTGCTGACGGAGCGCGGCGCCTTGCTGATCGAGGTGCCCAATCGCGCCGGGCATCCGTGGCTGAGCAATGACCTGAACCCCGAGCACCTGCATCAGTTCACCCCGGCATCGCTGGCGATCCTGCTGGCCAGCTGCGGTTTCACTTGCCAGGCGCTGAGCCGCGGGCACTACGAATCCCCGCTTTACTGCGACTCGATCCAGGTGATCGCCCGCCCGGAACCAACGCCGGAGCAACGCCGCCAGCACCTGCTGCAGCGTTTCCAGCAGTACCTGGGCGGGCCATTCATCGCCTACGGTATCGGCGGCGACTATCTCAATTACGTCGCGCCGCTGGCCGATGCACTGACGATTCGCGCGCTGGTGGATTCGGCGGTGGAAAAACATGGCCAACGGGTCGGTGCGCTCTGCATCACGGCCTACGATCCGCTGGCACATGGCGACCTGCCGATCCTCATCTGCTCTCTGCGCTATGGCAGCTCCATCCGCCGGCAATTGCTGGAGCAGGGTATTGCCGCCGAGCGACTGGTCGCGCTGGAGACTCTCTTCGATGCAACCTGAAGCTTCCCACGCGGCAGCCCGGAAGGCCCTGCAGCACCTCAATCGCGCCGCGTCGTCGGCCTTTCCGGCTAGGAGTTACTGATGGCGGTCATCGCCCAAGCCTGCGTCTGCTGTGGCGCATCCGTGCTGGAGCGCTCTCCGGCGATCCTCATGCCTTTCGTGGCGCACCGCGTGTTCGGCTGGACGCCAGTAGAAGTCACCGAAGCCTGGGGCCTGCGCGATCTGGCGCCGGGGCACGCCTATGCGCTGTGCAATACGCTGCACTGCCCTGCGTGCGAGCTGACCTTCCTCGACCTGCGTTTCGACGGCGAAGAGCTGGGTCGCCTGTATCGTGATTATCGCGGTGAGGACTACACGCAGCTGCGCGAGCACTACGAGCCGGGCTATGCGCGGCGCAACCAGCACCTGCTCCAGGGCGGAGGCTATGCCGCCCAGGTCGAGGCCTTCCTTGCGCCGCTGTTGCCGACGCCGCAGCGGGTGCTTGACTGGGGCGGCGACAGCGGCGTCAACACACCCTTTCGCGGCAGGCTGGCGCAGCACCATGTGCTGGAGATTTCCGACCGTCCGCTGGTGGATGGCGCGCAGCGGGTCGATGCGTGTCAGGCGCGCGGACATCATTACCAGCTGGTGGTGCTGAGTCAGGTGCTGGAACACGTGCCCGAGCCGCTGGCGCTGCTCGAAGAAGTGACCGCCGTGCTCGCCCCTGACAGCCTGCTGTATATCGAGGTGCCCTGCGAGGGCCTGGTGCAGCAGATCGCTGCCGGCAATGCGCGCTGGCAGGACAAGCGCCATTGGCACGAACACATCAACTTCTTCGCCCAAGCCTCTTTGCGCGCCCTGGTGGCCCGTGCGGGGCTGGCGGTCGAGCGCCTGGGCAGCCTGGAAGTGGATGTGGGCAACGGGCCGGTACGGGTGTTTTCCCTGGTGTGTCGCCTGGCGACGGCCTGACAGGCGTTTCTCTCTTCGGTGAGTTCTCTCATGCACAGCGTCGATATCATCGTTCCAACCTACAACTACGGACGCTTCCTCGGGCGTTGCCTGGACTCGATATTGGCACAGACCTACACCGACTTCAGCGTGCTGGTCATCGACAATGCGTCGGAGGACGAGACCCAGGCGCTGATGGCCGATTACTGCCGGCGTGATGCGCGTATCCGCTACGTGCGCAACGCAACCAACATCGGCCCCTCGCATTCGGTGCTCAAAGCCTACGAGATGACCCATGCGCGCTATTGGGTGATGCTCTGCGCCGACGATTACTGGCGGCCGACTTTCCTCGAGGCCTGCGTACAACGCGGCCTGCTCGAACACCCGGACTGTGGCTTCGCCTACAGCAACGCCAGCCGTCTGCTCGGTGAGCAGGTGATCGAGCACACCGGCATCGCTCTGCCGCGCCTTGAAACCGGCGCGCACCAGGTTCTGCCGTACCTGTGTCTGAGCAACTGGATCTTCCCCTCGTTCTGCGTCATCGATCGGGAGCGTTTCGACCGTGTCGGTGGCGTTCGTCGCAGCCTGGAAACCTTCAATCGTGCGTATTCGCAGCGCAAGGGCAGCATGGGTGACCACTACCTGGTGGCGCGCATGGCCGCCCGCCACCCGGCGTTCGTGGTAAATGAGCGGCTCGGGGTCTATCGCGTGCACGAGAGCAGCGATACCGCTTCGATGGGCGATGGCCTGGTCGAGGAGGTGGCACTGCTCTATGACGTGATCTATTTCGACAACGACCTGTTTCCGGACGCGGCGCGCTACCTGGCCAAGATCAACCAGACCGGACGCATCCTCACCACCGCGGGACTGGCGCGAACGGCTTTCAACTATGTGCGCAATCCTCGCACCGCCGCTCTGCTGGGCGATGCCCGACGCGATATCCTGCGCTGGCTGATCGAGTGCGTGCCGCGCATGCCGCTGGATCTGCCCGCCGATGCGCTGACGGGGGAGGGGACGCTGGACAAGCGAAAGAATCTTGTTCGACTGGAGGAGCTGGTCGACCTGCCTTACGAGCACTGGGCGCAACTGTATTTCTAAGACTCAACGACAGGCTTCTATCCGAATCGCTCATGAAAAAGACCCACGTACTCTTCGACTTCGACGGCACACTGGTGGACTCTGCCCCGGCCATTCTCGCCACCTTCACCCAGGTGCTCGAAGCGCATGACCTGCCACCGCGCCGGGTTATCGACAGCAGCCTGATCGGCCCGCCGCTGCGCCCGACGCTCGAAGCGTTGAGCGGGCAGAGCGACCCGGCGCTGCTGGATATGCTGAGCGCCAGCTTCCGCGAGATCTACGACGCTCAGGTGTGCCTGACCACACCGGCCTATCCGGGTTGGCCGCAGGTGCTCGATGCGCTCCACGAGCGCGGCCTGGTGCTGGCCATCGCCACCAACAAGCGGCTGCTGCCGACCCAGCGCATCCTCCAGGCGCTGGGCTGGGAGGATTACTTCAGCGCGGTGTATGCCAGCGACTCGCATCCGGGGCTCTACACCGACAAGGCCGGCATGATCGGAGCGCTGATGAATGCGCTGGAAATCCTGCCTGGCAGCGCGATCTACCTGGGCGATACCGATCAGGACGGCCGCGCCGCCGCTGCCAACGACGTGGACTTCTGGCCAGTGGCCTGGGGTTACGGACGCTTCGCCGAGGCACTGCAACCCCTGAGCACGCCGCAGGCCATGGCCGAGCGCCTGGCGCTGGATGAAGCCCATTGAGTTTCGCAGGCAGAACCTGTTGGTGACGCCCAGGCAAGGAGAAAGAGCATGTCGATGAGCCTGGTCCATCCGTTGATCCGCGAGGATGTGGAGAGAGTCTTGGCGTGCCTTGAGCGTCTCCAGGCCTTGCAGGGCGCGCACCTGTTGCTCACCGGCGGCACCGGCTTCTTCGGCAAGTGGTTGCTGGCGTTGTGCGACGGCCTCAACGAGCAGGGCTGGAACCTGCGCGTCACGGTGATTTCCCGTGATCCGCAGCGCTTCCTCGACAGCGAGCCGCTTTACCGCTCGTGCTCCTGGCTGCACTGGCAAGTGGCGGACATCCGCGACTTGTCGGCCGTGCAGCTGCGCGCCGATTATCTGTTGCACGCCGCCACCGACAGCTCGGTGGCGGGGCAGACGGATCGCCTGGCGCTGTTCGACACCCTCTATCACGGTACTCGCGAAACGCTCGAACTCGCGGTGCGCAGCGGCGTGCGGCGGGTGCTGCTGACCGGCTCCGGCGCGCAATATGGCGATGGCCTGGAGGAGGGCGGCTGGCGCGAGGTCGACACGCGCGCCTGCGCCAGCTTCGACGCGCGGCAGGTTTATGGCGAGGGCAAGCGCGTGGCGGAAATGCTAGGCGCCCTGTACGCCGAGCGCCATGCTTTTGACGTGGTGCATACCCGCGGCTTTGCCTTCGTCGGTCCCGGCCTGCCGCTGGATGCGCACTTCGCAGTAGGCAACTTCATACGTGACGCGCTGTTTCGCGAGCGCATCGTGCTTGCGTCAGCCGGGCTGGCGTTGCGCAGCTATCTGTATGGCGCGGATCTTGCTGGCTGGCTGTTGACCCTGTTGGCCCGGGGAGAGGGCGGCACGGTCTATAACATTGGTTCCGACCAGGCGTTGTCGATTGCCGACCTGGCACGCCGTACCGGTGCACTGCTGGCGCCGGGCAAGCCGCTGGAGATTCCGGCCGCGGCGCCCGGTACCCAGCGTTCCCGCTACATACCCGACATCCAGCGTGCCCGCGGCCTGGGTCTGGAGGTCTGGACGTCGCTGGACGAGGCACTGCTGCGCACTGCGCGCTGGTGCGAGGACAGCGCCGGCCACTGAAGGCAAGCCCAACCGTAAAGGCGGCGACCCTGGTTCACATCTGCCATCGAGGTTTTCATGCGTTCACTGTTCGCCCCGCGCCCGAGTCCCTACTACATCTTCGGTTTCGACTACCGGCGCAGCTCGGCGGGCATCCGTGTCATGCACATGCTCTGCGATGCGCTGATCCGCTCCGGCTACGAAGCCTATGTGCTGGCGGAAGTGTTCAGCCCCGACCTTATGACACCGCGCCTGACCGATCAGGTGATCCAGCAGCATCTTGCCCAGGGCATCCAGCCGATCGCGGTGTACCCGGAGGTGATCGATGGCAACCCGCTGCAGGGCAGCGTGGTGGTGCGCTACCTGCTGAACAAGCCGGGCTTCATCGCCGGAACCGGCGCCTACGGCGAGAACGACCTGTACTTCGCCTACAAGAACGACTTCCTGCTGGAGGGCATGAGCCCCGAGCAGCACCTGTTCCTCCCGGCCATCGATTCGAACATCTTCCGTCCCGCCGCTGATCCGGCGCGGCGCCGCCCCGGTAGCGTCTGCTACTACCTGGGCCACAAGCGCCACGCGCGGCTGGACCCGGGCCTGCTGCCGGCCGATGCCATCGAGATCACCCTGGCCTACCCGGATTCCTGGGAAGGCCTGGCGGATGTCTTCCAGCGTTGCGAATACCTGTACCTCGGCGAAGCTTCTGGCCTGGCCTACGAGGCGGCGCTGTGCGGTTGCACGCCGGTGCTGGTGAGCAGCGATTGGAGTTCGATCCACCCCGACCCGCAGTCATTCACCGCTTTTGGGCTGGACGCCGCCGAGATCGCACGGGCGCGCAGCATCATGCCGGGTATCCGCCAACTGCTGGAGGAACACCGTGCCGCCTTCTGGCCGGAGCTGGACCGCTTCATCGCCCAGACCCAGGACGCCGTGGCCCGCCTGCCCAGCGCCGCCGAGCACAGTGCGCCGCGCGCGGTACAGGTGGTGGTGCCGGAAGCCGATGATTCCCAGGACCAGCCCACCGCCGTGGTGCTGCACGTTGGCGACCTGCCGCTGTTCGAGGAAGGCCTGCGCATGCTGCAGGGCCTGCATGCCCCGATTCGACTGTACGTCAGTGCGGCCGCCGGGCAGATCCATGCTGCACGCCAGGCACTGGAGGTCAGTGGCCTGTCGTTCCGGCTGTTCCAGGTCGACGGTATCGGCCAGGACGTGCTGCCCTTCATCGAACTGCTGCCGACCTTGCGTGAAGACGGCATGCAGGTGCTGCTCAAGCTGCACACGCACAAGGCGCGGCACCTCAAGGCCGATGTGGCCGGTGAGCTGATTCGCCAGCTGTTCTCCACGCTGCTGTTCGAGAACACCTTCGACAGCGCCGTGGCCAGCCTGACCCGCGGCGACAAGGAGCCGCTGATCGGTGCCAGCGAGTACCGCCTGCCGGTGGCGCAGTTCCTCGAAGGCGAGCGCCGCGAGCAGGTCGAGCGCCTGGCCGAACGCGGTGGCGTGGACATCAAGCGCATCGCCAGCGGCGAGTACTTCGCCGGCAACATGTTCTTTGCTCGCGTCGAGGCCCTGGTCGATCTGCTGGAGCTGGGCCTGGGCGCGGAAGACTTCGGCGCTGCCGGAAGCTCCCGCGGTGCCGGCTTTGCCCATGCGTTCGAGCTGTTCATCAACGCCTTCGTACAACTGCGCCATCCGATCGACCGCAACGTGCTCTATCGCGAGTGGCTGGCAACCCGCCAACTGAGTGCCAACGAAACCCGCAACCTGCCCGAGCGCGTCGCCCAGTGGCCGGCGACCCCGAGCCTGCTGGTGGTGGTCGAAGACCCGGCCGGTGATGTTGCCGGCGTGGCGCGCAGCCTGGCTGCGCTGGATGCGCAGAGCTATGGCGCCGGTGCGGTGGTGGTGCTGTCCAACGCCGAGCCGGTGGGCATCGAGGCGCGCGACAACCTGGTCTGGCTGCCGCTCGACGCGGTGCCGGCGCAGCAGATCAACGCCTTGCTGGAGCAGATCGAGGTCGACTGGTTCCTGCTCCTGCGCAGCGGCGACACCCTCGAGGAACACGCCCTGCTGCTGCTGGCCGAGCGCCTGGTGAGTCAGCCGGCGCTGCGCTGCTGCTATATGGACGAGGACCAGCACCACGAAGGCGTGAACCGCGACCCGGTATTCAAGCCCGACCTCAACCTCGACATGCTGCGCAGCTATCCCTATGTGGGCCGCGCGCTGGCCTTCGAGCGGCAGAGCGTGCTGGAACTGGGCGGCCTGGATGAAGCCTTCGGCGAGCTGGCGCCGCACGACGTGCTGTTCCGCCTGATCGAGGCCGTCGGCCTGGAAAGCATCGGCCACCTCGATACGCTGCTGCTGCACACCGCCGAACACCTGGGCGCCTGGCTGATCAGCCCTGGCGTGGTGAGCCAGGTAGCGCCGCTGGTGGAAGCGCACCTCACCCGCCTGAACCTGCCGCACCGCATCGAGCGTGGCGCGCTGCCGATGATCAACCGCGTGCACTACAGCTTCGACACGCGCCCGCTGGTGTCGATCATCATCCCGACCAAGGACCAGTTGCCGACCCTGCTGCGTTGCGTCGATAGCCTGCTGGAGCGCACGCGCTACGAGCACTATGAAGTGCTGATCGTCGACAACAACAGCGAGACGCCCGAGGCGCTGGCCTGGTTCGAGGGCATCGACAAGCTCGGCGACGCGCGCCTGCGCGTGCTGCGCTATCCGCACCCGTTCAACTACTCGGCGATCAACAACTTCGCCGCGCGACAGGCTCGTGGCGAGTATCTGGTGCTGCTCAACAACGACACCGGGATCACCGACGGCAACTGGCTCGACGCACTGCTCAACCATGCTCAGCGCCCGGAAGTCGGGGTGGTCGGCGCCAAGCTTCACTTCCTCGACGGCAGCATCCAGCACGCCGGAGTGGTGATGGGCCTGCGCGGAGTGGCCGAACACGCCTTCATCGGTGACGCCATCGACGGCAACGGCTACATGCACCGTCTGCAGGTGGACCAGAACTACAGCGTGGTCACGGCCGCCTGCCTGATGGTGCGTGCCAGCCTGTACGCGGAAGTCGGCGGGCTGGATGAGGATGATTTCGCCGTCTCGTTCAACGACGTCGACTTCTGCCTGAAGGTCGGTAGCGCTGGCTACCTGCTGGTGTGGACGCCCTATGCAGTGCTTATGCACGAGGGCAGCGTCAGCCAGCGCAAGGTCGACCTGGCTACCTTCGAAGCCAAGGTGCAGCGCTTCCGCAGCGAGCAGCAGGCCATGTACCAGCGCTGGCTGCCGCAGATGGTTCACGACGCCGCCTACAACCGCAACCTGGCGCTGGAAGGCCGTGGCTTTGCCCTAGACCATCGCGGCGATACCGGTTGGCAGCCCTTTGCCGAGCGGCGCCTGCCGTTTGTCCTGTGCCACCCGGCGGACGCCTTCGGCTGCGGCCATTACCGCATTCGCCAGCCACTGGACGCCTGCGTGGCGACCGGCGAGATGGATGGTGCCGTGGCCGAGCGCCTGCTGCCGCTGGTGGAGTTCGAGCGCCTGGCGCCGACCAGCGTGGTGCTGCAGCGGCAGATCACCCCGCCGCAATTGCAGTCCATCGAGCTGCTCGACCGCTGCTCGAAGGTCTTCAAGGTCTACGAGGTGGACGACTACCTGTTCGAACTGCCGGTGAAGAGTGCGCACCACGCCGCCATGCCCAAGGATGTAGCCCGCTCGATGAAGACTGCGCTGGGCTACTGCGATCGCTTCGTGGTGTCCACCGAGCCGCTGGCCGAGGCTTTCGCCGGCCTGCACCCGGATATCCGCGTGGTGCCCAACCGCCTGCCCGCGCACTGGTGGAGTAACCTGCGCGGCGAACGCAACTCGGGGCGCAAGCCTCGCGTGGGCTGGGCCGGCGGCTCCAGCCATGGCGGTGACCTGGAGCTGGTCATCGAGGTCGTCAAGGCCCTGGCCGGTGAGGTGGAATGGGTGTTCATGGGCATGTGCCCGGAGCCGCTGAAACCCTTCGTGGAATTCCACCACGGCGTGTCCATCGACCGTTACCCGGCAGCACTGGCCGCGCTCAACCTGGACCTGGCCCTGGCGCCGCTGGAGCCCAATCGCTTCAACGAGTGCAAGAGCAACCTGCGCCTGCTGGAATACGGCGCGCTGGGCTTCCCGGTGATCTGCAGCGACATCCTCTGCTACCAGGACGGCCTGCCGGTGACCCGTCTGCCGAACCAGGCCCGTGCCTGGATCAGCGCCATCCGCGAGCACCTGGCCGATCCCCAGGCCCTGGCGCGCGCAGGCGACACCCTGCGCGAAGTGGTGCTGCGTGACTGGATGCTCGACGACGCGCATGCCCGGCGCTGGGCGCAGGCCTGGCTGCCGGACTGATCGGCCGTTCGCCTGCCGCGAGCAGATTTGCTCCTGTCCCCCGGAATGTCCGTGGGGCAGGGGAGGGTCTGGCGGTTTTCCCTCGGCAGGCTGCATGTCGCGTCTGCCTGGCTTGCCAAAGGACTGTGTATCGCCCCAGGCAATTTTCTTTCTTCTAATCGCTCATCCATCGAAGCCGGCGGCCGAAAACCCAGGGGCAGCTCGCCGCCTGTACCTCTTCAAGGGTGACTTTTCCCTCTGCCCGCGGTTGCGCTGAAGCGCGTATTCATGGGCTTTGCAAGCCTCCCCGAAAAAAAATCAATAAAAGTCCTAAAGCAATTCCCCGCCACGACGATAACCCTAACGAAGGTTCTCCACGCCACATCGGATTTCACCGGGGCAAGGAGCTACCCAATAGCCCAACTACGAGGAATTCGTCATGGCTCTTACCGTCAACACCAACATCGCCTCGCTGTCGGTTCAAAAGAACCTGACCAAGGCCTCCAACTCTCTGACCACCTCCATGACCCGCCTGTCGACTGGCCTGCGCATCAACAGCGCCAAGGACGACGCCGCCGGTTCGCAGATCTCCAACCGTCTGACCAGCCAGGTCAACGGTCTGAACGTTGCGGTCAAGAACGCCCAGGACGCCAACTCCATCGCCCAGGCCGCTGAAGGTGCTCTGCAAGAGTCCACCAACATCCTGCAGCGTATGCGTGAACTGTCCCTGCAGTCCGCCAACGGCTCCAACAGCAGCGAAGACCAGACTTCCCTGAACCAGGAATTCAAGTCGCTGACCGCTGAACTGACCCGTATCTCCAAGACCACCACCTTCGGTGGCGGCACCTCCGGTATCAAACTGCTCGACGGCAGCGCCGGTACCAACGGCACCCTGACCTTCCAGGTCGGCGCCAACGCCAACGAAACCGTCAGCTTCACCCTGAACGACATGGGCGCCTCCTCGCTCAAGGGCACCTCGTCGCTGGCTACCGGCTCGATCTCGATGACCGGCTTCACCAGCAAGACCGATGTTGCCTCCTCCAGCGGCTCGATCACCGTGAACGGCACCGACGTGGCCATCGCTTCGGGCGCTTCGGTCAACGACATCGTCAGCGCGATCAACACCAACGTCAGCGGCGTGGCAGCAGTTGCCAACGACGACGGCACCATCTCGCTGAGCTCGGCTGCAGAAATCACCTACTCGGGCACCGGCGGCACCGCTGTGGGCGCAGCCACCGGCGCCGTGACCACCACTTCGGGCACCGTGCAGTCGCTGGACATCAGCACCGCTGCCAGCTCGCAGTCCGCTACCCAGGTGATCGACGCCGCTCTGAAGCAGATCGACAGCCAGCGTTCCTCGCTGGGTGCCATCCAGAACCGTCTGGACAGCACCATCTCGAACCTGCAGAACGTGTCCGAGAACGCCACTGCTGCACGCAGCACCATCCAGGACGTAGACTTCGCCGCCGAAACCGCGGAGATGACCAAGCAGCAGACCCTGCAACAGGCCGCCACCGCGGTACTGGCCCAGGCCAACCAGCTGCCTTCCGCTGTCCTGAAGCTGCTCCAGTAAGGGGTTGCCGCAAGGCAAAAAACGGAAAGGAAGGGCGCCCAGCGCCCTTCCTTGCTTTGCATTCGGAGGGTAATACCTGATGGATACCAGCCTCGGAATCAACGGACCGCGCCCTCTAGACGGCACGACGACGACCGCCAGCGGCAAGCCTGCCGCCAGTGGCAACGCCTTGCCGCAGAACGCCAAACAATCGCCGGCCGCCAAGAGCCGCAGCGACCTGAACGAAGCCGTCAGCCGGCTGCGTGAACAGGCCCAGTCGGTCCAGCGCAACCTGGAGTTTTCGGTGGACGACGCCAGTGGCGAAACCGTCGTGAAGGTCGTGGCTTCCGATACCGGCGAAGTGATTAGGCAGATTCCTTCGGAAGTTGCGCTCAAGTTGGCAGAAAGCCTGAAGGAAGCGGGTAATCTGCTGTTCAGCGAGCGCGCCTGAATTCAGTAATCGGGAATTTTTGGCGCGATTCTTGAATGAAGTGTAACCAGACGCAGGCGGCAGACTGAGAACCGCCAGAAATTTGGACAGGAGGGTAGGCACATGGCCGGGACTTCGATCAACGGTGTAGGGTCGGGATACGATATCGACTCCATCGTGACCGCTTTGGTGAACGCGCAGAAAGCGCCGAAGCAGAACCAGATCAGCAACCAGAAGACCGCGACCAACACCACGCTCTCCGGCATCGGTTCGCTCAAGAGCGCCCTGGCGACTTTCCAGACCGCCCTGGGCAAGCTCAACGATACCGACTCCAATGCCTTCGCCGGCCTGGCCGTCAAGAGTTCGAACACCGACACGCTGACCGCCAAGCTGGGCACCGGTGCCACTGCCGGCACCTACAACATTGAAGTGAAGAACCTCGCCACCAGTTCCAAGGTCGCGACCCAGTACGTCGACAAGTCCGCTTCCTTCGGTGCCGGCAGCCTGACCATCACCCAGGGCAGCAGCACCTACAAGGTCGACGTGAAAGCCGGCGCCAGCCTGTCGGACATCCGCGACAGCATCAACAGCCAGCTCAAGGACAGCGGTTTCACCGCCAACATCATCACCGACACCAACGGCCCGCGCCTGGTGCTCGGCTCCAGCGTCACCGGCGCTGGCAGCGACATCAGCATCGCCACCAGCGGCGACAGCAGCCTGTCCGTCCTGGCCATCGATGGTGCCACCACCAAGGCCTCGGCCACCGCAGGGGGCTACATCGACAAGCCGGCGATGAATGCCAGCTACACCATCGACGGGCTGGAAATGAGCAGCTCGGTGAACAAGATCTCCAGCGCCATCAGCGGCGTGGAGTTCAGCCTGGTGGCCGAGGGCAAGACCAGCCTGTCCGTCGACACCAACACCGACGGCCTGAAGACCTCGGTGCAGTCCTTTGTCGATGCGTACAACGCGCTGATGACCAGCGTGAACTCGCTGACCAAGGTCACCAACACCACCGATGCCAGCGGCAACCCGACCACCACGGCCGCCGCGCTGGCCAGTGACTCGATGACCCGCAACCTGCTCAACACCCTGCGCAGCCAACTGGTCGGCTCGTCCACCGACGGCGGCAGTATCAAGCTGCTCTCGCAGCTGGGCATCACCACCAAGAACGACGGCACCCTGGCGGTGGACAGCGACAAGCTGGACAAGGCCCTGGACAAGAACTTCGCCTCCGTGCAGGGCTTCTTCACCGGCAGCGGCGGCCTGCTGTCGCGCATGAGCGGCAGCCTGGACATGTACACCCAGTCCAACGGCCTGCTCGACCAGCGCCAGTCCTCGCTGAACCAGACCCTGAGCGACCTGGCGGATCAGTCGACCAAGCTCGATACGCGCATGAGCAAGCTCAACGACACGCTCATGGCCAAGTACACCGCCATGGACACCCTGGTCGCACAGCTCAAGGCCACCCGCTCCAACGTGCTGACCACCCTCAACGCGCTGAACAAGACCAGCAGCTCCGACAGCTGATGAAGGAGTGCCCCGTCCCGCGCGCCGCTCTGCGACGCGTGGTGGAGCGCCTCGCCGCGTTGCGCCTGATTGCCCGGCCATGAAGAATTTGCCTAAAGGTTTTCCCGCCAGCGCCGATATTCTGGATATCAACGATTTGATCGTTCGGCGAATCAAGGGGAAATCAGATGAACGCTTCGGCAGCGCTGCGCCAGTACCAGAACGTGAATAACCAGTCGCAGGTGCACGACGCCTCTCCCCATCGTCTGATTCAGATGCTCATGGACGGTGGCCTGAGCCGCATCGCCCAGGCTCGCGGTTCGATGGAGCGCGAGCAGTTTGCCCAGAAGGGCATGCTGATCGCCAAGGCCACCGCGATTATTGCCGGTCTGCGCGAAGCGCTGAACTTTGAAGCAGGTGGTGAAGTAGCAGAGAACTATGCCAACCTGTATGACTACATGAGCCGTCGCCTCGGCGACGCCAACCGCAGCAACGAAGTCGAAATCCTCGACGAAGTATCCGGCCTGCTGCGCACCATCAAGGAAGGCTGGGACGCGATTCCGCAGTGATCGCAGCTCGCCAGGAGATACCGAACATGACCCTCGCCGTCCAGCAGATCGAACAGACCCGCCTTGCTCTGGGCGCGGCGCTGGCCCAGGAAGACTGGGAAGCCGTCGCTCGGCTCGACCTCGAGTGCCGCGAGCACGTCGATGCCGCGATGGTCGAGCCGATGGATGACGACAGCGATCTCAAGCGCAGCCTGGAAGGGTTGCTGGCGCTGTACCGCGAACTGGTCCAGGCTGTCACGCGTCAGCGTGAGGATGTGGCCACCGAGATCGTCCGCGTCAATCGTTCCCACCAGGGTGCCAAGGTTTATCAGATGTTTGGCTGATCCATTCGGATCGGTTCTCTTTCGGCGGTGATCGGTCAGATGCCGGTGGCCGCCGCCTCCTCTTCGAACTACCCTCCAGTTCGATTGCCATGACGGGGATCAACACCCTTCGTCGGGCTGCATCAAAAAAAACACGCCATAAATTTGACTCGAGCCACAAATTTGACTTAACTAGTGGCCAAATGCTGGCTAGCACGAGGAAATTGTGCTGTGGCCAGATCGTGTCAGCCGCCGTAGTACGGCCTTCAAGCCCGGGATGACAAGCTAAGATGTGGCGCGAAACGAAAATCCTCGTGATCGATGACAACCAGGACCGTTGCCGGGACCTCTCGGTGATCATCAGCTTCCTGGGTGAAGACCAACTGTCCTGCAGCAGCCGTGACTGGCGCCAGGTCGTCGAGCCGCTGCCCAACGGCAGCCGCGACGTCCTCTGCGTGCTGGTCGGCGCCGTGGAGAGCAAGGGCGGGGCGCTGGAGCTGCTCAAGCAGCTCGCGGCCTGGGACGAATACCTGCCCGTCCTGCTGATGGGCGAGCCGGTGCCCAACGAATGGCCCGAGGAACTGCGCCGCCGCGTGCTGGCCAGCCTCGAGATGCCGCCCAGCTACAACAAGCTGCTCGATTCCCTGCACCGCGCCCAGGTCTACCGCGAGATGTACGACCAGGCCCGTGAGCGCGGTCGCCAGCGCGAACCCAACCTGTTCCGCAGCCTGGTCGGCACCAGCCGTGCCATCCAGCAGGTGCGGCAGATGATGCAGCAGGTTGCCGATACCGACGCCAGCGTTCTGATCCTTGGTGAGTCCGGTACCGGCAAGGAAGTGGTCGCGCGCAACCTGCACTATCACTCCAAGCGCCGCGATGCGCCCTTCGTGCCGGTCAACTGCGGCGCGATCCCGGCGGAGCTGCTGGAAAGCGAACTGTTCGGCCACGAGAAGGGCGCCTTCACCGGCGCCATCACCACCCGCGCCGGGCGCTTCGAACTGGCCAACGGCGGCACCCTGTTCCTCGACGAGATCGGCGACATGCCGCTGCCGATGCAGGTC
>CBIGPF010000121.1:0-18270 GCA_966191535.1 uncultured Pseudomonas sp. | reverse complement strand
GCCAGTCTTTTGTGATCCGCACGTTTTGGGCGGGGGGGCCCGCGCCCCCCCCCCCCGGGGGCTTGGGGCCGGGGGGGGGTGCGCGCCCCCGCCCGCTCCTACAGGGGAAGGCTGCCAATTGTGCCTGGGGCGCAATTTTCTTCTAGATGCGCGCCTCAGCCGCCCTGCAACATTCCCGGGTGTATTCGCCGCGAGAAAGGTGTGGAGAGCACCAGAGAGGTCTTGCTGGTGCCGAACTGGGCGAGCCGGTCGATCAGCTCCTCCAGCTCCTGGGTGCAACTGACTGCCACCTTGAGCATCACGCAGGCCTCGCCGGTGATGCGGTAGCAGTCGATGATCTGCGGGATCTCCAGCAGCGGGTCGAGCATGCTCTTGCTGCGGTGGTCGTTCAGGCGCATCTCGATCAGGCACTGGATCGACCGCCCCATCTTCGACAGGTCTACGCTGGCGTGGTAGCCGGTAATCACCCCGTCGGCTTCCAGGCGTGCCACACGGTCGGCGACGGCCGGCGGCGACAGGTTGATCCGTCGGGCCAGTTCGGCAAAGGACATGCGGCCGTCTTCCAGTAGCGCGGCGAGCAGGGCGCGGTCGTATTTGTCCATGGTCTGACTCCGATTTTGAATCGACGGAATGCGACGAGAAAATCCATCGAATGAAAAGTGTTATGCCCGTAATGGCGTTGTCTGTGCCTTATCCGGGACAGATGACCTGCATAAAATGAAGCGCTCTGCCTGCCTTGTCGAGCCCCACCCATGACCACGATGCCCATGCCCAGAGCCCGCGTCTCACTGACCCTGATTGCTGCCTTCTTCGCCCTCTACTTCATCTGGGGATCGACCTACCTGGTGATCCGCATCGGCGTCGAGTCCTGGCCGCCGATGCTGATGGCTGGCTGCCGCTTCATCATCGCCGGGACCATCCTGTTCGTCTGGATGCTGTCGCGCGGTGCGCCGATGCCGACGCTCAAGCAATGGCTGTCGGCGGGCGCCATCGGCATCCTCCTGCTCAGTTGCGGCAATGGCGGGGTGACGGTGGCCGAGCACTGGGGCGTGGCCTCGGGCGTGGCGGCGCTGGCGGTGGCGACCGTGCCGCTGTTCACCCTGGTGTTCGGACGCTTCTTCGGCAACCGCACCAATGCGCTGGAATGGGCCGGTATCGCCCTGGGGCTGTTCGGCATCGTGCTGCTCAACCTGGGCTCGAACCTGCAGGGCAGCCCGGCGGGGGCGGCACTGATCCTCTTCGCCGCGGCAGCCTGGGCCTTCGGTTCGGTATGGAGCCGGCGCCTGGACCTGCCCGGCGGCGCCATGGCCAGCGCGGTAGAGATGCTGGTGGGCGGCGGCGTGCTGCTGCTGGGCAGCTTCCTCGGCGGTGAGCGCATGGAGCAGATGCCGACTGCCGCCGGCTGGGGCGCCCTGGCCTACCTGGTGGTGTTCGGTTCGATCATCGCCTTCAGTGCCTACATGTACCTGCTGGCCAACGTGCGTCCGGCAGCCGCCACCAGCTACGCCTACGTGAATCCTGCGGTGGCGGTGATGCTTGGCGTGGTATTCGCCGGCGAGCACATCGGCGTCGCGGAGTCCCTGGCGATGGCGGTGATCATCAGCGCCGTGGTGCTGATCGGCCTGCCGCAGTGGCGGCGCAAGGAAGCCGTCTGACTCGCGGCATGAGCTAAGCCCGAAAGGTTATTTCGCGCGTTCCGCGCGATTCGCTAGGGTATGAAACGGCCTCCATTCGGGGGCCGTTCTTCTTTCCTTTCAGTACACCCGCGCGCCATACGCCCAGGCCACTGATCCACCCTTCGATCCGAGGTGTGCATGAGCCTGGTGGTGCCGCTTTCCTCTCTTTCCGACCTGCCTCCCATCCAGCGCTGGAGCGACGCCTTGCGCGTGTCCAGCCTGCTCGCCCTGTCGGTGCCGCGTGAGTACGGCGGGCGCGGCGCCGGCTGGGACGAGGTGCTGCAGACCCTGCGCGATCTCTCCGAACGCGACGGCACGCTGGCGCGCCTGTTTGCGCTGCATCACCTGCAACTCGCCAGCGTGTTGCTGCTGGGTAGCGCCGAGCAGCGCGAGCGCCTGCTGCCGCTCAGTGTCGAGCGTGAATGGTTGTGGGGCGAGGCAGTCGACCATCAGGAACGCCGCCTGCTGGCGCGCGAGCATCGACGGGGTGGCTTCCTGCTGCAGGGTGGGCGCCATGACTGCTTCGGCGCCGAGGCGGTGGACTGGTTGCTGATTTCGGCACGCCATGCGCCCAGCGAGGGTTTGCTGATTGCCGCGCTGCCGGCCGATCGCAGCGGCCTGGACCGTTTCGAGCCCAGCGGCGGCGGTCTGTTGCATTGCCACGAAGTGCGCCTGCATCCCGAAGACATCCTGCTGCCGCCCGGCCTGCCATGGACGCCCCGTGCGCAATTGCGCGGCAGCCTCTCTGCGCTGCTGCAGGCGAACATTGCCCTGGGCCTTGCCGTGCAGGCCTTCGAGCGCCTGCCGGCGCGGGCGGCGGCAGGGGAGCTGCAGCGTCTGCTGGCGCTGGGGCTGCGGCTCTCCGAGCAGTCGGCGCTGGCCTTCGAGTCGGCGCTGGCGGCGGGCAATGCGCTGAGCTTCAGCCGCAGCACGGCGCTGGCGACCCTGGTGGCGGAAACCGCTGCCGTGGCGCAGCAGGCGGTGCAAGTCGGCTTACGCCACGAAGGCACTCGGGCCCGGGTACTCGCTGGTGCCACCTGAGGCGCCGTACCACGGGGCCTGTAGCCGAATCGAGACAAGCGCTGGTGCTCATAAGTTAAGAACTAAAAATTATTTATTCGAAGTTTTTTATATCGGTAATCTAGCTCTACCGGACCACCGGACCAGGTTCAAACAGCAGGTTTCAAGACACGCACTTCCCCCATCGAACCCCGTCCCGTGGTCCGTCCCCTCTGTGAGGCCGGCACCGCCGTTACCTTCAGAGGAAACACCATGAACACACCTCGTTTCGTACGCCGTGCCGTGGCCGGCGTCGCTGTTGCGGCTGCCCTGTCCTTCCAGAGTGCCGCGTTCGCCGACATCGTCCTGGGCTACCAGACCGGCATCGACCCGACCAAGGTTCCGCAAGCCGATGGCACCTATGAAAAGGTCATCGGCGAGAAGCTCGACTGGCGCCGCTTCAACAGCGGCCCGGAAGTGGTCGCCGCCATTGCCTCGGGCGACGTGCAACTGGGCAACCTCGGGTCCAGCCCACTGGCTGCCGCTACGTCGCGCGGCCTGCCGATCGTGGCCTTCATCGTCTCCGCGCAGATCAACGCCGCCGAGGCCCTGGTGGTACGCAACGGCAGCAAGATCGACAAGCCCGAGGACCTGATCGGCAAGACCATCGCCACCCCCTTCGTGTCCACGTCGCACTACAGCCTGCTGGGCGCGCTCAAGCACTGGAAGATCGACCCGACCAAGGTGAAGATCGTCAACCTCAATCCCACCGAGATCGCCGCCGCCTGGCGCCGTGGCGACATCGATGGCGCCTTCGTCTGGTCGCCCGCACTGGGCGAGATCAAGAAGTCCGGCAAGGTGCTGACCGACGCTGCCGAAGTCGGCCAGTGGGGCGCACCGACCTTCGAGGTCTGGGTGGCCCGCAAGGACTTCGCCGAGAAGCATCCGGACGTCATCGCCAAGTTCGCCAAGGTGAGCCTGGACTCCTTCGCCGACTACAACGCGCACAAGGCCGAGTGGACCGCCGATTCCGAGCAGGTGAAGAAGATCGCCCGCCTGACCGGCGCCGATCCGAAGGACGTGCCCGAGTTGCTGGCCGGCTCCGCCTTCCCTGAATCCCAGGCGCAGCTGTCGTCCGCCCTGCTGGGTGGTGGCACCGCCAAGGACATCGCCGGCACCGCCGCCTTCCTGAAAGAACAGAAGCGCGTGCCTTCGGTGCTCAAGGACTACTCGCCCTACGTCAGCGCCGACTACGTGCGCCAGGCGGAGAGCGTGCAGGTCGGGCAGCGCTGAGGCGCAACGACGGACTCAACCTGTAGGAGCGGGCCATGCGCGCGAATCGCGGGCATGGCCCGCTCCTGCAGGGAGCCGCTACGTAATCCTTCTCACCCTACGGAGGGCAGAACATGAGCCGTCTGACGGCCGAGGCAGTCAGCCTCGCTTTCCAGCAGCGTGGACGCGAGCGCGTCGTGTTGCAGGACCTCACTCTCACCTTGGCCAAGGGCGAATCCCTGGTGGTGCTAGGCCCGTCGGGCTGCGGCAAGTCCAGCCTGCTCAACGTGCTGGCGGGTTTCCAGGCTCCGGACAGCGGCCGCGTGCAGATCGACGGCCGCACCCTGAGCGGCCCCGGTGGCGAGCGCGGTGTGGTGTTCCAGGACGATGCGCTGATGCCCTGGCTGAGCGCGCTGGACAACGTCGCGCTGGGGCTGCGTATCCGCGGCGTCGGCGCTGCCGAGCGCAACGCCCGCGCCCATGAAGTCCTCAAACTGGTGGGCCTCGGCGAGCACGCGGACTACCGCATCTCGCAGCTTTCCGGTGGCCAGCGGCAACGCCTGGGCCTGGCCCGCGCGCTGGCGGTGGAGCCGGACTTCCTGCTGCTCGACGAACCCTTTGGCGCCCTCGATGCGCTGACCCGCGAGCGCATGCAGGTGCTGACCCTCGATCTGTGGCGCAAGACCGGCAAGGGTCTGTTCCTGATTACCCACAGCGTCGATGAAGCGCTGTTCCTTGCCACCGACCTGGTGGTGATGGACGGCCCGCCGGCGCGCATCGTCAAGCGCCTGTCGCTGGACTTCGCCCGCCGCTACGCCGCTGGCGAGCCGGTGCGCTCGATCAAGTCCGACCCGGAATTCGCGCGCCTGCGCCAACTGCTGCTGGATCTTTTTTTGGAAGAGACGCTTGAGGAACCGGAGGCCGAACATGCCCACTGATACCCTCGCCGGCAAACTCCCGGCGGCCGCACCGACTGCCCGCAGCGTGCCGCGGGATTACCGCCGCTGGGCGGCTGCCGGCAGCGTCGGCTCGATCTTCGTGCTCTGGTGGCTGGCCACGCACCTGGGCTGGGTCGACACCCTGTTCCTGCCCGCGCCGGAGCAACTGGTGGAGGCCTTCCAGCGCCTGCTCGCCGAAGGCTACGTCGATGCGTCGCTGTGGCAGCACATCGGCACCAGCCTGCTGCGCGTACTGCTGGCGCTGGGCGCGGCAGTGCTGACGGCCATTCCGCTGGGCATTCTGATGGGCCTCAACCCCCTGGTGGGCGCGGCCTTCGACCCGCTGGTGGAGTTCTACCGCCCGGTACCGCCACTGGCCTACCTGCCGCTGATCGTCATCTGGTTCGGCATCGGCGAGCTGTCCAAGGTGCTGCTGATCTACCTCGCGCTGTTTGCACCGCTGCTGATCGCCACCGCCGCCGGCGTGCGCCGCGTGGACAAGTCGCGCATCCAGGCCGTGCGCTGCCTGGGCGCCAGCCGCCTGCAGGTGGTGCGCCACGTGATCCTGCCCAGCGCGTTGCCGGACGTCCTGACCGGCCTGCGCATCGCCCTGGGCGTGGGCTGGTCGACCCTGGTCGCCGCCGAGCTGATTGCCGCCAACCGAGGCCTGGGCTTCATGGTGCAGTCCGCCGCGCAGTTCCTCGCCACCGACGTGGTGGTGCTGGGGATCCTGCTGATCGCCGCCATCGCGCTCAGCTTCGAGCTGGGGCTGCGCTGGCTGCAGAAGCGCTTCGCGTCCTGGGAATAAGCACATCGATCCGACGCCCTCGCCACGCTGGCGAGGGGCTGGGGAGAGTACGGCTCTTCCCGTGAACCTCACGAGAGAACACGAACATGACCACCCTGAGCATCGAACCCATCAGCCCGGCCCTGGGCGCCATCGTTTCCGGCGTACGCCTGGCCGACCCACTGGATGACGCGGCGCAGCGCCAGATCGAGCAGGCCCTGCTCGATCACCAGGTGCTGTTCTTCCGCGACCAGCCGCTGACGCCGAGCCAGCAGGCGAACTTCGCCGCGCGCTTCGGCGACCTGCACATCCACCCGATCTACCCCAGCTCGCCCGAGCAGCGTGAAGTCATCGTCCTCGACACCGCCGTCACCGACGTGCGCGACAACGCTATCTGGCACACCGACGTGACCTTCCTCGAGACACCGGCGCTGGGCGCCGTGCTGGCCGCCAAGCAGCTGCCGCCCTACGGTGGCGACACCCTGTGGGCCAGCGGCATCGCGGCGTTCGAGGCACTGTCGAAACCGTTGCAGCGCTTGCTCGACGGGCTGAGCGCAACCCACGACATCAGCAAGTCCTTCCCCCAGGAGCGCTTCGGTGCCACCGATGCGGACCTGGCGCGGCTGGAGGACGCGCGCAAGAAAAACCCGCCGCGTAGCCATCCGGTGATTCGCACGCACCCGGTCACCGGGCGCAAGGCACTGTTCGTCAGCGACGGTTTCACCACCCGCATCAACGAGCTGGAGCCGGCGGAAAGCCGCGCCATCCTCGACCTGCTGTTCGCCCACTTCGCTCGCCCGGAGTTCACCGTACGCTGGCGCTGGAAGGAGAACGACGTAGCCTTCTGGGATAACCGCGTGACCCAGCATTACGCGGTGGACGACTACCGCCCGCAGCGCCGGGTGATGCACCGGGCGACGATCCTGGGCGACAAGCCGTTCTGACTCATTCCTCCAGCAGGCACTCAATGGGGGCGACTCGCCCGCCATCTTCCTGACTTGCGGCAACGAAGCCGCACCGCAGACCGCATTCGTCGCCATTCTGGGTCGCGGTGGAGGGCTCACTGTCCTACGCTTTGGCAGTTTCGCTTCATAAAGAGATTGCCTACATGCAAGAACGGATTCCCGACGAGTCCAACCTCGCCGAGCTGACGGTTCGCGGCCTGATCCTCGGCGCGCTGATCACCGTGGTGTTTACTGCTTCCAACGTCTATCTCGGCCTCAAGGTTGGCCTGACCTTCGCCTCGTCGATCCCCGCAGCGGTCATTTCCATGGCCGTGCTGCGCTACTTCTCCGGCTCCAACATCCTCGAGAACAACATGGTGCAGACCCAGGCCTCGGCGGCCGGCACCCTGTCCTCGATCATCTTCATCCTGCCCGGTCTGCTGATGATCGGTTACTGGAGCGGTTTCCCGTTCTGGCAGACCGCCGCCATCTGCTCCATCGGCGGCATCCTCGGTGTGCTCTACACCATCCCGTTGCGCCGGGTGATGGTGGTCCAGAGCAACCTGCCGTATCCCGAAGGCGTGGCCGCGGCGGAAATCCTCCGCGTCGGTAGCCAGGACGAGGAAGAGGAAAAGGCCGGCAAACCGGCGAAAGCGGGCGGTCCTGGCCTGCGTGACATCGTCGCCGGTGGCGTGGTCGCCGCCGCCTTCAGTCTGCTCAGCAGCGGTTTCAAGGTGCTCGCCGAAGGCTTCAGCTTCTGGATCACGGCCGGGCAGGCAGCGTTTCGTCTGTCCACCGGCTTCTCCCTGGCGCTGGTGGGGGCGGGTTACCTGATGGGTATCACCGCCGGCATCGCCATCCTGATCGGCGTGGTCATCGCCTGGGGCGTGGCCGTGCCGTTACTCTCGGTGAACAGCGTGCTGGCCGCCGGACAAAGCCTGCCGGAGCTGGCCACCAAGCTGTGGAGCAGCCAGGTGCGCTTCCTCGGCGCCGGCACCATCGGCATCGCTGCGCTGTGGACCCTGGCGACCCTGTTCAAGCCCATGGTGCAGGGCGTCTGGTCGTCCCTCAACGCCGTGCGTGGACGCGGTGAAGTGAGCGACCTGCGCACCGAGCAGGACCTGTCCGCGAAGTGGATCGTCGCCATCGCCGGCCTGCTGCTAGTGGCGCTGTTCGTGGTGTTCTCCTACTTCCTCGGCGAGGCGGCGCCGGACCTGCACGGCTTCGGCTTCTGGGGCCTGGTGGCGGTCTGCGTGATCTTCGCCTTCTTCTTCGGCTTCCTGATCGCCGCGGCCTGCGGCTACATGGCCGGCCTGGTCGGCTCCTCGAGCAGCCCGATCTCCGGCATCGGCATCATCGCGGTGATCCTGGTCTCGCTGCTGATCCTCGGCGTCGGCTCGCTGGAAGCCGGCTTCCTCGATCAGCAGGGCGGCAAGCTGGCCATCGCCCTGGCGCTGTTCACCACCTCGGTGGTGATCGCCATCGCGGCGATTTCCAACGACAACCTGCAGGACCTGAAGACCGGTTACCTGGTCGGCGCGACCCCGTGGCGCCAGCAGGTGGCACTGATCGTCGGCTGCCTGGTGGGCGCCCTGGTGATCCCGCCGGTGCTGGAACTGCTGTTCAACGCCTACGGCTTCACCGGTGCGCTGCCCCGCGAGGGCATGGACCCGAACGCCGCGCTGGCCGCGCCGCAGGCGACGCTGATGACGGCGATTGCCAGCGGGATTTTCCACAACGCGCTGAACTGGAACATGATCCTGATCGGCGTCGCGCTGGGCATCGCGCTGATCCTGGTCGACGTGCTGCTGCGCCGTACCGGCAAGGCCAGCCTGCCGGTGCTCGCCGTGGGTCTGGGCATCTACCTGCCGCCGACCATCGGCATGACCCTGGTGGTCGGCGCGGTGATCGGCTGGCTGCTGGAAACCGCCCTGGCCAAGCGCGCGCTGGCGGCTGGCAAGGACGTGGAGAAGTTCTCCGACGAGCCCAGGCGCCGCGGCGTGCTGCTGGCCTCCGGCCTGATCGTCGGTGAGAGCCTGATGGGCATTCTGCTCGCCGCGATCATCGGCGCCACTGGCTCTGCCTCGCCCCTGGCCCTGGTCGGCGGGAGTTTCGAGGACACCGCGCAGTGGCTGGGCCTGGTGGTCTTCGTGGCGATCTGCGTGCTGTTCTACCGCAAGGTGCTGGGCGGCACCCGCGGCTGATCCTTCGTGGTGATGTGAAAAAGGCGCCTGCGGGCGCCTTTTTCGTCGGTTCACGGGCTCAGCGCACCAGGTGCAGGAACTGCAGGTGCCGCTCGTACTGGTCGAGCATGTCGTTGATGATCTGCTCCTTGCTGTAGCCCATCAGGTCGTAGTCCTGGCTGCCTTCGGAAAGGTGCACCTCGGCGCGGAAGTAGCGACGGTTCTTCAGGTGCAGGCCGCCCATGCCGGCGCGGGCGAAGGACGGGGTGAAGTAGCCGCGCATCGACACCTGGTAGAGGAACGGATGCTGCGCGCCGTGGCCGATCTCCAGGCCGATCTCCAGGTTGCTCAGGTCCAGGTCGGAATCCACCTGCAGGCCCTTCTCGCGGAACACCTCGGAAACCTCGGCGATCGCCGGGCTGACCACGTCGACCATGTAGCGGTACACCTCGTCGCGGGTGGGGAAATGCACTGCCTGGGAGATGCGCCGTTTCCAGCCGCCGGGCTTGGCCGAAGGCGGCGGCGCCAGCGAGTGGGTGCGAGAGCGCTGACGCTGGGATTCCAGGTAGAACGCCTTGTGCAGGCCCCACATCATCAACAGCAGGATCAGCGAGAAGGGCAGCGAGGTCAGTACCACCGCTGACTTCAGCGCATCGATGCTGCCGGCGAACAGCAGACCGCCGGTGACCAGCGCAGTGGCCACGCCCCAGAACACCCGCAGCCACTTCGGACCGTCGTCGTCGGCGCTGCCGCCGTGGGCGGAGAGGGTGGAGAGCACCACGGTGCCGGAGTCCGCCGAGGTGACGAAGAACACGAAGCTGACCAGCACGGTCACCGCGATCACCACCCGGCTGGCCGGGTAGTTCTGCAGCATCTGGTAGAGCGCCATGGACGGATCGGCGATGGCCACGCGGCCCAGTTCGCTGAAGCCATGGTTGAGCACTTGGTCCAGGGCACTGTTACCGAAGATCGACATCCACGCCAGCGTGAAGCCCAGGGGGATGAACAGCACGCCGAAGACGAACTCGCGGATCGTCCGCCCACGGGAAATACGTGCGATGAACAGGCCGACGAAGGGCGCCCAGGCGATCCACCAGGCCCAGTAGAACACCGTCCAGCCACCCAGCCAGTCGCTGCCATCCTTGCCGTAGGCGTAGAGGTCGAAGCTCTTGGTCGGCAGGGCGCCGAGGTAGTCGCCGATGTTCTGCACCAGGGTGTTGAGCAGGTGTTGCGTAGGGCCGGCGAACAGCACGAAGAGCAGCAGCGCGCAGGCCAGCAGCATGTTGATGTCGGACAGCAGGCGGATGCCCTTGTCCACGCCGGACACGGCGACCAGGATGGCCGCCCCCATCATCAGCGCGATGAGCGTCATCTGCACCGGATGGCTGTGGGCGACGCCGAACAGGAAGTCCAGGCCGGCGTTGAGTTGGAGTACGCCGAAGCCCATGTCCGCGCCCAGGCCGAACACCGTGGCGATGATGCCGAAGCAGTCCACGGTGTAGCCGATCGGGCCGTTGATGCGCTTGCCGATCAGCGGGTAGAGCGCCGAGCGCAGCGCCAGTGGCAGGTTGTGACGGTAGGCGAAGTAGGCCAGCGCCATCGCCACCAGGGCGAACACGCCCCAGCCATGCAGGCCCCAGTGCAGGAACAGCAGCTGCATGGCCTGTCGCGCCGCTTCCGGGGTGCCGGCTTCGCCTTGCGGCGGCTGGGCGAAGTGGGTCAGCGGCTCGGACACGCAGAAGAAGAACAGGGTGATGCTGATGCCGGCGGCGAACAGCATGCCGGCCCAGGACAGGTAGCTGAATTCCGGCTCGTCGTGGTCGGCACCGAGCTTGATCTTTCCGTAGCCGGAAAGCGCGGTGACCACCACGAAGATCAGGTACAGCGTCATCGCCAGCAGGTAGTACCAGCCGACGCTGTCGGCGGCCCAGGACTGTGCGGCGAGCAGCCACTCACCGGCCCGTTGGGGCTGGCTGATGACGATCAGGGCGAAGAGCAGGATCAGCGCGGCCGCACCGTAGAAGACCGGTGGGTTCATGCGCATGGAGGGCGAGGGTGTTACGGACGGGGAGGATTGTGCAACGGACAAAACGGGCGAGGTCCCTCGAAATTTTCCTTGAACAAGCATTCAATGAAAACACGATTGAGCCCGAAAAGGCCAATCGGCGGGACCGGTGGTCCCGCCGCCGGCCCTGGTCGAGGGCCGAGCGGAGCGGGTACTGCTTTACTTGCGACGGTTCTTTTTCGCCTCACGGATCTCACGGCGTTCCGGGTCGGCCTTCGCGGGCGCAGTCAGGAAAGCGGTGGCGGCGAAGAAGTTAGCAAGAGCGGCAAAGCTGGTCACGATAGTCTCCAATGGCGCCGGGGAAAATGGGTCCCGACCGCCTGTTAGCCATTTTCCCTGAAGATTGTGACGAAAAGAAGTGAATGGTCTTGATGAGCGGTATTGATCTGGTCGATGAGACTGCTTTGTTTGATATCGCTGGTGAATAGTCCTGATTTTGACTTCTTGCTCAGGATTCCCTCCTGCCGACCTGCAAGTCGGCGAGGCCTTTCACTGCGACCATTCGTCGCCAAAGGTGAAACGGTTCAGCGCCGTTCCTGGCGTTGACGCGATAAACGGCTGTCAGGGGCGTGAAACAGGCTTTTGCTTAGCACAATTCCCGGAGTAGAGCGGGTTTGAGCTTGAAAGCTTGAACGAGTGTGCAACTTTTCGTGAAAAACATGTGAAACGGCTATGGCGATTGACTTGCTGATTCCGTTAGTCTCCCCCGGCAGGACAAAAAACCACCAAATTAGGGAGCATCTCGAGATGGACTTCAAACGTATCGCCGTTGCCACTGCACTCTTCGCTTCGCTGGCTGGCTGCCAGACCATGACCACCAACCAGGCCATCGTTCCGCTGCAAGCCGCCACCGCCCAGATGATCGGTCTGGCTTCCTCCGACGAGCTGGTCGTCAGCGACGTCAAAGCCGGTCAGCCGGACGCCCTGGGTGCCCAGGAACTCTCCTACGTGGCCACCACCACCAAGGGCCGTATCTTCAACTGCACCTCGCGCATGATGCCGGGCCTGCTGACCGATCCGGCCAAGCTGACCAACCCGTCGTGCACTCCGGTGGTTGCTCACTCCAACACCGCCACCAAGTAAGAGCCTCCACCTCGTAGCATGCTGTCGCCCGTGCGCGGCCCCTCGGGTCGCGCTGGCGACTACAGCGCGGCATCAGCCGCGCTCGTGCTCCAGGCGTTGCAGCAGCGCACGCAGTTGCGCCGCGACGCCGGGCTGGCGCACCAGGTGCTCCAGTGACGCTTCGTTCACCTCCGTTTCCCCGCCCGTTCCGGCCACGCTGCCCGCTCTCGTGACGCCCCCTGAAAAGTTCAGGTGCTCCGGGCGAATTTCCTCGTCCGGGCTGACCAGCAGGGCGAAGTGGATGACATTCTCCAACTCGCGGATATTCCCCGGCCACGAATAGCCTTCCAGTTCGCGCTGGGTGTCGCTGGCGATCTCTGGCACCGGCAGTTCCAGGCGTTGCGCGTGCACGCCGAGGAAGTACTCGGCCAGCGGCTGGATATCGCCGATGCGTTCGCGCAGCGGCGGCAGCGTGAGGTTGCCGTCGTGCAGGTACTGCTGCAGGCCTTCGAGGAACTTCCCCGCCTTCACCGCCTGCCCCAGGTCGATGCTGGTGGCAGCGACCAGTCGCACGTCCACCGGCACCGGCTCGCGTGCGCCAACGCGCAGCACTTCGCGCTCCTGCAGCACGCGCAACAGCTTCTGCTGCAGCGACAGCGGCAGGTCGGCGATTTCGTCCAGGTACAGCGTGCCGCCGTTGGCCGAACCGAACCAGCCGGCGCGGCTGCCCACCGGGCCGTTGTGCGCGCCCGGCGCGTAGCCGAACAGCTCGGCGTCGGCGTAGTTGCGGCTCAGTGCGCTGCAGCTGACCGCGACGAACAGGCCCGGGCGCTCGCTGGCGCGGTGGATGTGGCGGGCCAGCAGCTCCTTGCCGGTGCCGGTCTCGCCGTGGATCAGCACCGGCTGCGGCAACGGTGCCAGGCGCTCCACCTCGTCGCGCACTTCGTGGGAGCGCGGGTCGAAGAACACCAGCGCCTTGGCGCGGATGCTCAGCGGGCTCTTGTCGGCGTCGGGGAAGGTCAGCAGCGGTAGCGGCGCGTGGGGTGCATTCATGGAAACTCTCCTTCTGCTGTTACAGCGCGTCCAGCGCCTGCAGGAAGTCACGGACGATGTCCTCGCTGTCCTCGATGCCCACCGAGACACGGATGGTGCCGTCGTGGATGTCCAGCGCGGTCAGGGCCTCGGCGGACAGCGCGCGGTGCGAAGTCTTGCCGGGGTGGGTGATGCTGCTGGCGACACCGGCCAGCGACGGGGCGAAGGCGGCCAGTTGCAGTGCGCCGATCAGTGTGTCGACCTGGTCGAGGCCGCCCTTCAGGGTGAAGCTCAACATGCCCGAATGGCCCTTGCGGAACAGCCGCTGCGCCAGCTCGAAGTCCGGGTGCGAGGGCAGGCCGGGGTAGAACACGCGGGCGACCTGCGGATGCGCTTCGAGGGCCTCGGCCAGCGCCTGGGCGTTCTGCGAGTGGGCCTTCATGCGCAGGGCCAGGGTTTTCGCACCGCGGAAGTTGAGCCAGCTCTCGAACGGGCTGGCGCTGCCGCCAGCGTTGATCTGGAAGCGCCGCGCGGCGGCGACCCACTTCGCATCGCCGACCAGCGCACCGCCCATGGCGTCGCTGTGGCCGTTGAGGTACTTGGTGGTGCTGTGGATCACCAGGTCGGCACCATCGCGCAGCGGCTGGTAGAGCACCGGCGAGAGGAACGTGTTGTCCACCAGCAGCCTGAGGTCGCGGCGGTGGGCAAGCTCGGCCAGCGCCGGGATGTTGCTGACGCGCACCAGCGGGTTGGAGGCGGTCTCGGTGTAGATCAGCTTGGTGCTCGGGGTGATCGCCGCTTCCACCGCGGCCAGGTCATTGAGGTCGATCAGGGTGGAGGCGATGCCGAAGCGCGTCAGCTCCTTCTCGATCAGGCTCTGGGTGGTGCCGTACAGCTCGCGGCTGGCGATCAGGTGATCGCCGGCACCCAGCACACCCAGCAGTGCGGCGGAAATCGCTGCCATGCCGGAGGCGGAGAACAGCGCGTCCTCGCCACCTTCCAGCTCGCGCAGCAGCTCTTCCACGGCGCTGTGGTTGGGGTTGCCGATGCGCGTGTACATGTAGTTGTCGGGGTTGCCGGCGAGGAAGTCGTCGACCTGTTCCAGGGAGTCGTAGACGAACACCGAACTCTGGTAGATCGGCTGGCTCTTGGCGCGGGTGACCATGCGCCGGTCGGCATCGTGGCCGGCATGGACAGCGCGGGTGGAGGGGCCTTTGGCGTGGTCGCTCATGGCAAGTCCTTGGGAAAGAAAAACGCCGGTGGAACCTGCCCACCGGCGTCGAAGCGGGTGGGCGGAATGCGCACCCCCCGGGGGGGTCGGTGGGGCCGGCCAGCGGCCGGGCGACGGATCAGAAGGCGGGCACCACGGCGCCGTTGTACTTCTTCTCGATGAAGGCTTTGACTTCCGGGCTGGTCAGCGCTGCGGAGAGTTTCTTCAGGGCATCGCTGTCCTTGTTGTCCGGACGCGCCACCAGGTAGTTCACGTAGGGCGAGTTGCGGTCTTCGAGGATCAGCGCGTCCTTCACCGGGTTGAGCTTGGCCTCCAGCGCGTAGTTGGTGTTGATCAGGTCCAGGTCGACCTGGTCCAGCACGCGCGGCAGCAGGGCCGATTCCAGCTCCTTGAACTTCAGGTGCTTGGGGTTCTCGGCGATGTCTTTCGGGGTGGCCAGGGCGTTGCTCGGGTCCTTCAGCTTGATCACGCCGGCCTTCTGCAGCAGGAGCAGGGCGCGGCCGCTGTTGCTGCCTTCGTTGGGGATGGCGACGGTGGCGCCGTCAGGCAGCTGGTCGATGGACTTGTACTTCTTCGAGTAGCCGCCGAAGGGCTCGACGTGCACGCCAGTCACGGTGACCAGGTTGGTGCCCTTGCCGGCGTTGAAGTTGTCCAGGTACGGCTTGGTCTGGAAGTAGTTGGCGTCCAGGCGCTTCTCGGCGACCTGCACGTTGGGCTGTACGTAGTCGGTGAAGACCTTGATCTCCAGGTCCACGCCTTCCTTGGCCAGGGTCGGCTTGATCAGCTCGAGGATCTCGGCGTGGGGAATCGGGGTGGCGGCGACGACCAGCTTTTCGTTGGCGAAGGCGGAGGTGGTGAAGGCAGTGGCGAGGGCGGTCAGAAGCAGCAGCTTTTTCATTGCAATGTCCTTGTGGGGCAGATGACCGCTGGCGTCCGGGCCGGCCGGGATGGGGCCTTCGTACGGGCGGTGGATTCTTTTTCCGCGGCTCACTCGGCAGCGGTTGCAGCGAAAGTTACCCGCTCTTTTTATTCCAATAAAATATTAATTTTTCATTTTCATATTCGATTTTGTTCATATGGCCAAAGCGGTCCTGGCCTGAGACAAGCTGTCGCGCGACACCCCGTCGCGCGGCAACCCACCACTCCAGCCAGCACCCGGTGGGCGCGTAAGATCAATGCAGTTTCTTGAGCGGCGTCAATGCGGATGGTGGTCCATTCTGATTGAGCGGCGAAAAGAACCCGAACCGACGAGAGATCGGTGGCTCGAAACTGAGTCATGAGAGAGACAGACATCACGCAAGAACGCCCTGCGCATGCGCAAGGCACGGTGCCCAGCCAGCCGTGTGGCGGGCGTCAGCCTGAAGAGGAATAGTCATGTTCGGATTAGAGGCGCTCGACCTGGCCCGGATCCAGTTCGCCTTTACCGTGTCGTTCCACATCATCTTCCCCGCCATCACCATCGGTCTCGCCAGTTACCTGGCCGTGCTCGAAGGCCTGTGGCTGAAGACCCATGAGGAGGTCTACCGCGACCTCTATCACTTCTGGTCGAAGATATTCGCCGTCAACTTCGGCATGGGCGTGGTCTCCGGACTCGTCATGGCCTACCAGTTCGGCACCAACTGGAGCGCGTTCTCGGCCTTCGCCGGGAGCGTCACCGGTCCGCTGCTGACCTACGAGGTACTCACGGCGTTCTTCCTGGAAGCCGGTTTCCTCGGCGTCATGCTCTTCGGCTGGCACCGCGTCGGCCCCGGCCTGCACTTCTTCGCCACGGTGATGGTGGCCATCGGTACGCTGATCTCCACCTTCTGGATCCTCGCCTCCAACAGCTGGATGCAGACCCCGCAGGGCCACGAGATCATCAACGGCATCGTGGTGCCGGTGGACTGGCTGGCGATCATCTTCAACCCGTCCTTCCCCTATCGCCTGCTGCACATGGCGATCGCCTCGTTCGTCGCCACCGCCTTCTTCGTCGGCGCCTCGGCGGCCTGGCACCTGCTGCGCGGCCGCGACAACCCGGCGATTCGCAAGATGCTCTCGATGGCCATGTGGATGGCGCTGATCGTCGCGCCGATCCAGGCGCTGGTGGGCGATGCCCACGGCTTGAACACCCTCAAGCACCAGCCGGCGAAGATCGCTGCCATCGAGGGCCACTGGGACAACAGCGAAGGCGGCCCGACGCCGCTGGTGCTGGTCGGCTGGCCGGACATGGAGCGGGAGGAAACCCGCTTCAAGATCGAAATCCCGGTACTCGGCAGCCTGATCCTGAACCACAGCCTGACCGAGCCGATCCCGGCGCTGAAGGACTTCCCGAAAGCCGATCGACCCAACTCCACCATCATATTCTGGTCGTTCCGCGTCATGGTCGGCCTGGGAATGCTGATGATCCTGGTGGGCCTGTGGAGCGTCTGGCTGCGCTGGCGCAAGCGCCTGTTCGAGAGTCGCGCCTTCCTCCACCTGGTGCTGTGGATGGGGCCGTCCGGCCTGATCGCGATCCTCGCCGGCTGGTTCACCACCGAGATCGGTCGCCAGCCCTGGGTCGTCTACGGCCTGATGCGCACCTCGGACGCCGTGTCCAACCACAGCGTCGCGCAGATGAGCCTGACCCTGGTGATGTTCGTGCTGGTGTACTTCAGCCTGTTCGGCGTGGGCATCGGCTACATGATGCGCCTGGTGCGCAAGGGCCCGGTCACCCATGAAGGTCGCGAGACCAGCCATGGCGGCGCCGGCCAGAAACGTACCGCTGCGCGGCCGTTGTCGGCCACCGAAGAGGGCTTCGACGACGATGACACCACTGATGCGGGGAGGAACTGAGCCATGGGAATCGATCTTCCGCTGATCTGGGCGATCATCATCATCTTCGGCGTGATGATGTACGTGGTGATGGACGGGTTCGACCTGGGCATCGGCATGCTCTACCCGTTCTTCAAGGATGAAGGCGACCGCGACGTGATGATGAACACCGTGGCGCCGGTCTGGGACGGCAACGAGACCTGGCTGGTGCTGGGGGGCGCGGCGCTGTTCGGCGCCTTCCCGGTGGCTTATTCGGCCGTGCTCTCGGCGCTCTACCTGCCGCTGATCCTGATGCTCGTCGGGCTGATCTTCCGCGGCGTGGCCTTCGAGTTCCGCTTCAAGGCGCGGGCCAACAAACGTCACCTGTGGGACAAGTCGTTCATCGTCGGATCGCTCGTGGCGACCTTTTTCCAGGGCGTGGCGCTGGGCGCCTTCATCGAGGGCATCCCGGTGGAAAACCGCGCCTTCGCCGGCGGCGCGCTGGACTGGCTGGCGCCGTTCCCGCTGTTCTGTGGCCTCGCCCTGGTAGTCGCCTACAGCCTGCTGGGCTGCACCTGGCTGATCATGAAGACCGAAGGCCGCCTGCAGGAACGCATGCATGACCTGGCCAAGCCGCTGGCGCTGGTACTGCTGGCGGTGATCGGTATCGTCAGCCTGTGGACCCCGCTGGCCCACGAGGACATCGCCCACCGCTGGTTCAGCCTGCCGAACCTGTTCTGGTTCCTGCCGGTGCCGCTGCTGGTGCTGCTGACGTTCTACGGCCTGCTGCGCTCGGTGGCGCGCAACGACCACGTGAAGCCGTTCCTGCTGACCCTGGCGCTGATCTTCCTGGGCTACAGCGGGCTAGGCATCAGCCTGTGGCCGAACATCATCCCGCCGTCGATGTCGATCTGGGACGCCGCGGCGCCGCCGCAGAGCCTGGGCTTCATGCTGGTGGGCGCGCTGTTCATCATCCCGTTCATCCTCGTCTACACCGCGTGGAGCTACTACGTGTTCCGCGGCAAGGTGAAACACGGCGACGGCTACCACTAGAGGTGCGGAGCATGACTCACGAAGAGCAGGAGAAGGCGCCGCTGCACAAACGCCTGGGCTGGCTGGCGCTGATCTGGGTACTGAGCGTCGCCGGCCTCGGCGTGGCAGCCTGGTTGATGCGTCTGTTCATGAGTGCCGCCGGGCTGGGCACGCCGCACTAGTCTGCCTATTCGATCCCATCCGGGCGCCGTTCGCGGCGTCCGTTCCCACATCCCTCGCTGGTGCTTCCAGCGGGGGATTTTTTTGCCTCGGTGGGTGG